>JAKDUG010000002.1 GCA_030457805.1 Psychroflexus sp.
AAGAAGCTGTAGAACATATTTACCGTCAACTTCGTAATGCTGAGCCGCCTGATGAGGAGACTGCGCGCGGTATTATCGATAAGCTTTTCTTTAGTGAACAACGCTATAATCTAGGCGAAGTTGGACGTTACCGAATGAACAAAAAATTAGGTCTTGATATTAGTATGGAAAGCCGTGTGCTGACAAACGCTGATATCATTACCATTATTAAATATTTAATTGAGTTAGTCAATTCTAAGGCTGAAGTTGATGATATTGACCACCTTTCTAATCGTCGTGTACGGACTGTGGGTGAGCAATTATCTCAGCAGTTCGGTGTTGGTTTAGCGCGTATGGCACGTACCATTCGCGAGCGTATGAACGTTCGTGATAACGAGGTCTTTACGCCAATTGACTTGATTAATGCGAAAACACTTTCTTCAGTTATTAATTCATTCTTTGGGACAAACCAATTGTCTCAATTTATGGATCAGACAAACCCACTTGGGGAGCTGACCAACAAACGTCGACTTTCTGCATTGGGGCCTGGTGGTTTATCGCGTGAACGTGCTGGCTTTGAGGTGCGAGATGTTCACTACACGCACTATGGTCGTTTATGTCCGATTGAAACGCCTGAAGGACCAAACATTGGTTTGATATCTTCATTATCAGTTTACGGGAAGATCAACTCGATGGGCTTTATTGAAACTCCTTATCGTGTTGTGACGGATGGAAAAATTGATTTTGAATCAGAACCGAGTTACCTTTCTGCTGAAGAAGAAGAAGATAAATTGATTGCGCAAGCAAACATTCCGCTGACTAAAGATAATGTCATTGAGCCAGATAAAGTGATTGCACGTATGGAGGGCGACTTCCCAGTTGTTGATCCTAAGGAGGTTCACTATGTGGATGTTGCACCGAATCAGATTTCATCGATCTCAGCTTCTTTGATTCCTTTCTTGGAACACGATGATGCCAACCGTGCTTTGATGGGCTCTAACATGATGCGTCAAGCCGTGCCTTTATTGCGTGTTGACTCACCAATTGTGGGAACAGGTCTTGAAAGACGTGTTGCACAAGATTCACGTGTTTTGATCAATGCAGAAGGTGATGGTGTCGTTGAGTATGTTGATGCACGTCAGATCACAATCAAGTACGATCGTACAGATAATGATCGTCTTGTGAGTTTTGATTCAGATTCTAAAACTTACGACTTAATTAAGTTTAGAAAAACAAACCAAGGATCATCAATCAACCTGAAGCCAATTGTAGAAATTGGTGACCGTGTTGCGAAAGGCCAAGTTCTCTGCCAAGGTTATGCCACTGAAAAAGGTGAATTGGCGCTTGGACGTAACATGAAAGTCGCTTTTATGCCTTGGAAAGGTTACAACTTTGAGGATGCAATTGTTATTTCAGATAAAGTTGTTCGCGATGATATCTTGACATCGATTCATATTGACGAATACTCACTTGAGGTGAGAGATACAAAGCTTGGAAACGAAGAGTTGACAAGTGATATCCCTAACGTTTCAGAAGAGGCCACAAAAGACCTTGATGAAAACGGTATGATTCGTATCGGTGCTGAAATCAATCCTGGTGATATCTTAATTGGAAAAATTACGCCAAAAGGTGAAAGTGACCCTACACCAGAAGAAAAATTATTACGCGCTATTTTTGGAGATAAAGCCGGTGATGTGAAAGATGCATCTCTCAAGGCATCTCCATCATTAAATGGTGTTGTGATTGATAAAAAATTATTCTCTCGCGCTGTCAAGGATAAACGCAAACGTGCCCAGGATAAACAAGAAATTGAAAAGCTTGAAGGGAAATACGAGGTCAAGTTTGAAGAGTTGAGAAACATTCTTATAGAAAAAGTCTTTTCTCTTGTTGGCGGAAAAACGGCACAAGGTGTTCAAAACGATTTAGGCGAAGATGTTTTACCAAAAGGTAAAAAGTACACGCAGAAAATGTTGAACTCAGTTGAAGATTACTCTCACTTAACGCGTGGAACTTGGACAACTGATGCCGAAACGAACTCACTTATTGCTGACTTGCTACACAATTATAAAATCAAACAAAATGATTTACAAGGTGGCTTAAGACGTGAGAAGTTTACGATTACTGTTGGTGATGAACTCCCTTCAGGTATATTGAAGCTTGCTAAAATTTACGTTGCTAAAAAACGTAAACTTAAAGTCGGTGATAAGATGGCAGGACGCCACGGTAACAAAGGTATTGTTGCTAAGATTGTGCGTCAAGAAGACATGCCTTTCTTAGATGATGGAACGCCAGTTGATATTGTACTCAACCCATTAGGTGTCCCTTCTCGTATGAACATCGGCCAGATTTATGAAACTGTCCTTGGTTGGGCAGGTCAGAAATTAGGGAAGAAGTTCGCAACGCCTATTTTTGATGGTGCTTCACTTGAGCAGATCAATAAATTGACGGATGAAGCAGGTGTTCCACGTTTTGGACATTCATATCTTTACGATGGTGGTACAGGAGAGCGTTTTGATCAACCAGCGACAGTTGGTGTGATTTATATGCTGAAACTGGGTCACATGATTGAAGATAAAATGCACGCGAGATCTATTGGACCATACTCACTCATTACACAGCAGCCGCTTGGTGGTAAAGCACAATTTGGTGGTCAGCGTTTTGGTGAAATGGAAGTTTGGGCACTAGAAGCCTATGGGGCATCTAGTACACTACGTGAAATTTTGACTGTTAAATCAGATGATGTGATTGGTCGCGCTAAAACTTACGAGGCAATCGTTAAGGGTGAGCCAATGCCGGAGCCTGGATTACCAGAATCTTTCAACGTTTTAATGCACGAATTGAAAGGTTTAGGTCTGGATATCCGACTAGAAGAGGATAACAAGAAATAATTGTTAGTAATAAATTTTTTAGAATAATTCTTTAGCAACTTGTATTATGGCAAGAAATAATGAAAAGAATACACAGTCGAGATTTGATCAAATCTCAATTGGTTTAGCATCTCCAGAAAAAATTCTTTCTGCCTCTAGGGGTGAAGTGCTTAAACCTGAAACGATTAATTATAGAACACACAAGCCTGAACGTGATGGCCTTTTCTGTGAGCGTATTTTTGGCCCAGTTAAAGATTACGAATGTGCTTGTGGTAAATATAAAAGAATCCGTTATAAAGGGATTGTCTGTGACCGCTGTGGTGTCGAAGTGACTGAAAAGAAAGTCCGTCGCGATCGCGTTGGGCATATCAATTTAGTTGTTCCAGTAGCACATATTTGGTACTTCAGATCTTTACCAAACAAAATTGGTTACCTTCTTGGTATTCCTTCCAAGAGACTCGACATGATCATCTATTATGAAAGATATGTCGTTGTTCAGCCAGGTATTGCTAAAAATGCAGAAGGCGAGGAAGTCAAGAAAATGGACTTCTTAACTGAAGAAGAGTATCTTGATATCTTAGAGACACTGCCACAAGATAATCAAATGCTGGATGACGATGATCCAAATAAGTTTGTTGCCAAAATGGGAGCAGAGTGCTTATTGGATATCTTAAGCCGTATCGATCTTGATGAGTTGTCTTATGATTTAAGACACAAAGCAAATAACGAAACTTCTAAACAACGTAAAACGGAGGCTTTGAAAAGACTCCAAGTTGTTGAAGCGCTTAGGGATTCAAAAAACAACCGTGAGAATAATCCAGAATGGATGATCATGAAAGCCGTTCCGGTTATTCCGCCAGAGTTAAGACCTTTAGTACCTCTTGATGGTGGTCGTTTTGCAACTTCAGATTTAAATGACCTTTACCGTCGTGTGATTATCCGTAACAACCGTTTGAAACGATTGATGGAAATCAAAGCGCCTGAAGTTATTTTACGTAATGAAAAACGTATGCTTCAAGAGTCTGTTGATTCACTACTTGACAACACAAGAAAGTCATCTGCTGTTAAAACAGATTCAAATAGACCTTTAAAATCACTTTCAGATTCATTGAAAGGAAAACAAGGACGTTTCAGACAAAACTTACTCGGTAAGCGTGTGGATTATTCTGCGCGTTCTGTGATCGTTGTTGGCCCTGAAATGAAAATGCACGAGTGTGGTCTTCCAAAAGATATGGCAGCTGAAATCTACAAACCTTTCATCATTCGTAAGTTAATCGAAAGAGGAATTGTTAAGACAGTGAAGTCTGCTAAGAAAATTATTGACAAAAAAGAACCTGTTGTTTGGGATATTCTTGAAAATGTCTTGAAGGGCCACCCAGTTCTGCTGAACCGAGCTCCAACCTTGCACAGACTTGGTATTCAAGCTTTCCAACCTAAACTCATTGAAGGAAAAGCAATTCAGTTACACCCATTAGTTTGTACAGCTTTCAACGCCGATTTCGATGGTGACCAGATGGCTGTTCACTTGCCTTTAGGGCCTGAAGCTATTCTTGAGGCACAACTTCTAATGTTGGCCTCACATAACATCTTGAACCCAGCAAATGGTTCTCCTATTACTGTTCCATCTCAGGATATGGTTTTAGGTCTGTATTATATGACGAAACATAGAGTTTCAACGAAAGAGAACCCTGTTAAAGGTGAAGGCTTGAGTTTTTACTCTGATGAGGAAGTTGAAATTGCTTACAACGAAAAGCGTGTCGCACTGAATGCTGGTATCAAAATCAGAACAAAAGATGTCAATGATGAAGGTGAATTAATCACCAAAATTATTGACACAACTGTGGGGCGTGTCTTATTTAACCAAGCAACTCCTGAGAAATTAGGTTTTGTGAATGATGTCATGACCAAGAAAGCTTTAAGAGACGTTATTGCAAATGTTCTTAAGTTAACTTCAGTTCCGGAAACGGCTGAATTCTTAGATGATATTATGGATTTAGGTTATAATTTTGCCTTTAAAGGTGGACTTTCTTTCTCACTAGGAGATATTATTATCCCTGAAGAAAAGCAAGACATGATCCATGAAGCAGAAGGTGAGGTTGAAGGTGTGACAGGTAACTATAACATGGGTCTGATTACCAATAACGAACGTTATAACCAAGTTATTGATATCTGGACTGCAACAAATACCAACCTGACTGAACTTGCAATGAAGCGTATTCGTGAGGATGACCAAGGGTTTAACTCAGTTTATATGATGCTTGATTCAGGGGCGAGAGGTTCTAAGGAGCAAATTCGTCAGCTGACAGGAATGAGAGGTTTGATGGCTAAGCCTAAAAAATCGACTTCTGCAGGTGGTGAAATTATTGAAAACCCAATTCTTTCTAACTTTAAGGAAGGACTTTCAATTCTCGAATACTTTATCTCAACGCACGGTGCACGTAAAGGTCTTGCCGATACGGCTCTTAAAACTGCCGATGCAGGATACTTAACACGTCGTTTAGTTGATGTTTCTCAAGATGTGATTGTGCGCGAAGAAGATTGCGGTACTTTAAGAGGTATTGAAGTTCAGGCGTTGAAAAAGAATGAGGAAGTTGTTGAAAAACTTGGTGCGCGTGTCGTTGGTCGTACAGCGGTTAACGATATTATTGAGCCGATCACACAGGAATTAATCGTTTCAGCTGGTGATGAAATCACTGAAGATTGTGCTGCGATGATTGAAGCTTCTCCATTGAATTCAGTTGAAGTACGTTCGCCACTCTCTTGTGAAGCTAAACAAGGAATTTGTGTCAATTGTTACGGGCGAAACCTCGCCACTAATAAAACAGTTCAGAAAGGTGAAGCTGTTGGTGTCGTTGCTGCTCAGTCAATTGGTGAGCCAGGAACACAGCTGACATTGAGAACATTCCACGTTGGTGGTATTGCAGGAAACATATCTGAGGAAAGCAAACTTGAGATTAAATACGATGGTATTGCTGAAATCGAAGATCTGAAAACTGTCAAAGGTGAAAACAACGAAGGTAAAGAAGTTGATATCGTGATTTCACGAACTTCTGAAGCCAAAATTGTAGATAAAAAATCTGGAATTACATTGAGTTCAAATGTTATTCCTTACGGTTCTCAAATCTTTGTCAAACCAGGTCAGAAAGTGACCAAAGGCGATGTGATTTGTAAATGGGATCCATATAACGGTGTTATTATTTCTGAATTCGCTGGTCAAGTTGAGTTTGAAAATATTACACAAGGGATGACTTACGAAGTTGAAAGTGATGAACAAACTGGTTTTGAGGAAAAGGTCATCACAGAGTCAAAAAATAAACGTAACATTCCAACATTACATATTAAAGACAATTCAGGTGAAATCATCAGATCTTACAACCTACCAGTTGGAGCCCATTTGATGGTGAACGATGAAGAAGGGATTAAAATTGGGAAAGTCTTAGTGAAGATTCCACGTAAGTCATCTAAAGCTGGTGATATTACAGGAGGTTTACCACGATTGACTGAACTCTTTGAAGCGCGTAATCCATCCAACCCTGCAGTTGTGAGTGAGATTGATGGTGTTGTTTCTTTCGGTAAGATTAAACGTGGTAACCGCGAAATCATTGTCGAATCTAAACTTGGTGAGATCAAGAAATATCTTGTCAAACTATCAAACCAGATTCTTGTTCAAGAGAATGACTACGTCAGAGCTGGCATGCCACTTTCTGATGGATCAGTAACGCCAGAAGATATCTTGAATATCAAAGGTCCAAGTGCTGTTCAGCAATATCTCGTAAATGAAGTCCAAGAAGTTTACCGTTTACAAGGTGTACAGATTAATGACAAACACTTTGAGGTTGTTGTGCGTCAAATGATGCAAAAAGTGAAAATTCAGGATCAAGGTGATACTATTTTCCTTGAAAATCAATTGGTTCACAAACAAGACTTCATTGAGGAAAATGATAATATTTTTGGTAAAAAGGTCATTGAAGATGCAGGAGATAGCATCAACTTAAAGCCAGGTCAAATTGTAAGCTTACGTGACCTAAGGGATGAGAATTCTATATTGAAGCGTGAAGATAAACAGCTTGTCGTTGCGCGTGATGTTGAACCTGCGACTGCTAAGCCTATTTTACAAGGAATTACAAGAGCTTCACTTCAAACCAAATCATTTATCTCTGCAGCATCTTTCCAAGAAACAACGAAAGTTTTAAACGAAGCAGCTGTGAGTGGTAAAGTAGATAAGCTTGAAGGATTAAAAGAAAATGTGATTGTCGGACATAGAATCCCTGCAGGAACTGGTCTTCGTGAATTTGATGACATTATTGTCGGATCTAAAGAAGAAATGACTGACATGATGAAGCAAAATCAAGATACGAAAGTGAATTTTAATTAAAAAACAAAGGAGATGAGTGATCAAAAAGACGATAGTAAGCGCAAGAAGCTTAATATAGAACTAGATGAAGATGTGGCACAAGGCATCTACAGTAACCTAGTGATTATTAATCACTCACCCACAGAATTTGTTTTAGATTATGTGAATGTTATGCCAGGCACGCCAAAAAGTAAAGTCAGATCGCGTGTCATTTTAACGCCTCAGCACGCCAAGCGTTTGTTGAAAGCTTTAAATGACAATATTGCGAAGTATGAGAATAGACACGGCAAAATTGAAGATGAAGAACGCCAAAATATTCCTCTTAACTTTGGGCCAACTGGGGAAGCATAATTCGCTGACATAGAAAAGTAAAAAGGGCTGCAAATTAATTTTTGCAGCCCTTTTTTTAATTTAAAATGTGTCAGATTTTATTGGTGAGCTTTCAGTGCAAATTTGATTTTGATTTCGTCATTGATAAACTTGTCCTTGACATTATCCATGATTGATTTAGACATGAAATTGATGCCCCATTCAGTTCTGTCGATTGTGATGTCATTCGTGCTGAGTTTTAAAGTCTTTTTCTTGTCATCAAAACTGAGATCAACTGGGAAACTGATGTTTTTTGTTTCTCCTTTGATTGTTAAGTTTCCATTGATTTTGTAAGCCGAGTTTTCTTTGTTGACTTCCGTGATTTCAAAATTTGCTTCTGGATGTTTATTGACATCAAAGAAATGATCTTCTTTGCCTTCCGCTGTTCCTTTTAAGTGCATTTCAAGATCTTCTCTGTCACTTCCTGTCAAGTCTTCAACAGTAATTGAAGCCATATCAATTGTAAATTCTCCAGCTTCCAAAGTGTCATTAAGAACAGAAATCTCACCGTTCTTTAATTTGAGTTTCCCGAAATGTTTTCCCGCTGGTTTAGCACCTTCCCATTCAAGGTAAGATTCATTTGTGTCAACTTTGTAGACCTGAGCAATTTCGCTTTTTTTAGCTACATCGGCTTTTTTAGTTGTTTTTGAAGTTTCTGTGTTTTGACAAGATGTCAAGACCAATCCGAATGCTAGTGCATACAAGGGTAAGCTGAGTCGTTTCATGATTTATTTTTGCGGGCAAAGTTACACCCTTCCATGAATTTTATGAAATTAGAGATTAAATATTTTTTGCTGACATTTTGACACGAATACTAATGTGGCAATGGATTTGCCTTTACACAAGTAAATAAATTTGTGATGGATAAAGAGCAAAATCAAAAAGATATAAATCAAAACCTGAATGATGAGCAGGTGAATGAGCAAACACAGCCACAAGCAGAGGAAACTACTGATGAGGCTGAGTTTTATAATGATAATACGACTGAAGCTGTTCAGGAAGAGCAGCAAGAAGAATTATTATCTAAAGAAGAAAAATTACAAGTCGCTTTAGATTCAGAAAAGGATAGATATTTACGTCTGTTTGCTGAGTTTGAAAATTACAAACGTCGCACAAGTAAAGAGCGTTTGGAGCTTTTTAAAACTGCAGGGCAAGAAGTTATGCAAGCCTTATTACCAATTCTAGATGACTTTGATCGCGCTTTAGTCGAATTAAAAAAATCTAAAGATGTTGAATCTTTTTCAGGCATAGAGCTGATCAACAATAAATTCAGAGAGACATTAAAATCAAAAGGTTTAGAAGTGATTGCCGTCAAAGCTGGCGATACTTTTGATGCTGATTTGCATGAGGCAGTAACACAAATTCAAGCACCATCTGATGATTTGAAAGGAAAGATTGTTGATGTTGTTGAAAAAGGTTACGCTTTAGGCGACAAAATTATACGTTACCCAAAAGTTGTGACAGGAAAATAAAAATTTATGAAAGAAGATTATTACGATATTTTAGGTGTTTCTAAAGAAGCTACACAAGCTGAAATTAAAAAGGCATACCGTAAGCTTGCCATAAAATATCACCCTGATAAAAATCCTGATGATTCTGAAGCTGAAGATCTGTTTAAAAAAGCAGCTGAAGCTTATGAAATCCTCGGAAACCAAGAAAAGCGTCAAAAGTATGATCAATTTGGTCATGGAGCCTTTGATGGTTCAGGAGGTTTCGGCGGAGGCGGCGGAATGAACATGGATGATATTTTCAATCAGTTTGGTGATATCTTTGGCGGCGGCGGCTTTGGAGGCGGCTTCGGCGGTGGAGGTTTTGGCGGCGGCGGACGTCGGCAAACCAAAGGTGGTAACTTGCGCATCCGTGTCAAGCTTACACTTGAGGAAGTTGCTTTAGGCGTTGAGAAGAAAATTAAAGTTTCACGCAAAAAGAAACCTGCCGATACGTCATATAAAACCTGTCCAACCTGTAATGGTGTCGGTCAAGTCACTAAAATTCAAAATACTATTTTAGGACGTATGCAGACTTCAGCACCTTGTTCTTCTTGTGGTGGCACAGGAAAAACACTTGATAAAAAAGGCAAAGGGACTGACGCGAGTGGTTTGAAAATGGATCAAGAATTGGTGTCAATCAAAATACCTGCGGGTGTTGAGGATGGCATGCAACTCAAAGTTTCAGGCAAAGGAAATGAACCTGCTGGTGATGGGATCAATGGAGACTTACTTGTTGTTATCGAAGTGGCAGAACATGAGAAACTAAAACGTGATGGGAATAATTTACATTACGATCTTTATGTCAGTTTTCCAGAAGCTTCTTTAGGCGCAAGTACTGATATTTCAACTGTCTCTGGAACAGTGCGTATCAAAATTGAGCCAGGAACGCAAAGCGGTAAAATATTGAGACTCCGCAATAAAGGTTTACCGAGTATCAATAGATATGGCACAGGTGATTTGTTAGTCCATGTCAACGTTTGGACTCCTAAAACACTGACAAAAGAACAAAAACAATTCTTTGAAGAGAATCTTGAAGATTCAAATTTTCAGCCAAGCCCTGAAGAAAATGATAAATCTTTTTTCGAAAAAGTCAAAGATATGTTTTCATAGGTATTAAAACCTTAACAAAATTTTATATATTTGAACGTCGCTTCCTAACTCGAAGTGACGTTTTCTTTTTCATAGCAATTTTTTTCCCATTCGTTAAGGCGGATGGGTTTTGTTTTTTAATGCTTTGATCTCCACTTTTCAGCTGTGTTGGATTCATTATTTTCTTTATCTTGTCCATTCAAATAAATGACTCTTACAGTAAAAACAGAAAAAGAATGGCAAAGATTTTAATAGCAGAAGATGAAGCAAGTATCAGACGTGTGCTCAAAAATATTCTTACAGAAGAGGATAGTCGTTTTGAAATATTCGAAGCTAAAGATGGAGAAGAGGCCATCCGTATTATTGAATCTGAAAAGTTAGATACTGTTTTGTGTGATATTAAGATGCCAAAAAAAGACGGTGTCGAAGTCTTGAATTTTGTCAGAGAACAAGCTATTGATTTACCAATCATCATGATTTCAGGACATGGCGATATTGATACTGCCGTGGAAACCATGAAAATGGGAGCTTTTGACTATATCTCAAAACCACCTGATCTAAACCGTTTACTCAATACAATTCGCATCGCTTTATCTCACAACGATTTGCACCGACAAAATAAAACATTGCGAAAAAAAGTCAGCAAAAAATTCACGATGATCGGTGAGTCTGATGCCATTGAGCAAATTAAAACCATTATTAAAAAAGTGGCACCTACCGATGCTCGCGTCTTAATCACGGGACAAAATGGAACAGGAAAAGAGCTTGTAGCTAACTGGCTACACGAGCAAAGTGACCGAGATAAAAAACCTTTTGTGGAAGTCAATTGTGCTGCGATTCCTTCTGAATTGATCGAAAGCGAATTGTTCGGACATGTCAAAGGTGCCTTCACTTCAGCCAATAAGGATCGTGCAGGAAAGTTTGAAGCTGCCGATGGCGGTACACTATTCTTAGATGAAATTGGAGATATGAGTTTAAAAGCTCAAGCTAAAGTTTTAAGAGCTTTACAAGAACATAAAATTCAGCGGGTCGGAAGTGACAAAGATATTAAGGTCGATGTGCGTGTGATAACCGCGACAAACAAAAATTTAAAAGAGGAGATTGAAGCCGCTCATTTTAGAGAAGACTTGTATCATCGATTAGCAGTTATATTAATCGATGTGCCAGCCTTGAAAGATAGAAAGTCTGATATTCCACTTTTAGTCGATTATTTTTTAACGACAATCTCAAAAGAGCAAGGTGTAAAAACGAAAACGGTGTCTCAAAAAGCACTTAAAATCTTGACAAACCACGATTGGCCAGGAAATATTAGGGAATTGCGCAATGTTATCGAGCGTTTGATGATTCTCGGAAAGCAAGAAATTGACGAAGAGGATATGCGTCTTTATTTCTGATATCCTAGCATTTGAAGTGAATACAAATCTAGTCTTTAAGAAAAATTAATTATTTAATTTTTCTCTGGCTCATATTTTAAAAAATACATGGTATCTCCACTTGGGTGTTCCCATTCGTTTAGAAGTTCAAAGCCATATCTTCTATAGGCCACGCAGACACGTCTAATTCGTGTTTCAGCATAAATAGGAAGTTGCTCTTTTTTAGAAATGGCAAACATCTGGTCTTTCATTTTATAGGCTGTTTTCTTGTCTGTTAAGCCACGTGCATCTGGTAAAATACCCCAAAACCAGCAGTAGAGATAGCTACCTTTGTTGGGGCGTTGTTTGCGAATGAACTTTTGATTTTTTAAAGCTTTTAATCCTTTTTTTATACCAGTTACCTTTAGAGCGAGTTGAAGATCAGTGAGGATTTCGTCCCAAAACCCTTCTGATGAACCATCTTCTTTAAAGAAAATCGCAATCCCTTGATCATCATCACTAGTTAAAAGTGCATCCCTTTTAATCGCTTTTTCAACCATGTGTTTTGCGAGGTATTGAAAGCGTTTGTCTTTCTTCTGATCGTCTTTGACAATATCCATTGATGTTGGAATCTCTTGTAAAAGTTTAGCAACATTGGAAATGATTCGTTCTTTATTCAAATTTAAAATCTTTAGTCACAAAATTAGTTTAACTCATGTTCAAAAAAAACTATTCACTATAAAAACTTAAATTTAGAACAAGAGGTCGATTTCTCACAGACAAGTCTTACTTTTGCAGGCTCAAAAAAATTGATTTGAATTTAGCCGTTTATACAAAAGAATTTCGAAAAAACTTACATCTTGCATTTCCTGTTATGTTAGGGCAATTGGGACATGTTCTTGTTGGTTTTGTCGATAATATTATGATTGGGCGTCTGGGGGCTGAACCTTTGGCGGCTGTGTCTCTTGGGAATACCATGGTCTTTTTTGCACTTTTTATGGGAATCGGATTCAGTTTTGCAATTACACCGCTTATAGCTGAAGCTGATGGTGAAGGCGATCATGTCAAGGGGCGTTCTTATTTCCAGCATGGTATGATTATGTGTGGCGTCCTAGGCGTCGTACTCTTTTTGATGCTGGTGCTCTCAAAGCCAATTTTATATTACTTAGATCAGCCCGCGCAAGTTGTTGACTTGGCCTTGCCTTACTTGAATATTGTTGCCTTTTCAATGATTCCGATGATGATTTTTCAGGGATTGAAACAATTTGCTGATGGTTTGTCATTAACCAAATATGCCATGTATGCGACAATTGCTGCCAATTTAGTGAATGTACTTTTTAACTACTTCTTGATTTATGGCGTTTGGATTTTCCCGAGATTGGAATTGGAAGGTGCCGCAATAGGAACATTGATTTCACGTATTTTTATGGTAATTCTGCTTTATTACATTCTTAAAAATAGACCCAAGTTAAAAGCATTCTTTGTCTTGATGAAAAGATCTTTAAGTCGCAAAGTCTTTTCAAAACTTCTAAATATTGGTTTTCCAACGGCTTTACAAATGTTGTTTGAGGGCGGTATTTTTACAGCTTCTGTGATTTTAGCAGGGACGCTGGGTGCCAAGGCACAGGCGGCAAACCAGATTGCACTCAACCTTGTTTCTATGACTTTTATGATCGCCGTGGGGCTAGGGGTGACGGCAACGATACGTGTGGCCAATCAAAAAGGAAAGAAAGATTATTTGAATTTACGCCGTGTGGCTGATTCTATATTTATACAAACATTTTTGATTTCGAGTTTATTTACATTAGGCTTTATTTTGTTTAAATCATTCTTGCCAACCTTGTATATTGATGATGCTCAGGTGGTTAGCTTAGCAGCTCAGCTTCTCGTTATTGCAGCGATCTTTCAGTTGAGCGATGGTCTTCAAGTGGCATTTTTAGGCGCTTTAAGAGGTTTGCAAGACGTTAAGATACCAACCTTGATTTGCTTTGTTGCCTATTGGTTAATTGGCTTTCCGATTTCTTACTTTTTTGGAACAGAAGAGTATTATGGAAGTACAGGAATTTGGTTTGGTCTTTTAGCAGGTTTAACATTTTCTGCAATTTTGTTGTATATTCGATTTAATTATCTCACACATCCTAAAAAAGAAAAATTAAAACAGCGCTATGAAAATACCTAGATTTATACTTGGTGATAATACAGATTTTCCTGAATCAATTTATATTATTCATACCGAATACCCACGATTTATCATTGATTTGAAAGATGATGAAATAGAATGGTTAGAGGATATCAATATCGAAGATGAAGATGATTTTGTGGAAGAAACTGATACATTGATCAAAGAGGCATCAGCGTTTTACGATCGAGAAGTTGAACGCTATCAGGATTAATATATGGAAGCACTTCTCGCATTAGATCAGCAACTTTTTTTATACCTGAATAATCTCGGGTCACGAACTTGGGATGTTTTTTGGGTTTTTGTGACAGAAAAAGAAACTTCATACCCGCTTTATGCTTTTCTCCTCTTTTTATGCTACAAAAAATTCGGTTGGAAAGGTTTAGGAACAATAGTGGTGACAGTCGCCTTGATGATCACTTCAACGGATCAGCTTTCTAATTTTTTTAAAGATACAATTATGCGTCCACGACCTTGTAATGAAGCAATGATTATGCAGGGGAGATTTCTCGCAAAACGCTGTGGTGATTTTGGTTTCTTTTCAGGCCATGCCGTGAGTTCTTTTGCCGTGGTTTTTTTGATTGGGAATTTATTGAAAAATAAGGTGAGATATATTTTTACCTTTCTTCTGATGTGGGGTAGTGTTGTTTCCTACAGTCGCATCTACGTCGGCGTTCATTATCCTAGTGATATTATTGTTGGTGCGCTTGTCGGTGCTTTAATTGGGACGCTCTTTTTCAAACTCAATGTGTGGTGTCGGCAAAAATTAGGTCTCGTTAATCCGCATTAAGATCGCGGTACAATTCCAAAAGCGTATAGGCAGCTTCAAAAGCCGTTGTCTTTTTTTGTTCAATTTTAAGCAGCTCTTTTTCTAAAGCTATCTTTATTTCTGGTGCTCCATAGAAGTCTTTTTTGAGGTTCTCTTCTATGCTTTGCGTCAGCCAATATTTAGATTGCTGTGCACGATTTGCTTCAAAGGTGTCGTTCTCTTTGGTATGCTTCATAAAACGACTGATCAATTTCCAAATTTTATCAATTCCTTGGTGTTCTAATGCGCTTGCTAAAATGACTTTTGGCTTCCATTCATTTGCTTTTGGCGGATATAATTGGAGGGCCCTATTAAACTCAAGTTTTGCATTTTTTGCCTGTTTAATGTTGTCTCCATCTGCTTTATTGATGACAATCGCATCGGCCATTTCTATAATTCCTCTTTTGATGCCTTGTAATTCATCACCAGCACCAGCGAGTTTTAAGAGTAAAAAGAAATCTGTCATGCTGTGCACCAAAGTTTCGCTTTGGCCAACGCCCACGGTTTCAATTAAAATAATATCATAACCAGCGGCTTCACAAAGCGTGATGCTTTCACGTGTTTTGCGAGATACACCACCTAAGGAAGTGCCAGATGCAGTCGGTCGAATATAAGATTGAGGCGATTGTACGAGTTTTTCCATCCGTGTTTTATCACCGAGAATACTGCCGCCTGAAATGGAGCTCGATGGGTCAACAGCTAGAACTGCAACCTTGTGTCCTTGTGATATGAGATGTAAACCGAAGCTTTCTATAAAAGAACTTTTACCAACGCCAGGCACACCAGTGATTCCAATACGGATTGCATTTCCTGCATGTGGTAGACAATTTTCAATGAGCTTTTTAACAGCCTCCTGATGGCGTGAACTTTGGCTCTCAATTAAGGTAATGGCTTGGCTTAATGCAGTTATGTTTCCACTTCTCAATTCGGAAGTTAGGTTCTCAATATTAAGTTTTTGACGTCTCAGTTTTTTAATCCGATCAGCCGACTTCTTGCTCAAGTTTTCGCGAGATGAATTATGATGATTTCCTAAGGCCGATGGATGTGTATTGTTTGCTGCCAATGACATGAGATTTAATACAAATTTATGAACTTATTTTCGTTATGCTTTCAAATCTATAGTACATTTAAGTAAAATTATAATTTATGAATACCTTATATACTGCAAAAGCCACAACAACAGGTGGCAGAAAGGGACACGTTAAAACTGATGACGGTCGTGTTGATATGAATTTAGCAATGCCTAAAGAAATGGGCGGCAATGGCGACGGTGTCAATCCAGAACAGCTTTTTGCTTCTGCTTATTCAGCATGCTTCGGAAGTGCTCTTGAAGGCGCTGCTGAAAAACTCGATCAGAAATTAGGCGATTTTAAAGTGAAAGCCAATATCAGCATTGGGAAAACAGAAAATGATGATTTCCAGCTTGAAGCTATCATTGATGCTTATATTCCTGGTGCAGATTCTGTAGAAATGGGAGAGAAATTAATGAATGAAGCACATTTGATTTGTCCTTTCTCACGTGCGACACGAGATAATATTGATGTGACTTTAAATTTGCTACTCGACGAGTAATCGCACCCACATAGATATCCTAAATCCTCAGTTTTCCTGAGGATTTTTTTTGAATCTTTTTCTAGCTTTGAGACTTATCAATTGAATTTAAATGTGATTCACATTTAGGTTTATTACCTTCGCAAACTAATTATATGACGATGCTAAAACTAAATATTAAAGACGAAACTTCTCACTTGAAAGCAGTTGTATTGGGAACTGCTAATTCATCTGGTGAAACACCTAAAATTGAGGACACCTATGATCCCAAATCTAAACTTCATATCAAAAACGGAACTTATCCGAAAAATGAAGATATGGTTGAAGAAATGGAGGCTGTTGCTGATGTTTTGAAGAAATATGAGGTGGAAGTTTATCGTCCAGAAACCATTAAAGATTACAATCAAATTTTTACGCGTGACATAGGCTTTGTGATTGATGATAAATTTGTCAAGGCTAATATTTTGCCAGATCGTGCACAAGAAATAGAAGCGATTCACGAAGTCTTAGAACAGATTGATCCTCGTAAAATCGTCGAATTACCTGAGCATTGCCATATAGAAGGTGGAGATGTTATGCCGCATAAAGATTATATCTTTGTCGGAACCTATCGCGGTGAGGACTACTCAAGTTATATTACTGCACGAACAAATCCTGTAGCTGTTGAAGCGCTACAGGCTGAGTTTCCAAATAGAAAAGTAAAATCTTTTAATCTTCGCAAAGACAATGAAGATCCTAAGAATAATGCATTGCACTTAGATTGCTGTTTCCAACCAATTGGTGATGATAAAGCAATTATTCATCGCAATGGTTTTCTTGACGAAGAGGAATACAAATGGTTGGTCGATTATTTTGGTGCTGATCATGTCTTTGAAATTTCAAAAGAAGAAATGTACGATATGACGAGTAATGTTTTTTCTATTCGTCCAGATGTTGTGATTTCTGACGCACATTTCAAACGTTTGAACGATTGGTTGCGTCTACACAACATCACTGTTGAAGAAGTTAATTATAGAGAAATAGCTAAACAAGAAGGTTTGTTGAGATGTTCAACACTTCCTCTTATAAGAATATAATATATGAAGCAAATAACGAATACAGTTTTAATGATTCGCCCAGTCGCTTTTCGGATGAATGAAGAAACTGCCGTGAACAATTATTTTCAAAAAAAGACCTCTGATTTACAGGCCACAATTAATGCAAATGCACAAAAAGAATTTGATGTTTTTGTTGAAAAATTAAGAGCAGTCGGTGTGAAAGTCATTGTTGTTGACGATGATGAAAAACTAAACATCCCAGATTCTATTTTCCCAAACAATTGGATTTCATTCCACCAAAATGGAGACATTGCTTTATATCCAATGTTCGCCGAAAACAGACGTCCTGAGCGCCGTAAGGAAGTCATCGAGGCTGTGGAGTCTGAAGGTTTTCAGATTAAAAATGTAGTTGATTATACTTCAGCTGAAGATGAAGGTGTTTTTTTAGAAGGGACGGGAAATCTTATTTTAGATCGGGCTAACCGCAAAGCTTACTGTGCACTTTCACCACGAGCGGATGAAGATTTATGTGTTGAGTTTTGTGAAGACTTTGAGTTTACGCCTATTTTATTTAATGCCTACCAGACAGTGAATGATGAACGCTTGCCAATATATCACACCAATGTATTGATGTGTTTGGCTGAAGATTTTGCTGTTGTTTGTTTGGCGACGATTGATGATCAAAAAGAAAAGAAAACATTGGTGAAGTCACTTCAGCAAGATCAAAAAGAAATCATTGATATTTCAGAAGAGCAGATGCATCATTTTGCAGGTAATATGCTGCAGGTGCAAGGGGAAGATCACAAATATTTAGTGATGAGCGAAAGCGCTTATAAATCTCTTAATGCTGTTCAAATCAAAACGATTGAGAAATCTTCTAAGATTTTATATTCAAATTTAGAGACGATAGAGACGCATGGTGGCGGAAGTGCTCGCTGCATGCTAGCAGAGATTTTTAATCCTGCAAAGGCTTAAATAAAAAGGCTGTTTTGGAGATTTGTTTTCCCAAAACAGCCTTTTTTATGTTTAATTAGCAACCTCGCTTGTGAATTTTATTCTGTATAAGCGTAATTCTTCTTCATCATACTCTCCATCAAATTCTTCTAAGGCATCCTCAATGCTGTCTGAATCAGATTCTATAAAGTAATCGTGAATTTCCTCTTGTTGCTCTTCATCGAGAACTTCGTCGACCCAATATGTGATGTTGAGTTTAGTTCCGCTGAAAACGATGGCTTCCATTTTTTTGATAAACTCCTCCATATTCATGCCTTTTGAAGTTGCAATGTCTGGAAGGGGGAGCTTACGGTCCACGTTTTGGATGATGTATAATTTACTTCTACTGTTTGTTCCTGTGCTTTTAACGACTAGATCATCAGGTCTGAAAACGTCATTTTCTTCAACGTAATCAGCGATCAGCTTGATGAATTCTCGGCCGTATTTTTTGGCTTTACCTTCACCTACACCGTGAATATTAGTCATTTCCTCAAGTGTAATCGGGTATTTTAAAGCCATGTCTTCAAGTGAAGGGTCTTGAAAAACAACAAATGGAGGTACATTCTTTTGCTTGGCAACTTTCTTGCGAAGATCTTTTAAGAGCTTCAATAGTTGATCATCTCCAGTGGCCGTTTTGTTGTTTTGAGGTTGCGCAACTTCTTCGTAATAGGTGTGATCTTCTGTCATCATAAATGATTCAGGTTGGTCGAGAAAAGCACGTCCTTTATCTGTTAGCTTGACAACACCGTAGCTTTCAATTTCTTTACGCAGCATCCCGTTAACGATCACTTGTCTTAAAAGTGCTTTCCAGAAATTACTGCCCTTATAATTACCTTCTCCAAAAATTGGCAATTCATTAGTGCGATGCGATTTGATTAAAGCGTTGACACTTCCCGTTAGGGTAGAAACTACATCTTTAGATTTATAGATACCTTCTGTTTTTTTAACCGTTCGTAAAAGAAGACTGACTTCATCTTGTGCTTCTACTTTAGTTTTCGGATAGCGTACATTGTCATCCATGTCGCCACCCTCGCCAGTTTCAGTGTCAAAATCTTCTCCAAAATAATGGAGGATATATTTACGACGTGAAACAGAGCTTTCTGAGAATGCAACAACTTCTTGAAGCAGCGAATGACCTATTTCTTGTTCTGCAATTGGTTTGCCACTCATGAATTTTTCCAACTTTTCAACATCTTTGTAGCTGTAAAAAGCAAGACAGTGTCCCTCGCCTCCGTCACGGCCAGCGCGCCCTGTTTCTTGGTAATAGCTTTCTATGCTTTTTGGAATGTCATTGTGAATGACGAATCTGACATCGGGTTTGTCAATTCCCATGCCGAATGCAATTGTTGCAACAACCACATCTATATCTTCCATCAAGAACATATCTTGATGTTTGTTTCGTGTTTTTGAGTCTAATCCTGCATGATACGGAATAGCTTTGACACCATTGACTTGCAATATCTGTGCTAGCTCTGCGACGCGTTTACGGCTTAGGCAATAAATGATACCACTTTTGCCTGAATTTTTCTTGACAAATTTGATGATTTCAGAATCGACTTGTGCCGTTTTTGGTCGTATTTCGTAGTAAAGATTGGGCCTGTTAAATGAAGCTTTAAAGGTGTTGGCATGGGTGATATCCAAGTTTTTAAGAATATCTTCTTGCACTTTAGGCGTTGCCGTAGCAGTGAGTCCGATGATAGGAATATTGTCACCTATTCTGCCAATTATCTTTTTTAAGTTGCGGTATTCAGGCCTAAAATCATGTCCCCATTCTGAGATACAATGCGCCTCATCAATTGCTAAAAAAGAAATCTTTTCTGTCTTTAAAAAATCGACATATTCTTCTTTTGTCAAAGATTCTGGTGCGACATAAAGAAGTTTTGTGATGCCGTTCGTGATATCAGATTTAACTTGTTTTATTTGAGTTTTGTTGAGTGAAGAGTTCAGGACATGTGCCACACCGGGGTTTTCAGAAATACCTCGTAGCGTATCAACTTGATTTTTCATCAGTGCGATAAGAGGTGAAACCACAATTGCTGTCCCTTCATTGATCAAGGCAGGCAATTGATAACATAGAGATTTCCCGCCACCAGTTGGCATGATTACAAATGTGTCTTCTTTATCTAGGATACTTCTGATAACGACTTCTTGAAGTCCTTTAAACTCACTAAATCCAAAATATGTTTTTAGTTCTTTGTGTAAATTGTATTGTGCCAATTTAGTAGATTATATTACGTTTTAATTACCTTTGCATCTTTAAAGATACGTATAAAATTAGGAACGACAAATGCGTCATTAAAATTTCATTATGTCTAAATCAAAGATACAAACTTTAGCAAAAGAAACAATTCAGTTACAGGCAAAAGCCATCGCTTCTTTGGAGAAATCTATCAATTTAGATTTTGAAAAGACTGTTGAAATCATCTTTAATTCTTTAGGGCGCGTTGTTATTACTGGTGTTGGGAAAAGTGCCATTATCGCTCAAAAAATAGTGGCAACTTTAAATTCTACAGGTACGCCAGCCATTTATATGCATGCAGCTGATGCTATTCACGGAGATTTAGGTAACATTCAGAAAGATGATGTTGTGATTTGTATTTCGAAAAGTGGCACGACACCTGAGGTTAAAGTTTTGGTGCCTTTCATCAAGAATTTTAAAAATTCACTGGTCGCTATTACTGGGAATCCCGATTCTTTTTTAGCACAACAAGCTGATTTTGTTCTGAATACCCATGTTGAGAAAGAGGCTTGTCCTAATAATTTGGCGCCAACAACAAGTACAACTGCACAATTGGTAATGGGTGATGCCCTGGCAATCTCATTGTTAAATCTCAGAGGGTTTTCAAGTTCTGATTTTGCGCGCTATCATCCAGGTGGTGCTTTAGGAAAAGCACTGTATTTGCGTGTGAGCGATATCACGGAGCAAAATCAAAAACCACAAGTTGCTATTGATGCTAGTTTGGATGATGTGATTATTGAGATTTCAGAAAAAATGTTGGGTGTTGCTGTTGTGATTGATCAAGGTGAGATTGTCGGTGTGATAACCGATGGCGATTTAAGACGTATGCTCAAAAACAATAAAGATGTTTCTCAGCTGACAGCAAAAGAAATTATGAGTGAAGACCCAAAAACAATCCCTAATGATGCCATGGCAGTTGATGCGATGGAAATGCTTGATACAAATGATATTTCGCAGATCATTGCACAGCAAGACGGAGAATATGCTGGTGTTGTTCACATACACAATTTAGTAAAAGAAGGAATTATTTAAGATGGCGAAGAAAAAAACCAGAAAAGATCCGCGAAATATGTCCTTTTTGGATCATCTAGAGGATCTCAGATGGCATTTGGTTAGATCCGTTTTAGCAATTATTATCGGTGGAGCTGTTGCTTTTGTTTTAAAAGATGTGACATTCGGAATTTTGTTTGCACCTAAAGATGCGAATTTTGTTACCTATGACCTTTTGTGTCAATTTTCGAGAAACTTGGGCTTCGAAAAAAGTTTTTGCTTTGATGAACTTCCTTTCCGAATTCAAAGTAGAAAGGTTGCTGGTCAGTTTAGTGCACATATATGGACGTCTATTACAGCAGGTTTTATCATGGCTTTCCCTTATGTTGTCTTTCAATTCTGGTCTTTTTTAAAGCCAGCTTTAAGTTCAACTGAGCAGAAATATGCACGTTTGTTCATATTCTCTTCTTCATTTTTATTTTTTGTTGGTGTCTTGTTTGGATACTATGTCATCACACCTTTATCAATTAACTTTTTAGGAAATTATTCTGTGAGTACAGAGGTCTTTAATGATTTTGATCTAGATTCTTATATCGGTCTGGTCCGTGCTTCAGTACTTGCCAGCGGCTTGATCTTCGAATTGCCGATCATCATTTATTTCCTGACGAAGCTAGGTCTTGTGACACCTGTATTCCTGCGAAAACACCGCAAGTATGCACTTGTTTTTATATTGATTATTTCCGCTGTGATTACACCGCCGGATATTGCGAGTCAAGTGATCGTTGCTATCCCAGTTTTGATCCTCTATGAAATAAGTATTTTTATCTCTGGTATGGTTATCAGAAATGATAAAAAGAGAGCACGTGAAGAGTCTTAAATTTTAACTATATAATTATTGTACATGAGTGATTTGGTAGAAGAGTTCGATGCTTACAGAGCGCGGATGAATGATAAGATTTTGAAGGATAATAATAAAGTCCTCAAAAGAATCTTTAACTTAGACACAAATTCTTTTGCAGAAGGTGCTTTAGATAAGAAAACAAAAGAGCTATTAGGCCTTGTTGCTTCATTGGTCTTGCGTTGTGATGACTGTGTCAAATATCATTTAGAGTCGAGTTATAAATCTGGTTTTACTAAAGAAGAAGTTGTCGAAGCCATGAGTATTGGAACTTTAGTGGGCGGAACAATTGTGATTCCTCACTTGCGAAGAGCTTATGAGTACTGGGATGCGATTGAAGAAAAATCTGGTATAAATGAATAATCTTAAGAAAATAGGGCCACTCGCTTTAAGGGCTTTTCTTTATGCAATAGCGCTCTTAGTGATTTGCTTAATTATCATTAAAGATTTTGCTAATGCTGTTGTTTTAGAAGATGAAATCATTGAGATCACGCAAGAGATTTTTCTGGTTTTAGCCGTTTTGGTTTCATTGATGGCAACCAAATTTAAAGGCTTCAAAACTTTTAATTATGTCATGGCAGGAATGCTTTCTGTACATTTCATACGCGAGTTTGACTTTTGGTTGAACTACAATATTTATGAATACGCATGGCAAATTTTAGCAATACTCGTTTTTATACCAACAGTTTATCTGATGTTGAAAAAACGACAATTTTTTATTGATGAGCTGTTCAAACTTTCTAAAACTTATGGCTTTGGTATTTTTTTAAGCGGTTTTTTGAGCTTGCATATTTTTTCACGTCTTTTTGGAAGTAAAAAAATATGGAATTGGCTGATGGAGCCAATTTATAATGAAAATATTGCTGAGGTCAATGGAGAAAAGGTAATTTCATTGTATGACTTCGTTTTTCCACTAAAAACGGGTGTACAAGAAGGGGTGGAACTCTTCGCTTATTTGTGGATCTTAATCGGAATCATTGAAATGTATATCACTATGAAGCATCACAAAAACGACTTAAATAAATAATGATGGATGAATCAGTCTCTACTTTAAAAGCAGAAAATTTAATTAAATCCTATAAGGGTGTCAATGTTGTTAAGGGCGTTTCCCTTGAAGTTAGTCAAGGTGAAATTGTGGGTCTACTCGGGCCAAATGGAGCGGGGAAGACCACATCATTTTATATGATTGTCGGTTTGATTAAACCCAATGGAGGTAAAATTTTTCTGAATGATGCCAATATTACCAAGTATCCGATGTACAAACGTGCGCAAAACGGAATTGGTTATTTGGCGCAAGAGGCTTCTATTTTTAGAAAGCTAAGCGTTGAAGATAACATCATGAGTGTGTTGCAATTGACAAAAAAGAACAAACAGCAGCGTGAGGAGAAGATGGAAAGCCTAATTGAAGAGTTTGGCTTGAATCATATCCGAACAAATCGCGGTGACTTATTATCTGGTGGTGAGCGTCGACGTACAGAAATTGCACGTGCTTTGGCGACCGACCCAAAATTTATTTTACTCGATGAACCTTTCGCAGGTGTCGATCCTGTTGCTGTTGAAGATATTCAGAAAATTGTTGCCCGACTCAAAAATAAAAATATAGGTATTTTAATCACTGACCACAATGTGCAAGAAACGTTAGCCATTACTGACCATACTTATCTGATGTTTGAAGGGGGGATCCTGAAACACGGTGTTCCAGAAGAACTCGCTGAAGACGAAATGGTGCGTAAAGTTTATTTAGGGCAAAACTTTGAATTGCGCAAAAAGAAAATCTTTGAAGATTAAGTTTTCTTCTTCTTTTTTTCCGCCGCAGGGAATAATATATTATTGAGAATCAGGCGATAACCCGGAGATTTAGGATGTAATTTTAATTCTGTTTTCGGGTCGCCAACCAAGTGGCGGTAATCTTCAGGATCATGTCCTCCGTAGAAAGTAAAAAATCCTTTTCCTTTAACTCCATGTAGATAGCGTGCTTCATTATTAATCTTGTTTTGGCCAAGGACCAAAACATCTGACTTGATTTGGCTTGGGTTGAAAGCTGTTGTTTGTCCCATAAAACCTTTCACCATTGCTGTGTGGTTTTGCGTCAACATTGTCGGAATTGGATCCCACTTTGCGGAGTATTCACTCAGTATAAAATAATCTTTATCTCGAGGGATTTTTCTTTTGTCAGTCATGTCAATAGAGGAATACTCGTAGACCATTGGATCTTTTTGCAAAGTGAAATCTGTAAATGCAAATGTGTTGTTGTAATCAATTTTGTTTTGATAGCCGGGTTCACTCGGGTCGCCGTCAAACATAGGTTCACAAATATCGACGCCATCGGCCGAAAGCGCAATATCAAAAGAATCTGTGGCACTGCACATCGCAAACATAAACCCACCGCCAACGACATAATCTCGAATTTTTTTTGCGACGGCAAGCTTTTCTTCAGAGACTTTATCATACCCTAAAGATGCCGCGAGCTCCTCAGCATCCTTTTTGTGCTGAATGTACCAAGGTCTGGCGCGATAGGCTCTGTAAAACTTCCCGTATTGACCTGTGAAATCTTCGTGATGCAGATGTAGCCAATCATAAAGTAGCAACTCATCTTCTAAAACATTTTTATCATAAATTGTTTCATAAGGGATTTCGGCATAAGTCAACACCATCGTAACGGCGTCATCCCAGGGCGCTTTGTCATTAGGCGTATAAACTGCAATTTTTGGTGCTTTTTCTAGGGTGACGGCACTTTTGTTTAAAGAAGGACTATCAATTTCTTTAAGTAATTTTTCTGCTTCTGAGGTGGAAAGGGTTTCATAATCAACACCGCGAATTGTGCATTCTCTTTTCAGTTCTTCGGATGCAGTGGCTAAAAATGAACCGCCGCGATAGTTTAAAAGCCATTGTACTTTTGTTTCTTTCTCAAGTAGCCAATAGGTAATGCCATAAGCTTTTAGGTGCTGACTTTGTGTCTCATCATCCATCGGGATTAAAATAAAATTAGCCCATGTGAATTGTGAGATGCAAAGAAAAATAACGAAAAGCCTCAGTTTCATAAAAGTGATTTTTTAAAATGGCACGCCACTATCATTGTCATCTTGAAGATGTGACCCTGAATGTCCAAAAACATCTTCGCTCTTTGGTAAGTTTTGGGTTGTAATATCATCTTCATTCATGCTCGAACTGATCTCGTGTAGTTCTGAACCAAAGTTGTCTAGGTTGTCAAACTTACCTAATTGCCCGATAAACTTGAGTCGGATATTTTCAAGACCACCATTCCTGTGTTTTGCAATGATAAATTCAGCCTGACCTTTTGTATTTTCCTCTGAGCCATCATCCCAAGTGTCAATGTCATAATATTCAGGTCTAAAAATAAAGGAGACAATATCGGCATCTTGCTCAATTGCACCAGATTCTCTCAGGTCACTGAGTAGAGGTCTTTTACTTCCGCCACGTGTTTCAACAGCACGCGATAATTGAGAAAGTGCAATGACGGGAACACTCAATTCTTTGGCTAGAGCTTTGAGGTTTCTAGAAATAGTCGAAATTTCTTGTTCACGGTTTCCATTTTTACTGCTTGCGCCACCAGTCATTAATTGCAAGTAGTCAATAACGATGAGCTTAATCCCATGTTGTGAAGCCAGACGTCTGGCTTTGGCTCTTAGGTCAAAAATAGATAATGAAGGCGTATCGTCAATATAAAGCGGTGCTTTTTCAAGAGATTTCACCTTGACGTTTAGCATTTCCCATTCGTGTTTCTCTAAATTTCCAGTTCTTAATTTTTCAGAGGATAATTCTGTTTCTGATGAAATTAATCTTGTGATCAGTTGTACAGAAGACATCTCTAAGGAGAAAAATGCGACTGGTATATTTTGCCCCACAGCAATATTTCTCGCCATCGAAAGTGTCAAAGCCGTTTTTCCCATACCAGGACGCGCAGCAACAATTATCAAGTCACTAGGTTGCCAACCCGATGTGAGTTTGTCAAGATCCGTAAATCCGGAAGGAATACCACTTAAGCCTTTTTTATTAGAGATTTCTTCAATTCTTTTCTTGGCTTGAAGAACAAGTTGCTGAGCCGTTTCAGAAGATTTCTTGATGTTGCCTTGCGTGACTTCGTAGAGTTTAGATTCTGCATTGTCGAGCAAGTCAAAAACATCGGTGCCTTCATCAAAGGCTTCCTCTATAATTTCACTTGAGATATGAATCAAGCTACGCTGAATGTATTTCTGTAAAATAATTCGTGCGTGATATTCAATATGTGCTGAGGAAGAGACTTTTTGCGTCAGTTGGATCAGGTAATATTCTCCGCCACAAGATTTCAACTTTTTCTCTTTCTTAAGCTCGTTAGCAACTGTTAATAAGTCAATGGCCTCTCCTTTTTCAAATAGAAGTTGGATAGCAGCATAAATATGTTTGTGCGCATCTTTATAAAAAGCCTCGGGTTTGAGAATATCAATCGTTTCATCAACACCTTTTTTGTCAATAAGCATCGCGCCGATGACAACTTCTTCAAGTTCAACAGCTTGAGGTGGTATTTTGCCACGTTGCATCTCGACAACATCGGATTTGCTTTTGAATTTTTGTGGTGATGATTGCGTCTGTTCCATAAAACGAAAATAAGAAAATATGACTTTAAAGTCCTCGATTATTGTTAATATATATAAGTAGTTATAAACAAGTTATTTGTTTATAACATGTTGATAACTAAAAAAATCCGAGCAAAAAAGCAGCTCAGATTCTTTAAATAAAGTCAAAATAAGGAGGTTTTTAGTCTGTGTAAACTCCCATATTGATGTATTTATTCATGCGTTCTGTCACCAATTCATCTGCACTCAATTTTTTGAGTTCATTGAATGTTTTAGTAATCGCATTTGAGACTGTTTTAAAATTCTTTTCACGATCACTATGCGCCCCTCCAACAGGTTCTTTAACAATCTGATCAATGATTTTTAATTTTTTCATGTCTTTAGCTGTCAGTTTTAAAGCTTCAGCTGCAGTTTGTTTATGCTCCCAACTTCGCCATAAAATCGATGAACATGATTCTGGTGAAATAACAGAATACCAAGTGTTTTCGAGCATCAAAATACGGTCGCCAACGCCAATACCAAGTGCGCCACCGCTTGCGCCTTCACCGATAATAACCGAGATGATAGGTGTTTCTAATTGGCTCATTTCTAAAATGTTTCGCGCAATTGCTTCACCTTGGCCTCTTTCTTCAGCTTCTAAGCCTGGGAAAGCGCCTGGTGTGTCAATCAGTGTGATCACAGGAATACCGAATTTCTCAGCGCTTTTCATCAAGCGTAAAGCTTTGCGATATCCTTCAGGGTTTGCCATACCAAAGTTGCGGTATTGTCTGGTTTTCGTGTTGTGTCCTTTTTGTTGACCGATAAACATATAAGATTGGTTGCCAATTTTTCCTAAGCCGCCAATCATTGCTTTGTCATCTCCGTAATTTCGATCTCCGTGCAACTCCAAGAAAGTTTCTCCACACAAGGCCTTGATATAATCTAAAGTATAAGGTCTGTTAGGGTGTCTTGAGAGTTGAACACGTTGCCAAGCAGTGAGGTTTTTGTAAATCTCTTTCTTGGTTTCTATGATCTTTTTCTCGAGTTGTTGACAGGTGCCGCTGACATCAACTTCACTGTCTTCACCAATCGTACAAGCTTTTTTGTACTGATCTTCTAATTCTTTTATAGGTAACTCAAACTCTAAATATTCCATGATTTAGATTTTTTACAATCATTGCGCAAATATATGAAACCGCATTGAACTACCACTAATTTTTTTGGATTCACCTCTGATTTTATAATTAGCGTTTTGCTTTTCTCAATAGATAAACTGCCAAAATGCTGAAGACAATATTTGAAAACCAAACAGCTAGGAGAGGTGAGAAGGTTGATTTCTCGGCAATTGTGCCAAAAATTTTATCCATAAAGATATAACCGAAGGCAATGACAATTCCTATGGCTAAGTTGATTCCCATTCCGCCCCTTCTTTTCATCGCAGAGACAGAGACAGCTATGATGGTTAAAATGAATGCTGATATCGGAATACTCCACCGTTTGTAAGAGACGACCTTATAGGTGTTGATCAGGCCGGAGCCTTTCTTTTTTTCTTGTTCTATGAAATCATTGAGTTCCGTGTAGTTTAGTGTTTCAGCAATGTAGTTGACGGGTGTGAGCGCTTCAATATCAAAAGGTAAAATGGTGTCAAATGATGATTCGCGAACAAATGAGTCTTCTCGCTTTCCTATGTCTCTTCTGACGTAATTGTTTAAAACGTAAGTTGAATCGATGTAGTTAATGCTACGTGCGCTGATCTTAAACTTTAATTCTTCACCTTCAAAATGTTCTAAAGTGAAATTTTGTGCTGATTTTTTATCAGGTCTAAAGTTGGTGGCATAAATAAATTCGTTGTCATTTATTTGCGTGTAAACATCCTTGGTAATTCTAGAATCGCGATTTTTTTTGAGATATGCATATTTAAATTCGTTGTAGCCTTTACTTGCATTTGGGAATAAATACAAACTGAAAAGAAGTGCGACGATGCAAACAATTGTCGCGCCAATAAGATAGGGTCTTAAGAATCGTGTAAAAGAAACACCAGAACTCAAAAAGGCAATGACTTCCGTGTTGTTGGCAAGCTTAGAGGTGAACCAAATGATTGATATGAATAATAAAATTGGAAAAAGAAGATTGGCAAAGTAAACCGTAAAATCAAGATAGTAAATCAGAATGGCATCAATTGGTGCCTCTTGATCAATCATCTTATCAACCTTTTCAGATAAGTCAACAACAATCCCGATAGGAATGAATAGTAAAATCAACACACCAAATGTGCCGAGATATCTTTTAAGAATGTACCAATCTAATATTTTCAAAAGCTTAGAGTCTTGTATTCATATTTTTTACCATTTGGTCTTTCCAAGTTTTAAAAGTACCGTCGATAATTTTTTGACGTGCTTCTCTCATCAACCACAAATAAAAACCTAAATTATGTATTGATGCAATTTGCAGGCCTAAAAGTTCTTTCACACTAAATAAATGTCTTAAATATGCTTTTGAATAAGTAGTGTCAACCCAAGTGTAAGCATTTTCATCAATAGCAGAAAAATCATCTTCCCACTTTTTGTTTTTGATGTTGATAAAGCCATTTGCAGTAAACAACATTCCGTTTCTAGCATTTCTTGTTGGCATGACGCAATCAAACATATCAATGCCAAGCGCGATGTTTTCTAAAAGATTAATCGGTGTCCCAACACCCATTAAATAACGTGGTTTATCTTCTGGTAAAATCGAGTTGACATGATCAGTCATCGCATACATTTCTTCATCAGGTTCGCCAACAGAAAGCCCGCCAATAGCATTGCCTTCAGCGCCAACATTAGCGATATACTCAGCGGATTGTTCTCTCAAATCTTTATAAGTGCTGCCTTGTACAATCGGGAAAAGTGTTTGATTGTGGCCGTACAGCGGATCAGTTTCATTAATGCGTTTCACACAGCGATCAAGCCAACGATGCGTCATATGCATGGAACGTTTAGCATAGCGATAATCACAAGGATAAGGTGTGCATTCATCAAAAGCCATGATGATGTCAGCCCCGATTTTTCTTTGGATGTCCATCACACCTTCTGGTGTAAATAAATGCGTTGAACCATCAATATGGGATTTAAACTTAACGCCGTTTTCTTTTATTTTTCGATTTGCTGAAAGCGAATAAACTTGAAAACCACCACTATCTGTCAAGATATTGCGATCCCAATTCATGAATTTATGTAAACCTCCAGCTTTTTCCAGAATGTCAGTTCCTGGTCGAAGGTAAAGATGATAAGTGTTTCCTAAAATAATATCAGGATTTATTTCTTCTTTCAGCTCGCGTTGGTGAATACCTTTAACAGTGGCTCTTGTGCCTACAGGCATAAAAATAGGTGTTTCTATAGTGCCGTGATCTGTTGTGATTTTGCCAGCTCTGGCTTTTGAATTTGGATCTACAGCTAATTTTTCAAATGTCATATCAATCTTAAATAGACGGCAAATATAATGAACTCAATTTCATTTAAAACCAAAAAACAGAATGGGTATAAGTCATTTATTTAAAGTTTGTGATTTCAAGTGAAAAAAGTTGTGCTGTTGAAATAAACTAATTCAAAAAATGGCAATGATTATTTCTGGATGAAGATGTCAAGAAAAGATAAGATTTTTAGATTAAGAAACTTTGCTTTTTTTAATTGACTTGAATTTGGACGTCATTATTGAATGAGTCATAATAAATATCCTCTATGTCTTTCAATTCCTCGCCGTCCATTGTAACAATGATGTAATCTATACTAAATTCTTTCTTGAGTCTTTTGGCAGCTTCTACATATTGATTAGCAAAACTTCCCATTTTTTTTGAGTATAATAATACCGAAACAAGGCTATCTTTTGGGAAATTAAATTTTTGATAGTTTTTTAGATTTTTTAAAACCATAGTTTTATAGTCTATATCTGAACTCGACTTTAAATTATATTGAATAATCTTTTTAGTGACTTCATTTATTCCACAAGAAGAATTTAAACCTTGTACATTTTTGTTTTCTGGCAACTGAAGATTATCTATGATTGCTGTTTTGTTTCCTTTGACAAAGGTTAAAATTGAAGGTTGTATTTTTTTTAGAAAATCTGAGTCAGAGGCAGTTGAAACATAGTAGAATTTATTCTGTGGAATTCCAGACAAATCAGAAGTTTGTTCCAAATATTGGAAAACTATATTTGAATTTATTTTATGACCGCTTACTTGTTTTTTTGAAGTTCCACAACTTACAGTGATGAAAAAAAATAATATTAAAATAATTTTTCTTATCATTTTGATTTGATATTAATGTCATAATTATATCCTTTCTTACCTTTTTTAAGGTTATATTCTCCTTTAAGAAAAATAATATCACCATACACTTCGTCTTTAACAACTAGAAATTTGTTTAATTCTTTTTCGGTATGATATGGTGAATTAGCTAGTTCATCAGGAAAATAAATTTCCATAATGTCCTTTTTTTCTTTATTTACAACTCCCCAACCACCTATTTCTTGAGTTTCAGGGATATAATATGTTTTTAGATTAAAACATCAAGTTAATTAATTAATGCTTATTATTTGTTAAAAAATATTTTTTAACACTTAAGTGCAATTTAATTTAAATGGATTAAGTTCTTGGGTTTTATGAGGTCGTTTATATTGTGCCGATAACTTCAATCCATACTGAAAAATTGATAGAAAACTCAGCACAAAAACAACTTCACCCCAGCTTGAGTTTATAATCTGAATTAAAAACATTATTTTTGCGCAACTTTAATTTTTTACATCATAATGTCAACAACACAACAACTTCAAGATTTTGTCACGCAAGTAAGACGTGATATTCTTAGACAAGTTCATCAAGTGAATTCAGGTCACCCAGGTGGTTCTTTAGGTTGTGCGGAGTATTTCTCTGTGCTTTACCAAGAAGTGATGGATTATTCTACAGACTTTAAAATGGATGGTCAAAACGAAGATTTATTCTTCTTGTCAAACGGCCATATTTCACCTGTTTTTTACAGTGTACTAGCACGATCAGGATTTTTTCCAGTCGATGAATTAAACACGTTTAGAAAAATTGATTCGCGTTTGCAGGGTCACCCAACAACGCATGAAGGTTTGCCAGGTATCCGGATTGCCTCTGGTTCTTTAGGGCAAGGTTTGTCTGTTGCTATTGGTGCAGCTGCTGCTAAAAAACTAAACAATGATGACAAAATCGTCTATACTTTACACGGTGATGGCGAATTGCAAGAAGGTCAGAATTGGGAAGCAATAATGTATGCTTCTGGGAATAAGGTGGATAACCTTATCGCAACTGTCGATTATAATAAAAAACAAATTGACGGGGCAACAGATGATGTTTTGGCTTTGGGAAGCTTGAAAGCAAAATTTGAAGCTTTTGATTGGGATGTGATTGAATTAAAAGAAGGAAACTCTTGCGATGCTATAAAGTCAGCCCTAGCTGAAGCAAAATCAAGAACGGGCAAAGGAAAACCTGTTGTGATTTTGATGGAAACTGAGATGGGTAACGGTGTCGATTTTATGATGGGAACTCATGCATGGCACGGTAAAGCGCCAAACGATGAGCAGCTCACATCTGCCTTAGCGCAAAACCCAGAAACATTAGGTGATTACTAAGCATTTTTAAAAAAGAATTTCATGAAAACTTACAATAATAAAGGAAGTGTAGATACAAGATCTGGTTTTGGAGCTGGACTTGAGGAGCTCGGAAAAAAGAACGCAAATGTTGTTGCACTATGTGCTGACTTAACGGGTTCCCTGAAAATGGATGCCTTCAAAAAGAATCATCCTGAGCGTTTTTTTCAAATCGGAATTGCTGAGGCAAATATGATCAGTATGGCAGCAGGAATGACAATTGGCGGGAAGATTCCTTTTACAGGAACTTTTGCCAACTTTTCAACGGGTCGTGTGTATGATCAAATTCGTCAATCCGTAGCTTACTCAAACAAAAACGTTAAAATCTGTGCTTCGCATGCAGGCTTAACTTTAGGAGAAGATGGTGCAACACACCAGATTTTGGAAGATATCGGTTTGATGAAAATGCTGCCAGGAATGACAGTTATCAATACTTGTGATTATAACCAAACTAAGGCGGCAACTTTAGCAATCGCTGAGCACGACGGTCCTGTTTATTTGAGATTTGGTCGTCCAAAAGTGGCTAATTTTACCGATGAAAATCAAACTTTTGAAATTGGGAAAGCTGTTCAGTTGACTGAAGGTCAGGATGTGACAATTATTGCCACAGGACATTTGGTGTGGGAAGCTTTAGAGGCTGCAAAAGAGCTGAATGAAAAAGGGATTTCAGCTGAGGTGATTAATATTCATACAATTAAACCCCTGGATGAAAAAGCAATTCTGGAGTCTGTCGCTAAGACAAAATGTGTTGTCACAGCTGAAGAGCATAACTTTTTAGGTGGTTTAGGAGAAAGTGTTGCGCGTACTTTAGCCTTACATAAGCCAGCACCACAGGAGTTTGTTGCCACAGAAGATACTTTTGGTGAAAGTGGAACACCGGCCCAGTTGATGGAAAAATACGGCTTAAACGCAAAATCAATTATTGAGAAAGCGCAAAAAGTAATAAAGCGCAAATAGTTTTTTTAAACTTATACAATATCTCAACTGCTTCAAGATTTTTATGATTTTGGAGCAGTTTTTAATTTGTCAAAGTACTCACGAAGGTATAGAGAACTTCTAAAGCTGGGTGATTATTTTTTTCTTTGGGTGTGAAGGTTTTTTTGAGATCAAGGTTTTTGTTTTTCATGACATCTTTAACTTGCCTCTCGTTTATTTCGTGATAAGCCATTGACCAATCTTTAAATTGTTGTTCCTTAATAGAGCCAGTGTCAAGCAAGATCAAATCTGTATGTCTACTGTCTTTTTCAATCGTTTTGTAGAGTTTATCAATTTTGGTTGATGGTCCTTCAATGTATTGAATAAATTTCCCTTGTATTAAAAGTAAGATGCCTGTAACTCCCATGCGCGAATTTTTTTCACGTATGCATAAAAGAAAATCCTCCACTTCTTTTTGCGTCATCATTTGAGTTTGGAGACTCATGTAGGCAATAAACTTCAATTTTAATTCAATTATTGGTTTTAGGTGAAGTTAAAATATTTTTTTGAATTGTCCATTTAAATGATGTTTTTTCAGTTGTATTGATTTAAAAATCTCGCTAAAACAAGCAGCTTTTTCGTTTCACACAATTTCAAAATGATATCTTTGTCAGTAAAATATTTTTATGGAATTGAAGCTTCACCGACCAATTTGTTTTTTTGATTTAGAAACAACTGGTATTAAGATCGCAAAAGATAGAATTGTAGAAATATCTATTTTAAAAATTTACCCAAACCAGAATAAGGAGAGTTACACATGGCGCGTCAATCCAGAAATGCCAATTCCAGCAGAAACAACCGCTGTGCATGGTATTTCTGATAAAGATGTGATTGACGAACCAACTTTTAAAGAATTGGCACCTAAAGTCAATCAACTCATCGAAGGTTGTGATCTCGCAGGATATAACAGTAACCGTTTTGATATTCCACTTTTAGCAGAAGAAATGATGCGTGCAGATATCGATTTTGATATGAAAAAAGTACTCGCTGTGGATGTGCAAACAATTTTTCATAAGAAGGAAAAACGAACGCTAGAGGCTGCCTACAAGTTTTATTGTCAAAAAGATCTGACGAATGCTCACTCGGCTGAGGCTGATACTTTGGCAACTTATGAAGTACTGAAATCTCAACTTGACTTTTACGGAGATTTAGAGAACGACACGAAGTGGTTGGCTGAGTTTAGCGCTCATAAAAAATTTGCTGATCTCGCAGGGTTCATCATTTTTAATAAAAATGATGAGGAAGTCTTTTCATTTGGAAAGCACAAAGGCAAAAAGGTTGAAGATGTTTTAGAAAAAGAACCAGGTTATTTTGGTTGGATTCAGAATGCGGACTTTCCTTTGTACACCAAGAAAGTTTTAACGCGAATCAAATTGAGAAAATTAGCAACGAAATAAGATGAAGATAATTTGTATTGGTCGAAACTACGCCGATCATGCCGCAGAATTAAAGAGTGAGACGCCAAGAGAACCTATCGTTTTTTTGAAACCAGATTCAGCTTTGCTTCCCAGAAAACAAGCTTTTGTGATTCCTGAATTTTCTAATGATGTGCATCATGAAGTTGAGTTGTTAGTGCGTATCAATCGGTTGGGGAAATATATTCAGCCCAAATTTGCACACAAATATTACAATCAAATTAGCCTTGGTATTGACTTTACTGCGCGTGATTTACAGCAAGACTTAAAAGCAAAAGGCTTGCCGTGGGAAAAAGCGAAATCTTTTGATGGTGCTGCTGTTGTTGGTGATCAATGGCTTTCAGTTACTGATTTTAAAGATTTAAATCAAATAGAGTTTTCGCTTCTGAAAAATGATAAAATTGTTCAAGAAGGGAATTCTTCTCAAATGTTGTGGAAAATAGATGAGCTGATTGCATATATCTCACAATTTTTCACTTTAAAAATAGGGGATATTATTTTTACAGGCACACCAGCTGGCGTGGGACAAGTCCAACCCGATGATCATTTGATCGCTAAAATTGGAGACACTACATTAATTAATTTGAATATCAAGTAATATGAAAGCTGAGATTATAACGATTGGAGACGAAATTTTAATTGGTCAAATTATAGATACCAATTCTGCTTTCTTATCAAAACAACTCAACAAAATCGGAATAGATGTCTATCAAATCACTTCTATTCAGGATGAAAAAAAGCACATTCTCGACACTTTAAAAGAAGCGGGTAAACGTGCAGATATCGTTATTATTACTGGAGGTTTAGGGCCGACAAATGATGATATTACAAAGCATACGCTCTGTGAATATTTTAATGATGAACTTGTGCTAAACACAAAGGTTTTGTCTCATATCGAGAAATTGTTTAGCAAATTTATTGATTCACCTCTCTTGGAAGCAAATAAGGATCAAGCCTATTTGCCGTCTCAATCTATAAGTTTAAAAAATGAATTTGGAACTGCAGCAGGTATGTGGTTTGAGCAGAATGATGTGATTTATATTTCTATGCCAGGCGTTCCTTATGAGATGAAATCGATTTTTGTCAATGAGGCCATTCCGCGTTTGCAGGATCGTTTTGAAACACCGTATATTTTGCACAAAACGGTTTTAACCTATGGGATGGGGGAGAGTGCAATTGCCGATAAATTGCAAGACTGGGAAACGAATCTACCGGCCTTTGTTAAGCTGGCGTATTTGCCGAGTTTAGGACGTGTGCGTTTGCGTTTGAGTGCGCGAGGCAGTGATGAGCAAGTGTTGAAAGATACGCTCCAAAATGAGGTTGGAAAGCTCAATCGCATTATAGGTGACATTATCAAAGGCTATGAAGATGAAGCGACAATTGAAGAACGGATTGCAGAATTTTGTCGTTTGCAGCACAAAACTTTGGTGACAGCAGAAAGTTGTACTGGAGGAAGATTGGCCGCTAAGTTTACAGAAAAACCAGGTGCCTCAAGTTATTTTAAAGGAGCAATTGTCAGTTATGCCACATCTGCAAAAACAGATGTTTTAGGAGTTCCTGAAGATTTTATAGCAAAGCATTCTGTTGTCAGTGCTGAAATCACCAAGGAAATGGCAGAGCGAACAAAGGCTATGTTTCATGCGGATTATGCCATTGCCACAACAGGAAATGCTGGGCCAACCAAGGGAGATAGTGATGCGGAAATCGGAACAGTTTTCATTGCAATCTCAACTGATTCAGAAACGCTGATCCATGAATTTAACTTTGGTGAACATCGAGAACGTGTGACAGAAAAAACTGTCAACAAAGCCTTGGAGCTCATCTATGATGCGATCGAGGGGAAAAAGTAATATTTTTTAAATATAGTTTGCATAACTACTTGGCTGTTACGCAAAAAAGTATTTAATTTGCAACCTGTTTTAACTAACACATAAAAATAAGGATAATGTCTAGAGTTTGTGAGCTTACAGGGAAAAGAGCAATGACGGGAAACAACGTTTCTCACGCTTTAAATAGAACGAAAAGAAAATTTAGCGTTAATTTAATTAAAAAGCGTTTTTATATTCCAGAAGAAGATAAGTGGATTACTTTAAAAGTTTCGACGTCAGCGTTAAAGACAATTAATAAAAAGGGAATTTCAGCTGTTTTAAAAGATGCTAGAGAAAAAGGTTTCTTGAAAAAATAATTAAGTTATGGCAAAGAAAGGAAATAGAGTTCAAGTGATACTAGAATGTACTGAGCACAAAAATACTGGTTTACCAGGAACGTCTCGTTATATCACAACAAAAAATAAGAGAAATACTCCGGACCGTATAGAGTTGAAGAAATTCAACCCTATCATGAAGAAGATGACAACTCATAAGGAAATAAAATAATATATTATGGCAAAGAAATCCGTAGGGTCAATACAGACAGGAAGCAAGCGTTTAACAAAAGCCATCAAGATGGTGAAATCATCAAAATCTGGTGCGTATGCGTTTGAGGAGAGAATTTTGTCTCCTGAAGATGTTAACGACTATTTTAAAAAATAGTAAGTTCAACGCGTTACAATATTTTTAAGCCGTTACATTTAAGTGACGGCTTTTTCTTTTTGACTATATTTGCACCGTGATCATGCAAATACCATTTGCTTAATTTTTGATATATGAGCTTTTTTAAAAAAATTTTTTCAAAAGATAAAAAGGAAAAACTAGATGAAGGATTAGAGAAATCAAAGTCGAGTTTTTTTGGTAAACTATCGAAAGCCGTTGCTGGCAAGTCTAAAGTTGATGCTGAGGTTTTAGATGACCTAGAGGAGGTTTTGATTTCCAGTGATGTTGGCGTGGCGACAACGATCAAGATCATCGAAAGGATTGAAGAGCGCGTCTCGAAGGATAAATACATGGGAACAGATGAACTCAATACGATTTTGCGTGAGGAAATTGCTGGTTTACTCAGTGAGCAAGAACACGGAAATTACGAGTCATTATACATTCCTGAAGGTGTTAAACCATACGTGATTATGGTTGTCGGTGTGAATGGTGTTGGGAAAACAACGACAATTGGAAAGTTGGCGCAACAGTTTAAGAACAAAGGTAAAAGTGTTGTTCTTGGTGCTGGCGATACTTTCCGTGCGGCGGCTATTGATCAACTTCAGGTTTGGGCTGATCGTGTGGATGTACCGCTTGTCAAACAAAAAATGGGCAGTGACCCAGCTTCTGTGGCTTATGATACTGTACAAAGTGCAATCAAACAAAATGCAGATGTCGTTTTGCTAGATACAGCCGGCCGTTTGCACAACAAAGTCAACTTGATGAATGAATTGACGAAAATCAAACGTGTGATGCAAAAAGTGACTGCCGATGTGCCGCATGAAGTCATGTTGGTTTTAGATGGCTCAACTGGTCAAAATGCTTTTGAACAAGCCAAGCAATTTACGGCAGCCACTGAAGTGACTTCTCTTGCTGTGACAAAACTAGATGGAACGGCTAAAGGCGGTGTTGTCATCGGAATTAGTGATCAGTTTAAAGTTCCTGTCAAATATATTGGTGTTGGTGAGGGTGTTGATGATTTGCAGATATTTAATAAATTTGAGTTTGTCGACTCGTTTTTTAATAAAGCTTAATGCAGAATCAACCCAAACCATTTAGTGCTGAACGCACCCAGCTTACGGTTGCTAAAATCACAGTCTTTTATGCATTGTTTTTTGTTGCTATGAAGATTGTTATTATTTTTCAAGGGGCTTGGATGCTCCCGAATTTACTGATCAGTTTACCAGTTATCTTGACTGGCTTGGCAGCTTGGTATCTATTAAAAATTCACAAAGTCAACTGGCTTTTTGTGATTATTAGTATTGTCGTTATATCGGCTGTGCGCTATTACGAAACTGAAGCCGTGCATTGGCTTCATTCATATTTGAATTCATAAAATTATGCGAACAAAATCGATTAAAAAAAATAAAATCAATGTTGTTACTTTAGGGTGCAGCAAGAATGTGTACGATTCTGAAGTTTTGATGGGGCAGCTCAAAGCGAACCATAAAGATGTTGTTCACGAACAGGAAGGTGATGTTGTTGTCATCAATACCTGTGGTTTTATTGATAATGCAAAAGAGCAATCTATCAATACGATTTTAGATTTTGTTCAGCAGAAAGAAGCTGGCGAGGTTGAGAAAGTATTTGTAACAGGATGTTTGTCAGAACGCTATAAACCAGATTTAGAAAAAGAAATTCCGAATGTTGATCAATATTTTGGGACGACAGAATTGCCGTCATTACTCAAAGCTTTAGGCGCTGATTATAAACATGAGCTCATCGGTGAGCGGATGACGACAACACCGAAAAATTATGCTTTCCTCAAAATTGCAGAGGGCTGTGATCGGCCTTGCTCTTTTTGTGCAATTCCACTGATGCGCGGCGGACACAAATCTAAACCAATTGAGGAATTAGTTGAAGAAACAGAAAAGTTAGCAGCCAATGGTGTCAAAGAACTGATCTTGATTGCACAAGATTTAACCTATTACGGTTTAGATCTTTATAAAAAAAGAAATTTAGCAGAGCTACTGAAAGCGCTTGTGAAAGTAGAAGGTATAGAATGGATTCGTTTACATTATGCATTCCCAACAGGCTTCCCAGTGGATGTTCTCGATGTGATTCGCGATGAGCCGAAAGTTTGTCATTATATAGACATTCCGTTACAGCACAGTTCGACGAAGCTTTTAAAATCAATGCGTCGTGGAACGACTAAGGAAAAGACAAATAAACTCTTGTACAAATTTCGTGATGTTGTGCCTGGAATGGCTATTAGAACAACCCTGATTGTCGGTTATCCTGATGAAACGGAGGCAGACTTTGAGGAAATGAAAGCTTGGGTTAAAGAAATGCGATTTGAGCGTTTGGGGTGTTTTACCTATTCGCATGAAGAAAATACACACGCTTATAATCTTGAAGATGATGTGCCAGAAGATGTCAAGATGGAGCGTGCTAATGAAATTATGGAGATTCAATCTCAAATTTCATGGGAACTCAATCAAGAGAAGATCGGTCAAACATTTAAATGTATCTTTGATCGAAAGGAAGGTAACTATTTTGTAGGTCGGACAGAGTTTGACTCGCCAGATGTGGATAATGAAGTGCGTGTAGATGCGCGTGAACATTACGTCAAAGTCGGTGATTTTGCATCCATTAAAATTACAGAGGCTGAGGATTTTGACTTGTATGGTGTTCCTGCCTAGTGCAATGAATTAACTTTTAATTTGTAAGCTTTTCCTTTGGCAATTTTATTTTTGTAGTAAATCTTCACTTATGATTGACTGTTTTAAATATCGTGATACAAATCATTTTTCAGAATTAGTATATGATTATGTTGAACAAAATGAAAATTTTGATGATTTCATTTCTTACTTTCCATCTCTAGAAAATCTTGAAAAGCAAGCCGCGGATAAAGCAAAATCTTATCCAGCATCAACACGGCCTATTCTTGTTGAGGCCTTGCGAAGTCAATATGCTTATGTTGAAACTTCACAGCAGACCAAAGATCATATAGAGGCTTTGCTTTTGGAGAATACCTTTACAATCACAACAGGGCATCAGCTCAATCTTTTTACAGGCCCGCTTTACTTTATTTATAAAATTATTTCTACCGTTAATCTTGCGGAGGAAATGACTGAAAAATATCCAGATAAAAATTTTGTTCCCATCTATTGGATGGCTTCAGAAGATCACGATTTTGAGGAGATTAATTTCTTTGATTTTAAACGAAAAAAAATTCAATGGTCATCTGAGCAAACGGGAGCTGTCGGTGAATTCAAAACAGAGGATATCGATGCTTTGATTCCACAATTAGAAGAAGTCTTTGGAACATCAAAGCGCTCGCAAGAGTTGATTCAGTTATTTAAGAGGGCTTATTTAGAACATTCTAACTTGTCTGATGCGACTTTTTACTTGGTTAATCAATTGTTTAAGTCTTATGGATTGGTTGTTCTTGAACCTCAAAAAGCGAGCTTAAAGAAGCTTTTTATCAATGAGATGAAAACGGATTTGCTCGATCAGAAAGCAGCGACTTGTGTTGAAGAACAATCCAAACGTTTGGTTGAAAAAGGATATCAACTGCAAGTCAATCCGCGTGAAATCAATCTTTTCTATTTAAAAGAAAATGAACGTTTACGAATTGCTCGGGTTGATGATCAATTCCAACTAGTGGATACTGACATTCGTTTTACTAAAGATGCTTTTTTAAAAGAGTTGGAAGAACACCCTGAACGCTTTTCGCCAAATGTGATCATGCGTCCGCTATATCAGGAAGTTATTCTGCCGAATATCTGCTACATCGGTGGTGGTGGTGAGCTTGCTTATTGGTTGCAGCTCAAGTCTTTTTTTGATAAGCAAAACACCCCTTTTCCAGTTTTGTTACTGCGAAATTCAGTTTTGATTTATTCAGATAAAACCGAAAAGAAGATGAAAAACCTCAATTTGAGTTTGTCAGAATTATTCTTAACACCAGATCAATTAGCCGAAAAGCAAACACATAAAATAACAGATATCAAAATTGACTTTAGTCAGCAAATGGACTTTCTCAAAGATCAATTTACGCAATTATATCAGCTTTCACAGCGGACAGATCCATCATTTGAAGGAGCTGTTGCTGCACAAGAGCAAAAACAACTGAATGGATTAAAACATCTTGAAAAACGCTTGATGAAAGCACAAAAACGTAAATTAAAAGATGAATTAGATCGGGTTTTATCCCTACAGGAACTCTTATTTCCGAATGAAGGCTTACAAGAAAGATCACTTAACTTCAGTGAAATTTATGCAGATTGCGGTTCAGATTTTATAAAAATCTTTAAAACACAATTAAAACCACTTTCAGGCGAATTCACATGTTTGCGTCTGGATGTTTATAATTCTATAAAACAATAGCTATGAAAAGTATGCACTCCATCGACCTTGAAACAGTCGAAATGACCTTGGATATCATGAAATATGCGATCAATCGTATTTCAGATACATCTCCAGAATTAGGTAAACCCAAAAAGGAAGAAGACCTACTTGCTTTGGTTGGCGAAACTGTGACAAAGGAAGGAATAGGTGGGGAAGAAGCTTTTAATCTTTTTAGAGACACACTTGTAAAGGCAGCAGTTCCTGTCGATCATCCAAGGCATTTGGCATTTGTGCCGGCAGCACCGACGAAGGCAGCGGTTTTGTTTGACTTGGTGACTTCAGCAGCAAGTATTCATGGTGCACACTGGATGACAGGTGGCGGTGGTATTTTTTGTGAAAACCAAGCCATGAAATGGATTGTTTCTTTAACAGGAATGCCAGAAGGTTCTTTTGGTGTTTTCACGAGTGGTGGAACTTCAGCAAACTTGTCGGCGATGATTACAGCACGTGAGTATTGGCGTGACCTAAATGAAGATAATAAAGCTTTTAAGGCTTTGATGATTACCTCAAAAGGCGCGCACTCCTCTGTGAAGTCGATGGCAAAAGTGATAGATGCAGATATTATCACGATTGATGATGACAATGAGCATCGACTAACCGGTGAATATTTAGATAAATGTATCTCTGGATTGAGTGAATTTGACCGCAAGCGTCTGTTTGCTGTGATTTCTACAGGAGGAACAACCAACGCCGGTATCATTGATGACTTAGCTGGAATTGCAGAGATTTGTGAACGTGAAAAGCTATGGTTTCACGTTGATGCAGCATATGGAGGGGCAGCTTTAGCGGCGCCATCTGTTCGTGAATTATTTAATGGAATCGAAAGAGCAGATTCTGTCACAATTGATCCACATAAATGGATGTTCTCTCCTTATGATTGTGGGGCTATTATTTATAAAGATATGGATTTAGCGCGCAATGCGCACTCACAAAAAGGTGCCTATCTCGATATCTTTAAGGATGAAGGCGCACAAGGTTTTAATCCGTCAGATTATCAAATTCAATTGACGCGTCGTCTGAGAGGTTTGCCTTTATGGTTCTCACTTGCGATGCACGGAACTGAGAAATATACACAGGCCATTGAACGTGGTTTGAGTTTAGCTAATAATGCAGCAAAGCAAATTAAATTGATGCCACACGTCGAATTGATCAGAGAGCCAGGTTTATCTTGTGTCTTATTTAAGCGTATTGGATGGACGGCTGAAGATTATCGCGATTGGACATACAAAAACCACAGTGAAGGTTTTGCGCTTGTCACACCGACAAAATGGGTGACAAATGAAGGCACAGAAACTTGTGCAAGATTCTGCTTTATTAATCCAGATACAACAGAGATCGATATCAAAGATATTTTAGAAACAATGACTGAATAAAAATAGCGGATCGCGTTATTTGAAAAGGCAAGTTTAAAAATCAACTGATTTTTAAACTTGCCTTTTTTTGTGATTTATGAATTCTTATTGGTGATCGGGACTTCGATAAAAGTGTCATCCCAGCCCATTAGTAAGTTGGTACCATTGTTTGTTGAACGAAAAGTGATTGAGAATTTTTCAACCGTTGCGGCAGTTTGGTTGGCAGGTGTTTCTATGCGGACAACATCTTTAGATTTTTCATAATCAAAAGTTCCCCAGGCATTTGTTATTTTATTGATGATGACGGTCCATTTTTCTTTACCTGGAATTGTGAAGAGACTGTAGGTGCCAGCTAAAACATGTTTTCCATTGAAATTAATGTCTTCAAAAAAAGTGATTTCAGTGGCTTCGTTGGCGCCAGTTCTCCACAATTCCCCGAAAGGGACAAGTCCGCCAAAAATTTCTCGTCCTCTTTTTTGGGGACTTGAATAAATAATCCTGACCAAGGATGAATTGTCTTCATTGCGAGCAATCACTGCATCCATCGGGCTTTTATCTAAATCACTAAAGTCTTGAGCAGATGTTGATATGCTAAGGCTCAAGGTGAAAATCAATAGAAATATTATATTTTTCATGTGTTCTTTTTACAAGTTTAACGGAAAAAAATAAAAATAACTCTGATAAAACTGTTAAAAAGCCTGTGAGACAAAAAACATCGCTTCAAGAATTGAATAATTTGAGATTTAGCTGATCTAAAATTAAACAGTAACGTTCAGTTTGCTTATATTTGTGAGTGATTTTAAAAATGAATTATGAGCGAAGAAATTAAGAAGCATAATTACTCTGCGGATAGTATCCAGGCCTTAGAAGGCATGGAGCATGTAAGGATGAGGCCGTCGATGTACATTGGTGACATTGGTATGAGAGGTTTACATCACTTAGTTTATGAGGTTGTAGATAACTCGATTGATGAAGCAATGGCAGGGCATTGTGATAAAATCGACGTGATTATTAATGAAAATGGCTCAATTACGACGACCGATAATGGTCGTGGTATTCCGATTGATATACATAAAAAAGAAGGCGTATCAGCGCTTGAGGTCGTGATGACTAAGATTGGTGCTGGTGGTAAATTTGATAAAGATTCATATAAGGTTTCAGGAGGCTTGCACGGTGTTGGTGTTTCTGTTGTCAATGCTTTGGCAATTCATGCTCACGTCAAGGTTTATAAGGATGGTCAGATTTGGGAACAAGAATACAAGCAAGGGAAACCGCTTTATCCTGTTAAGCCAACGACCAAAACAGAATTAAGTGGAACAGAAGTTACTTTCTTGCCAGATCCTGAGATCTTTGAGGAAAGTGTTGAATTTAAATTTGAAACACTTGCCAGTCGTTTAAGAGAGCTCGCATATTTAAATAAAGGCATCAGGATCAGTATTACTGATCGCCGTCAAATCAATGAAGATGGAGAGCCTTTTGTTGAGAATTTCTATTCTGAAGAAGGTTTGAAAGAATTTATCCGCTTCTTGGATGAAACACGTGAACCTTTAATCAGTGATGTAATTTCTATGGAAGGTCAGAAAAATGGTATTCCTGTTGAAGTGGCTATGATTTATAACAACTCTTATGCGGAGAATTTACACTCTTACGTCAACAATATTAATACACACGAAGGAGGAACGCATTTATCTGGTTTCCGAAGAGGGCTGACATCAACGTTGAAGAAATATGCCGATTCATCAGGCTTATTGGATAAAGTTAAATTTGAAGTGACTGGTGATGATTTTAGAGAAGGCTTAACAGCAATTGTGTCTGTGAAGGTTGCTGATCCTCAATTTGAAGGTCAGACTAAAACAAAATTAGGAAATAGAGAATTGACTTCGGCGGTATCTCAGTCCGTTTCTGATATGTTAGAGAATTATTTGGAAGAGAATCCAGTTGATGCAAAAATAATTGTTCAGAAAGTGATTTTAGCTGCTCAGGCACGTCATGCTGCAAAGAAAGCACGCGAAATGGTTCAGCGTAAAACCGTCATGAGTGGCGGAGGTTTGCCAGGAAAATTATCAGATTGCTCAGAGCAAGATCCAGAACAATGTGAAGTCTTTTTAGTTGAGGGTGACTCTGCAGGGGGAACTGCAAAACAGGGGCGTGATCGTGAATTTCAAGCTATTTTACCTTTGAGAGGTAAGATTCTGAATGTTGAAAAAGCGATGCAACACCGTGTTTTTGAAAATGAAGAAATAAAAAATATATATACAGCTTTAGGGGTGACCGTTGGAACGGAAGAAGATTCTAAAGCGCTTAACTTATCAAAATTAAGATATCATAAGATTGTTATTATGTGTGATGCTGATGTGGATGGAAGCCATATCGCAACACTGATTTTGACATTCTTTTACAGATATATGAAGGAATTAATTGAAGCAGGGCATATTTATATTGCAACGCCACCGCTTTATTTGATTAAAAAAGGAAGTAAAAAACGATATGCGTGGAGCGAAAAGGAACGGAATGAAATTGTTCAAGAATATAAATCCAGTGTCAATGTTCAGCGCTATAAAGGTCTTGGAGAGATGAATGCAGAGCAGCTGTGGGATACAACAATGAATCCTCAGCACCGTATTCTACGTCAAGTTACTGTTGATAACTCAGGCGAGGCCGACCGTGTTTTTTCAATGTTAATGGGCGATGAGGTGCCGCCTCGTCGTGAGTTTATTGAGAAAAATGCAGTTTACGCAAATATTGATGCGTAAAACTAATTTTTATGAAAACCTATGTCCTCCTCTTTGTGCTTTTATTTGGAACTCAAGTAAAAGCACAAGATGAAATTGTAGAATTTTTATCTTCAGGTATTGAAGATGCACAAACCTTTACGCAAGCTTATTTTTCACCAGCTACGGATGCGGTGATTAATAATATGAGTAACAATTGGTATACGTCGGGTGAAGTTAAGTCGCTTTTTAAATTTGAAGTGACCATTGCAGGAAATATGTCCTTTACTAGTGATGAAAGTAGAGGCTTTACTTTAAATGCCAATGATTATAATAATATAAGCTTTGCATCTGGGGAGCAGTCACAACGCGTTGCTAGTGCCTTAGGTGTGAATGATCCAGATGTCAGCGTAATAGTCAATGGGACTAACGGCGCTTTAAATATTAGGTTACCACAAGGTTTAGCTTCTGAAAGTATTAATTTTATGCCTGGTGCTTATCTTCAATTTGGAATGGGGTTGCCCTATCATTTTGAAGCTAAAGTCCGATTTCTGCCAGAAATAAAAACCCAAGATGTCAAAGTCAATTTATATGGATTTGGGCTTCAACATGAATTTACTGAGTGGGTTCCTTTTTTGAAACATTTACCAATCGGTATTTCTGGTTTTGTAGGTTATACAAAATTAAAAGGAACTTATGATATGACAGGAACAAGTTCACTTTTTGTCAATTATGAAGATCAATTAATAGATGCGGATATCAATTCTTGGCATTATGCCGCTATTGTATCGACTAAATTACCTGTCCTTAATTTTTATGGAAGTTTGGGATATGTTTCAGGAAAAGGGACAACAGCCTTAAAAGGGACTTATGAGTTTACTGACGGGATACAAGATATCCAAGATTTGGGGCAATTTACCAATCCTTTTTCAGTGGCTTCAGATGTCAGTAGTTTTAAAGCTTTGGTAGGCGCGCGAGTCAAGCTTGGTTTTGTAAGAATCAATGCCGCATATAGTGTTCAAGACTTTAATACATTAAGTGTTGGACTGAGTTTTGGAAATTAAGTATTAACACAAAAATAAATTTAAAATGAAAGTTACAGTAGTAGGAGCCGGAGCAGTAGGCGCAAGTTGTGCTGAATATATCGCAATCAAAAATTTTGCATCAGAAGTTGTTATTTTAGATATCAAAGAAAACTATGCAGAAGGAAAGGCTATGGACTTGATGCAAACAGCATCATTAAATAAATTTGATACTAAAATTGTAGGTAGTACAAATGATTATTCAAAAACAGCTGAGAGTGATATTGCAGTGATAACAAGCGGTATTCCACGTAAACCGGGCATGTCAAGAGAAGAATTGATCGGTATTAATGCAGGAATTGTCAAAGAAGTCGCGACAAAACTTGTGGAGCAATCACCAAATGTGACATTGATTGTTGTGAGTAACCCAATGGATACTTTGACATATTTAGCACATAAATCAATTAACTTACCAAAACATAAAATTATTGGAATGGGCGGTGCTTTAGATAGCGCACGTTTCCAGTACAGATTAGCAGAAGCACTTGATTGTCCATCTTCAGACGTTCAAGGCATGGTAATCGGTGGCCATAGTGATAAAGGAATGGTTCCATTAACGAGCTTAGCAACACGCAATAGTGTGAGAGTCACTGAGTTTTTAGATGATGCGCGTTTAGAGAAAGTATCTGATGATACAAAGGTTGGAGGAGCAACACTGACCAAAATGTTAGGAACCAGTGCGTGGTATGCGCCAGGAGCAGCAGTTTCAGCATTAGTGCAGGCCATTGCATGTGATCAAAAGAAAATGTTCCCTTGCTCAACTTATTTAGAAGGTGAGTATGGACTAAATGATTTATGTATTGGCGTTCCTGTGATTTTAGGAAAAGACGGGATCGAGAAAATCGTTGAATTAGAGCTTAGCGATGCCGAGAAAAATAAACTTAAAGAAAGTGCAGAAGCTGTTAAAAAAACAAACCTACTTCTCGAACTCTAAGTATTAATATAAGCTAAGACCCGAATTGTCAGAAGATTCGGGTTTTTTTATTCCTAGGAAAGGGCAAGAAATTTCTGTTTTTAATTTCTTAAATTATCTTTAAAAAAATAATTGTCATTTCTCTACTGAAACCCTATATTTGTCCGATTTTAATACAAGTACATTAATATTTATAGATAATGCAAAACAAAGGATTAGTTAAACTGTTTGCCATATTGTTTGGACTGGTAAGTATATACCAGCTCTCATTCACCTTTATAGCAGGCAATGTTGAAAGTAAAGCAGACGAATTTGCACAAAACAAAATTCCTGAAACAGTTGAAGGCTATGCTGTCAAACGTGATCTAGAAGCTAAGAATTATCTTGATTCTTTAGCTAAAGATCCTGTTTTTGCCGGTGTCACTTATGAGACTGCTAAACAAAAAGAGCTGAATAAAGGCTTGGATTTAAAAGGCGGAATCAACGTGATTCTTCAAATTTCAGTGCCTGATTTACTCAGAGGACTTTCAAATGCCTCAAAGGATCCTGCATTTAATGAAGCGCTGTCAAATGCTGCTGAAAAAAGAAGCTCTAGCCAAGATAATTACCTTGAGCTTTTCTTCGATGAATTTGATAAACTTGATGGTGCTAAATTAGCTTCCCCAAATATCTTTGGAACCAAAGCTATGGCTGATGAAGTTAATTTTGAAATGACCAACAATCAAGTTCAACCTATCATCAGACGTAAAATTAACGAAAGTATTACTTCTGCTTTTGAAGTTCTGAGAGAACGTATCGATAAATTTGGTGTTGCACAACCAAACATTCAGCGTTTAGGAGATTCAGGACGTATTCTTGTTGAGCTTCCTGGCGCTAAGGATATTTCTCGTATCAAGACATTATTGCAAAGTACAGCTCAATTAGAATTTTGGGATGTCTATAAAGCGGGAGAAGTACAACAGTTCTTAATGTCAGCTGATCAGATCATTGCAGAAACACTAGAAACATCTGATGTCGCTGAAGATGCAGATTCTACTGCAACAACGGAAGATGAGGATTTGGAAGAATTGCTATCTTCATCTGAAGATTCAACTGACTTCTCTAAATCAAATCCATTGTTGAGCATGGTTGCTAACATGGGGCCACAAGATGGGCCAGTCGTTGCAACATTCCCAATTAAAGATACAGCCCAAGTGAATAAATTCTTGGCGATGCCGAAGGTTAAAAGTAATCTTCCTGCTGATATGAAATTCCTTCAATATGCATGGGGTAAGCCAATAAAGAATAGTGAAGTTATTGACTTGTATGCATTAAAAAATAACAGAAATGATGAGCCAGAACTCAGTGGTTCTGTCATTACTGATGCACAACAAACCTATAACCAAATCGGCCGAGTTGCTGTGAGTATGCAAATGGATGCAAGAGGTGCTAAAATCTGGGAAGACATGACAGGTCGTGCATCTTCTCAAGGTTCTCAAATTGCAATTGTCCTTGATAATGTTGTTTATTCAGCGCCTGGCGTTTCTACTGGTGCAATTGCTGGAGGTCGAAGTGAAATCACTGGTGATTTTACAATTCAAGAAGCACAGGATTTAGCAAACGTTTTACGTGCAGGTAAGTTACCGGCATCAGCAGATATCGTTCAAAGTGAAATTGTAGGGCCTTCATTAGGTCACGAAGCTATTAGCAGTGGAATCAATTCATTTATGATTGCGCTAGTGCTTGTTCTGTTATGGATGATTTTCTATTACGGAAAAGCAGGGATTTATGCAGACGTTGCTTTAGTTGTTAATATCCTCTTTATTTTTGGCGTGCTTTCTGGTCTTGGTGCCGTTCTGACATTGCCAGGTATTGCAGGTATTGTTCTGACAATTGGTATGTCCGTCGATGCGAACGTTCTTATTTTTGAGCGTATTCGAGAAGAACTTAATAAAGGTAAAGCGCAAGCCGAAGCCATTTCTGATGGATTTAAAAATGCATTGTCTTCCATTTTAGATGCCAATGTCACTACTGGCCTGACAGGTATTATATTATTGACCTTTGGAACTGGTCCTGTTAAAGGATTTGCGACAACTTTATTAATCGGTATTTTAACATCTCTATTTACAGCGATCTTTATCACGCGTTTGTTAATTAGTGCTTATGGTAAAAATGGAAAATCATTAGCCTTCTCAACACGTGCAACTAAGAATTTATTCCAGAATGTCGATATCAAATTCTTATCTAAAAGAAAACTTGCCTATACTATTTCAGCTATTGCTTTAATTGTGAGTATTGGTTCTTTAGCAACGAAAGGATTAAATCAAGGTGTTGATTTTGTGGGTGGACGAACTTATACAGTTCGGTTTGATCAAAGCGTCAATCCAACCGAGGTTGAGGATCAATTATTGGAAGAGTTTGAGAGTATTGATGCAAAAACTTATGGTGCGGATAGCCAGTTGAAAATAACGACGAATTATAAAATTGAAGAAGAGGGAGATGCAATTGATGGTGAGATTCAAGAGAAACTCTATCAATCATTAAAAGAATATCTACCAGCTGAGTTGTCTTACGAGAAGTTTAGAGTTGAAAATACGTCTAATGCTGAGTCAAAATTAGGTGTTATGTCAGCTGTGAAGGTTGGCCCGACGATTGCCGATGATATTAAGACTGCTTCGTTTTATGCTATATTTGGGTCACTCTTTGTTGTTTTCCTTTATATTCTTATTCGTTTTAGAAAATGGCAATTTAGTTTAGGAGCTGTTTTTGCTGTAACACATGATGTGATTATCGTTTTAGGTTTGTTCTCATTATTATATGGTATCCTGCCATTTAGCTTAGAAATTGACCAAGCCTTTATTGCAGCAATTCTAACTGTTATTGGTTATTCATTGAATGATACGGTTGTCGTTTTTGACAGAGTTCGTGAGTATTTCAATGAACACCCGAGTTGGCCAATGCGTAAACTGATAGACACTTCAGTGAGCAGTACGGTGAGTCGTACTGTTAATACGTCGTTGACGACACTTGTTGTTCTACTTGCCATCTTTATATTTGGAGGTGATAGCATCAGAGGCTTTATGTTTGCCTTGATTATTGGGGTTATTGTCGGTACATATTCTTCTGTATTCATTGCAACGCCGATCATGTTTGATACAGTAAAGAAGAAAGGAATTGATTTAACAGATTCTAAGAATGCTTCTATAGAAGAAGAAGGAGAAAAATCAACGCAATCAGTGAGTTAAATAAATTTTATACTTATCGCTATAGCTAGCTTTAATGTCAAAAAGGGCTTGATTTCAAGAGGTGAAATCAAGCCTTTTTTTGTGTCTTTAAGGTTTTTGTGATAGGCGTATAAGTTGAGCTCTGTTTAAGCTTGATCAAGTTAGAATTTAATGCTTGTTTCTTTTGTATCTGTGCTCTGTGTTAAAGAAATATTTGCCGACGATGGCTTAAGATGAGAGGTTTCTCTATAAGAAAAAAACGAGTGCCTAAAAGGTTAAAAAAGCCTTGTGAAAAGACCTTACTGGAAATGTCTAAATTTTTTAGGTTAGGACAAGGCCACAAGGATTTGATAGTAGGAATTAGCTCATTTAGCTTTGCCTTTTGAACACACGATATGTCCGACGGTATCATATGATTTAAAAGGAGTAGTGAGAGTTGCTTATTCGCTTTTCTTTGGCTGTTTTTTGTAAGCGAAATAAATAATAATAAGGCCAATAATAAGCATTGGCAAGCTGAGCAGTTGCCCTGTGTTTAATAGCCAATCTGCACGTTCAGGGACTTGTGGCTCTTTAATAAACTCGACAAAGAATCTAATTGTCCATAGGCATGTGAAAAAGATACCAAACATTAGGCCTCTGATATTTTTTGCTTTTGATTTCGTGTACAGCAACCAAAGAATAATAAAAAGTGCTAAGTAAGAGACTGCTTCATAGAGTTGAGCAGGATGTCTCGGGAAGCTCTCGCCCAAATGCTTGAAAATAACACCATAATCAGAATTAGTGGGTTCCCCGACAATCTCTGAATTCAAGAAATTTCCTATTCTGACAAAGATAGCGCCAAAAGAGACAGGGAGAATAACTCTATCTAAAATCCAAGAGATGTGTTTGTGTAAAACTTTTTTACTGTATAAATACATTGCAATAGCAATACCAATGGTCGCACCATGACTTGCTAAGCCTTGAAAGCCTGTAAATCTGATTTCAGGGACAAACTGAAAGGGCAGAAAAATGGATAGTGGATCTTCAAAAATAAGTTCACTTTGATAAAAAATAACATGTCCTAAACGCGCACCTAAGAGAGTAGCGACAACTGTGTAGATAAAAAGACTATCTAATTTATTCTCATCGATCCCTTCTTTCTTAAAGACGTACTTCATGATATACCAGCCTGAAACAAAAGCAATGAGAAACATAAGGCTGTAATAGCGAATTGTAATAAAACCAAGCTCAATCCCTAATGAAGGATCCCAAGTTATCGCATGTATCATAAAGTTTATTGTTTAAAAAAATTTAGTCAGTGTGTGTTCTTGTTGTTGTTTTCTGGAACGGGGTCAAAGCCTGAACTTCCCCATGGATGACATTTTGAAATCCGAATAAAAGCGAGCTTTAAACCCTTAAGGCTGCCATGCTTTTCGATAGCTTCCTTCGCATAATGTGAGCATGTTGGTTGGAATCTACAGTTCTGGCCGAGTAGAGGAGAAATAAGAAGTTGATAGCCTTTAATCAAAAACTGAAGTATAAATTTGATAAAGGTTTTTACAATCTTCATGATTTCATGCTATAGGCTGTCCCGTCTTTTCCATCTTTTAACGTAATGCCCATTTCGAGTAATTGATCTCGGACAATATCAGCTGTGAAAAAATCTTTATCAGCTCTCGCTTTGTTTCTCACTTTTATCAGTATAGAAACCAGGCTGTCAATTTTTTCTGAACTCGCATCATTGGCTTCTTCAATTTCTTCCAAGCCCAAGACATCAAATATGAAATCAGAAAGCGTTTTCTTGATAAGGTCACGATCAGCTTCAGTGATAGTTTCTTTTTCTGCCTTAACGCCATTAATGAACTTGACAACCTCAAAAAGTTGAGCAATTAAAACCGGGCTGTTGAAGTCGTCATTCATGGCATCGTAGCAAGATTGCTTCCATGCTTTTACATCAAAGGTCGTTTCTGTTTTTGTCTCTAAAAACTCAACACTTTGATAGGCATCCATTAACCTGTAAAAACCTTTTTCAGATGCCTGTAAGGCTTCGTCAGAAAAATCAAGGATGCTTCTGTAGTTGGCTTGTAGCATAAAGAAACGAGCAACACTTGGCGCAAAAGCTTTTGATAAGTTGGGATTATCACCCGTAAAGAGCTCACGTGGTAAAATATTATTCCCCGTACTTTTTGCCATTTTCTTTCCGTTCAGGGTGAGCATATTGGCGTGCATCCAATAATTGACTGGATCTTTACCGTTTGCTGCTTTCCCTTGAGCAATTTCACATTCGTGGTGTGGGAATTTTAAATCCATTCCGCCGCCATGAATATCAAATGATTCACCTAAGTATTTGCTACTCATAACGGTGCACTCTAAGTGCCAACCAGGAAAACCAACGCCCCAAGGTGATGGCCAGCGCATAATATGTTGTGGTTCTGCGCGCTTCCATAAAGCGAAATCTTGTG
>JAKDUG010000037.1 GCA_030457805.1 Psychroflexus sp.
TAACAAAACATTAAACTAAAATATTTTATAATTTACCATCTTTTAGTTTTTAGATTGAATTTACAAACGATTCGAAGATGCTTTCGCGATTAAAAATTTTGTTCACATGCTATTTGATGTAAAGAAAAGACTAAGGCTGTTTTATTTTTAACGATAAAATTGAGGACTATTGTTAAAGCTTCCGAATTGCCTTGTTATTCCTTTAGAAATAGGCTTAAAATGTTATTTTTGTTAGCGACCAATTTTCTGATGTAAAATTTTATTTCAGTTAAAAAATGGTTTTTAAAATATAATTCAAGAGCAAGGCATATGAAGACCTTGTTAACGATCATAAAAAAAGTAAGAATGAGTGAAGAGAAAGAATCTCCATCTTTATGGGAATTTAAATTACCCAAAATGGGTGAAAGCATCACTGAAGGAACAATCATCAATTGGTTAGTGAACGAAGGTGATACCGTTGAAAAAGATCAAATTATCCTGGAAGTTGCGACCGATAAGGTTGACTCAGAAGTGCCATCACCGGTTCACGGAAAAGTCACAGAGATTATGGTGCAAGCCGATGAGGTTGTCAAAGTTGGGGCTGTTATTGCTAAAATTAAAGCTACAGAAGATCAATCAGATCGGTTGAAAGAAGTTTCCGCAAAGAAGCCTGAATCAGAATCAAGAAAACCAAAACCGACAAAGAAAAAAACAGCTTTATCTTCTAAGTCAACTTCAGATGCTAGGACTTATAAGGTCAATAAAAACCAAAACACCTATATCTCGCCGCTTATCCAAAACATAGCGATCGATTATCACATCAGTTATGAAGAACTGGCTCGCATTCCAGCGACAGGACACGATGGACGGTTGCAAAAAAGCGATGTCTATAAATATATAGATGAAGGCAGGCCTGCACAATTTGCTCAACCTTCAACAGAAGCAAGTGGATTTCAGGTTCCCGATTTAAAGCTTGACAAAGGCAAAGGCGAAATTGTTGAAATGGATCGTATGCGACAAATGATCGCTGATCATATGGTGTATTCCAAACACACTTCTCCGCATGTCACGGCCTACGTGGAAGCGGATTTGACAGATATGGTGAACTGGCGAAACGCTAACAAAAAGGCTTTTCAAGATAAATATGGAGAGAAGCTGACTTTTACACCATTATTCGTCGAAGCTGTTGCCAAAGCTGTCAAAGATTTTCCAATGATTAACGTCAGTGTTGATGGAAAAAACATTATTAAAAAAGAAGATATCAATATCGGAATGGCAACGGCTTTACCAAGCGGAAATTTGATTGTGCCAGTTGTTAAAAATGCTGATCAAAAGGATTTAAAAACGATTGTAAAAGAAGTGAATGCATTAGCCGATAAGGCGCGAACCAATACATTGAAACACGACGAAACCAGTGGAGGTACATTTACGATTTCTAATGTGGGGACTTTCGGAAGCTTGATGGGAACACCAATTATCAATCAGCCGGAAGCAGCAATATTGGCCACCGGTATTATTAAAAAAAGAGCTGAAGTCATTGAGTATGAGGATGGCGATAAAATTGAAATCAGAAGCATGATGTATTTGTCATTGTCTTTTGATCATCGTGTGGTAGATGGTTTCCTTGGCGGAAGCTTCCTAAGAAGAGTAGCAGATTACTTTGAAGATTTTAATGAAAAGCGGAAGGTTTGAAACATGATATTTAAAATATCAATTTATTATTAAAAATCATGAGAAGGCATAATTACAAAAAACTTCAAATATGGAATGAAGCCATGGATTTAATTGATGAGAATTACCTTTTCACATCGACTTTACCAGATTATGAAAAATATGGATTGAGAACTCAAATGAATCGTTGTGCCGTCTCCATTGCTTCCAATATTTCTGAAGGTTCGAGTAAACGAACCAATAAACATTTTATTAAATATCTTGAAGATAGTTTAGGTTCTGCTTATGAATGGGAAACTCAGTTAACTGTCTGTTTCCGTCAAAATTTTATTTCAGATGAAATTTATTTGAGTTTGGAAAATAAAATACAAAAATTACAAAGCAAAATTTCAAATTTTATTGATAGTCTTGAATCTAATCAATGAAAAAGTCATGATTCAAAATGTCATGATTCGTGATTCTAAAACACAAAAAATGAAAATAGATAAAAAAATACTTAAAAAAGCTTTTTCAAATCTCTGTACTGCGAAAGCATTAACAGATTTATATGAAGACAATTTTAAACTCGTTTCAAAATATGTACATGCAACATCACGTGGGCATGAAGTCATTCAGACAGCAGTAGGAATGCAACTTCTGCCACAAGATTATGTTTTTCCATATTACCGAGATGACTCGATTCTCCTATCGGTGGGCATGAAACCTAAAGATTTGATGTTGCAAATCTTGGCGAAAAAAGATGATCCATTTTCTGCAGGGCGTTCTTATTACGCACACCCGAGCTTGAAGGATGCTGATAAGCCTAAAATACCACATCAAAGTTCAGCAACCGGAATGCAAGCCATTCCTGCCACAGGCGTTGCCTTGGGAATGCATTACCGTGAAGGCGGTGCGCTTTTTGAAAAAGATGAGCGCTATGCATTTTACAAAGATATAGGACATGATGAAGCTTTGGTTGACGGCAAATCACCAGTTGTTGTTTGCTCATTAGGAGATGCAAGTGTTACCGAAGGAGAAGTCGCTGAGGCTTTTCAAATGGCAGTTTTAAAAAAGCTTCCTATTTTATATGTGGTACAAGATAATGGTTGGGATATTTCTGCCAATGAAGCTGAAACGAGAGCTCAAAATGCAGCTGAATATGCCAAAGGATTTAAAGGTTTAGAGGCAATTTCTATTGACGGAACCGACTTTGAAGAAAGCTATACAACAGTTGAAAACGCGATCAAAACAATCCGGGATGAACGCCGTCCGATCTTGATTCATGCCAAAGTTCCTTTATTGAACCACCATACTTCTGGTGTGCGCATGGAGTTTTATCGTGATGATTTAGAGGAAGCACAATCACGTGATCCTTATCCAAAGATGAAAAAACTTTTATCTGAAAATGGATTTACAGCTGATGAACTGGAAGCGATTGAAGCTTTGGCAGGCGTTGAGGTAAAAGAACACTTCCAGGAAGCATTGAAAGCTGACGATCCTCAGCCAGAAGATTTATTTACAAATGACTTTATGCCAACGCCGATCACTGAAGAAAAAGGTGAGCGTTCGCCAGAGGGCGCTGAAAAAGTGGTGATGGTCGATTGTGCGCTTTTTGGGATTGAGGAATTGATGCGTAAACACAAAGAATGCTTGCTATATGGTCAGGATGTAGGCGGCCGGCTTGGCGGTGTTTTTAGAGAAGCTGCAACTTTAGCCCAAAAATTTGGTGATAATCGTGTGTTCAATACGCCGATTCAGGAAGCCTTTATTGTTGGCTCAACAGTTGGGATGTCCGCTTTGGGCTTAAAACCGATTGTTGAGGTTCAGTTTGCCGATTACATTTGGCCAGGACTCAATCAGTTGTTTACTGAAGTCAGCCGAAGTTGTTATTTATCAAATGGGAAATGGCCAATTTCTATGGTATTGCGTGTGCCAATTGGTGCTTACGGCAGTGGTGGTCCTTATCACTCGTCTTCTGTCGAAAGTGTATTGAGTAATATCAGAGGAATTAAAATTGCATATCCTAGTAATGGCGCTGATTTAAAAGGCTTGATGAAAGCAGCTTATTACGATCCGAATCCAGTTGTCATTTTTGAACACAAAGGTTTGTATTGGAGTAAAGTTCCGGGAACAAAAGGAGCCACTTCAGTGGAGCCGAGTGAAGACTATGTTTTACCTTTAGGCAAAGCCTGGGTTTTACAAGAAATTTGGAAACAAGAAGAGAAAGAAACACTCAGTATCATCACTTATGGAATGGGCGTGCACTGGGCGATGAATGCTTCGGAAGAATTAGGCTTGCAGGATCAAATTGAAGTTGTTGACTTGCGAACATTACATCCTTTAGATGAAGAAACAATAATGAAGTCTGTCAAGAAATGTGGCAAGTGTTTGGTTGTCACAGAGGAACCGTCAGATAACACCTTTGCACGTGCTTTATCTGGAAAAATACAGGAAGAATGCTTTAAATATTTAGACGCGCCTGTAATGACGATTGGGTCCGAAAATATGCCAGCCATTCCGTTGAACTCAATTTTAGAACAGACAATGATTCCTTCTACTGAAAAAGTAAAAGTGAAGATTGAGGAAATCATGGGATATTAAATTTTTCGAGTTTTCAAGTGATATAAGCGAAACATTATTTTTTAAAATATTCTAATTAGAATCTTTTAGATTAAAATAGATATCTTCAAGGTCAAGAAAAAAATAGGGTGCATTTATGGAAGAGAACTTTTGGATACATGTCAAAGATGTTTTTGTAAATTATTTGATGGATGTTGGGCCACGCGTAATCTATGCGATTATCGCTTTGACTATCGGTGTTTTTGTCATCAAGTTTGCGATGCGTCTTTTAAAGCGTTTGCTAAAGAAATCCAAGGTAGAACTCTCCCTGAAAACCTTTGTAGAAAGTCTTTCTGTTTTTTTGCTTTGGGGTGTTTTATTGTTTTTGGTGGGCTCCATTATAGGGATTAAGGCATCTTCTTTCTTCGCTATTTTTGGCGCTGCAGGAATTGCCATTGGTTTGGCTTTACAAGGTAGTTTGGCAAATTTTGCGGGAGGCGTTTTAATTTTGGTTTTTAAACCCTTTAAGGTCGGCGACTTAATTGAAGTGAATACTACTTTAGGTTTTGTTCAGAAGATTGATATTCTTTATACACGCGTCAAAACTTACGATGGTCGAATTGTGACAATGCCCAACGGGAATTTGTCAAACAGCGATGTTGATAATAGAAGTATGAATCCTTATCGCCGTGTGGAACTTGACTTGAAGTTTAATTATAGTGAAAATATGGACAAGATTCGGGAAATTCTTCTTGATACCTTAAATAAACATCCGAATATTATAGATGATCCAGCGCCAGATGCTTGGCTTAATGAAATCGGAGAGTATCAGCTGGTGATCACGTCGCGTTGTTGGACGAAATCTGAAGATTTTTGGGTTGTGTATTGGGAACAGTTGGAGGCTGTTAAGAAAGCATTGGATAAAGAAGGAATTGAGATTCCAGTCCCAAAACAAAATATCGTATCAGATCAATTTAAAGCTCAAATCACACAAAGAAATCCAGAGTGAGGCTTCTCCAAATCGATATTCCACAAACTAAAAAAAACCGCAAAGTAATTTATTCAATTTTGCGGTTTTTTTAAGTAGAAATATTTTTTTATTCAATAGTTGCACTCGCTGTAGGAAAACGGCGGTCTACTTTTTTGAGTAAACCTTGTAAAACTTTTCCAGGACCAACCTCAGTGTAAGATTCCATTCCGTCTTCGAGCATTTGCTGCATTGTCTGCGTCCATTTAACTGGCGCTGTCAATTGTGCCATCAGGTTCTTTTTGATCTCTTCAGAGTCAGTGACTGCCGTTGTTGTCACGTTTTGGTAAATCGGGCATTTGGGTTGATTGAATGTTGTTTCTTCAATCGCTTGTGCTAATTCTTCACGTGCGGGTTCCATTAATGGTGAATGAAAAGCACCGCCAACAGGGAGTAACATTGCACGTTTAGCACCTTTTTCTTTAAGGACTTCGCAAGCCTTTTCAACAGCCTCTGTTTCACCAGAAATCACAAGTTGACCTGGGCAATTATAATTTGCAGGAACAACAATCCCCTCAATTGTCTGGCAAGTTTCCTCAACGACCGTATCGGCAAGGCCTAAAACAGCAGCCATTGTTGACGACTGATTTTCACAAGCTTTCTGCATCGCTAGCGCTCGTTTGTGTACAAGCGTTAAGGCATCTTCAAATGATAAAGTACCGTTGGCAACAAGTGCAGAAAATTCACCTAAAGAATGCCCAGCAACAAGATCTGGCTGAAAATCATCACCCATGATTTTGCTTAAAATAACAGAGTGCAAAAAGATGGCGGGTTGTGTCACTTTTGTTTGTTTGAGGTCTTCAGCAGAACCTTCAAACATGATATCTGTAATATTAAATCCTAAGATTTTATTGGCTTTTTCAAATAATTCTTGAGCCGCTGGCGATTTTTCATAGAGATCTAATCCCATTCCTGAAAATTGAGCCCCTTGGCCTGGAAAAACATATGCTTTCATAAATTCTTTGTTTTATCAAGGACAAATGTAGTCAGTTTATCACTTTATCCCAATTTTATTTTGACGTCTTAAGTATACTTTGATATGATATTTTGACATCTTGAAAAGTAAGATTGACCAAAACAGTTGAGATGAACAAGTAAATAATAAAGTTGATAAATATCTAAATGATTCTGTTCTTTCTCAGCCTTGGGATGAATAGCGTAATAACGCTCAAAAGCTTCAGCAGAAAAACCGCCAAAAAGCTTCATCATCGCGATATCAAAGTTTTTGAGACTGTATGCAACAGCAGGATCTATCAAACAAAAGTCTTTATCTTTTGAATACAAATAATTTCCTGTCCACAAATCTCCATGAGTTAAACTTGATTTTTGATCGGGAATCAGTTGTTCAACTTGTTTTAAGAAGGTTTCAACTTGTTTGAGATCATATTTGTTTTGAAGTGCTAACTTGAGTTGAGGCAAAAGACGTTGGTTGATTAAAAAATCCACGGCTGATGTTTCAGTGGTATTGCCTTGTTTGAGTTTGCCAATATAATTGTCTTCAACTAAGCCAAAACTTGTTTCTGTGTGTTGGTGTAGTTGTGCAAGTTGCTCTCCGAATCTTGAGAAATCAGAACTTTGTGGCTGATGTGAGTTGATGTAATCGAGAATCAGATATTGAAACTGATTGTATTCTCCAATTTTAAAGACCTCTGGTATAAAAAAAGTTTGTGTTTCTCTTAATCTTTCTAAGCCTTTAGCCTCACGCTTCAACATCTCTGGAAAACGGTGCTTGTGATTTATTTTAACCACAAACTTTTCACTATCAGTTTTGAGCAGATAAGTGGTATTGATATCGCCGCCACGAATTTGCTGTGCTGAACGGAGTTGAATTTTTGCATCCAGAGCTATTTTAGAAAGAAGCTCACGCATGATTAGGCTTTTTTAAAAGTTTGAAAGGTAAAAGTGTAAGCGTGTTTTTCATCTTTTGAATGAAATTTCTCATTGTCTAAAGTCCAATTTTTTTCAGAAATTTCTGGAAAAAATGTATCGGCTTCAAACGCAGCATGAACTCTTGTGATCTCTAATTCATGGACGCGAGACATGGCTTGTTTGTATATTTCACCGCCACCAATGATGTAAGCTTTTTTTTCTCCAGATGGAATTGCTTTGATCGCTTCATCAAGGCTGTGCACAATAAGGTGTGGTTCCTCTGTGGTGTAATCATCTTGTCGTGTGATAATCACGTGGGTGCGATGAGGTAAAGGGCTTGGGAACGACTCAAATGTTTTTCGGCCCATGATGATATAATGTCCAGATGTTTCTTTTTTAAAATGCTTGAAATCATCAGGCAAACGCCATAATAAAGCATTGTTTTTGCCAATGGCATTGTTTTCTGCAATGGCTGCGATGGAGATAAGTTTTGTCATAATTAAACTGAAACTTTACCTTTTATCAAAGGGTAGGGGTCGTAATTTTTTAAAGTGAAGTCATCATATGTGAAATCAAAAATAGAAGAGACTTCAGGATTGAGTTCCATTTTTGGTAAGGGCTTTGGGTCTCTTGAAAGCTGAAGTTTGACTTGCTCAAAATGATTATTGTAAATATGAGCATCGCCAAAAGTGTGAATGAAATCACCATACTCAAAGCCACAAACTTGGGCAAGCATCATTGTTAATAGAGCATAAGAAGCGATATTGAATGGCACGCCAAGAAAGATATCGGCACTGCGCTGGTAGAGTTGACACGACAATTTATTATCAGCCACATAAAACTGAAAAAACGCATGACAAGGTGGTAGGGCAGCTTTGTTGTCGGCCACATTTTCAGCAAAGCTTTTGGAAGCATCTGGTAGCACACTTGGATTCCATGCAGAAATCAGCATGCGTCTGCTGTTGGGATTTTTCTTTAAAGTGTCGATTAATTCTTTGATTTGATCGATTTCTTCGCTGTTCCAGTTACGCCACTGATGTCCGTAAACAGGACCCAAATTTCCATTGTCATCAGCCCACTCATTCCAAATGCGGACGCCATTTTCTTTGAGATACTTGATGTTTGTTTCACCTTTTAAAAACCAAAGCAGTTCATGAATGACTGATTTGTCGTGAATTTTTTTGGTTGTGACTAAAGGAAAACCTTCAGCCAAATCAAAACGCATTTGGTAGCCAAAAACACTTCGCGTTCCAGTCCCTGTACGGTCACCTTTGTCAGTGCCATTTTCAAGAACATGTTTTATTAAATCGTGATATTGTTTCATAAGAATTATTATTAAATATGAACCTTACCCAATGATCATTCCTGCGATTGTCGCAGACATTAATGAAGCTAAAGTTCCGCCGATTAAAGCTTTAAAACCAAATTCTGATAAAGTTTTTCTTTGTCCAGGTGCTAAAGAACCAATGCCACCAATTTGAATACCTATAGAGGCAAAGTTGGCAAAACCACAAAGCATATAAGTTGCCATGATAATTGATTTTTCATAGCCTAAACTAATCGCATTCGAAGCATCCTTAAGTTCAGCAAGTTGAATATAGCCAACAAACTCGCTAGCTGCTAACTTGATACCAAGGAGTTGCCCCATGAGCATCACATCTTCTTTGGCAACACCGATTAGCCACATAAGTGGAGCAAAGACAGTTCCTAAAATAGCCTCTAAAGAAAAACTCTCATAAGGTGAATTTTCAGCGATGAGTCCGTTTAAGGATGTCCAATCACCAACGACGCCAAGGCCGTAATTAATCATCGCAATTAAAGCGACAAAAACGAGTAGCATCGCACCAACATTAGCAGCAAGTTTTAAACCTTCAGTCGTTCCGTTAGCAATAGCATCTAACATATTTGATCCGATTTTATCAACTGAAACTTCAACTTTAGGATTCACCTTGTCTTGTTGTGGATAAAGTATTTTTGAAACAACAATAGCGCCAGGTGCTGCCATCACAGAAGCTGCCAATAAATGTTTTGCAAAAGCTAAACGTGCAACAGGATCATCACCACCTAAAAAACCGATGTAGGCAGCCAGAACGCCACCTGCAACGGTTGCCATTCCACCGATCATCACAAGTAAAATTTCTGATCTTGTCATGCGCTCCAAATAAGCTTTGATCATTAAAGGCGATTCGGTTTGTCCTAAGAAAATATTTCCTGCGACACTCAAACTTTCTGCGCCTGAAATCCCTAAAATTTTTGTCAATACTTTCGCCATTCCTTTAACGACAATCTGAATAACACCGAGATAGAAGAGGAGTGAAGTCAGCGCGGAAAAGAAGATGATAGTTGGTAAAACTTGAAATAAAAAGATATAGCCATAACTTTCAACATTCATTAATCCGCCAAGTAAAAACTCACTTCCTGCTGCTGTAAATTCTAAAATTTTCACGAAAATGTTACCGACAAATTCAAAAGTGGCTTGTACAAAACCTATTTTAAGAACACCAATGGCTAGTAACATTTGGGCAGTCAATCCAGCCCCGACAGTTTTCCAACTGATGGCTTTGCGATTGGCAGAAAATAAATAGGCGATCGCCAATATACTCAGCATGCCTAATAGACCGCGCCACAAACTTGTGAAACTAAAACCTTGATGCGGCATAACTTCTTTGAGATCAGCTTTTTCTTCAGTTGGAATATTTTTGGGAGAAGGGCTTTTGGTAAAACCAAAATTTTCAGTGTTGTTTGCAAGTGTCAGTTGCCCTTTTTCTTGACTTATTTTATAAGCTTTGTAGGAAAGGCCATTGACAGAGCTATTTAAATAGATAGAGTCTTTTTCAAGATGAAAGCTGGATTGCGTACGTTTTTTGACTTCGCCAAAATGTGCAAGCTCTGATTTTTCGAAATCTAATTGCAGTTGTTGCGCAAGTGAATCACTTCCTTTCTCTAATTCCCAATGACCGGAGAGACTCTGTCCAAAACTTAGCGTCACAAAAAGTAAAGCAAAGTTTAAAAAAATGTTTTTCATAGCTTAATTCCTTTTCGAAATCTCATCTCTCAATTTTGCAGCTTTCTCGTAGTTCTCTTCTTTGACTGCTTTATCTAAGAGTTCATTGAGTTGGTTTAGGGTTAGGTGCGCAAACTCGTTTTGTTCAGTTTCTTCTTCAAAGTAATCAATATCTTCATCAGCAACTTCTTGACTTTCTTCCTCTTTGATTATTGATTTTTGGAGTTCTATTCCTGCTTTATCAAGAATGTTAGGGTAAGTGTAAATTGGGGCACTAAACCTTAATGCCAAAGCAATCGCATCACTTGTGCGTGCGTCAATGACTTCTTCCTTATCCTCGTTTTTACAAATTAAGCTGGAGTAAAAAATACCATCTATTAATTTGTGAATAATAACTTTAGTGATCTTGAGTTGGAATCTGTCTGCAAATGTTTTAAACAAATCATGCGTCAAGGGACGTGGCGGTTTGAGTTCTTTTTCAAGCGCAATAGCAATTGATTGTGCTTCGAAAGCACCAATGACAATTGGCAATTGTCTTTTTCCGTCTTCTTCACTTAGCAATAACGCATAAGCGCCAGTTTGAGTTTGGCTGTACGAAATTCCTTTAATATTGAGCGTGATTAATTCCATCATTGTATCTCTTGATTTCCTAAAAAAATAAAGGGCAACCTAAATAAAAGACTTTTTATCTAGATTGCCCTTTAGAGGGGCACAATTTATAAAAATTATGCGTTATTCGCTTTGAATTCCTTTAGTTTTTCTATCAATTTTGGAACAACCTCAAAGGCATCACCAACAATTCCATAATCAGCTGCCTTAAAGAATGGCGCTTCATCATCGTTGTTGATCACAACTTTCGTTTTAGAGGCACTCACCCCGGCTAAATGCTGAATGGCTCCAGAAATTCCGACAGCGATATAAAGATTTGCTGCAACTGGTTTTCCTGTTTGTCCAACGTGTTCTGAATGTGGTCTCCAGCCCATATCACTGACTGGTTTTGAGCAAGCTGTTGCTGCTCCAAGAACTTCTGCAAGTTCTTCAATCATTTCCCAGTTTTCAGGACCTTTGAGTCCGCGTCCGCCTGAAACAACAATTTCAGCATCAGCAATACTCACTTTATCAGTGTTTTTATCGACAGATTCGACATTGATACCAAAGTTATCATCACTCACTTTTGCATCAAAAGCTACTTTTTCAAGTTCAGATTTGTTATCTTTTAAGCCAAATGCATTGTGTGATAAGCCGATAATTTTGACATCGGTGTCAAGAGAAGTGTAGTTAAAAGCTTTGTTTGTAAAAGCAGTTCTTTTCACGCTAAAGCCACCATCAGTTTCAGGTAAATCTGTTACGTTAGAAGCGTAAGCCGCTTCGAGATCAATTGCTAAGAGTGGTGCTAAATATTTTGCATTTGCACTTTGACTGACGATCACAACTTTAGAGCCTTCTTGCTGCGCTGCATTTTTTAATGTTTCAGCATAAGCATCGGCATTAAATTTTGAAAGTTTGTCATTTTTAACTTCCAATACTTTATCGACGCCGTAGTCAGCAAGTGCATCAGTTGACTCAGCATTGAATGTTAAAGCCACAACCTTTTCACCGAGCTGATCTGCAACAGCCTTCGCATAAGAAGCCACTTCGAATGCAGATTTTTTAAGCTTGTTGTTTTCTGTTTCTGTATAGACTAAAATAGACATATTTTTCTGGTTTTAAATAGCTTTCGCTTCGTTGTGTAATAGATCGATAAGCGCATCGATGTTGTCTGGATCGATCAGTTTTATATCTCCTTTTGGAGCTGGTTTTTCAAACTTCTGCGTTGCTGACTGCGGTTTTGCCTCAACAGGATCAACAACGTTTAAAGGTTTTTTACGTGCCATCATAATTCCTCTCATGTTCGGAATTTTGAGGTCACTTTCTTCAACGAGGCCTTTTTGTCCACCAATCACAAGTGGAAGGCTTGCCGTTAATGTCTCTTTTCCGCCGTCAATTTCACGAACAGCTGTCGCTTTATTATCTTCTACTTCTAGGCTCACACATGTGTTGATGAATTCAGCACCAATTAATTTAGCGAGCATGCCAGGAACCATTCCGCCGTTGTAATCAATAGATTCACGACCAGCGATGATTAAATCGTAACTTCCATCTTGTGCTACTTTAGCAAGTTCTTTAGCTACCTGAAAACCATCGCGCGCTTCTGTGTCAACACGGATAGCCGTGTCTGCACCAATTGCTAAAGCTTTGCGAATTGTCGGTTCAGTATCTTTTCCGCCAACCGTGACAACGTCAACGCTAGCACCTTGTTTTTCTTTAAACCACATGGCTCTTGTGAGGCCAAATTCATCATTTGGATTGATCACAAATTGAACGCCATTGGTATCGAATTGTGTGTCATTTTCCGTGAAATTTATCTTTGAAGTTGTATCAGGAACATGACTTATACATACTAATATTTTCATCTTAAAAAGATTTAATCGTTTCTACTTCTGCGAATATAAATTTTTTAGACTAAAATTCCTATGCGTGCATAATAAATTTTTATAAAAATCTTTTAGTTTAAAGAGAATTGAATTAGTATTTTTGTGCATTCAAGAAATCAAAAGTTTAAAGCATAATGAGAACAATCCAATTTAGAGAAGCTGTTGCGGAAGCCATGAGCGAAGAAATGCGAGCAGATGAATCTGTTTATTTAATGGGTGAGGAAGTTGCAGAGTACAATGGTGCCTACAAGGCTTCGAAAGGTATGTTGGACGAATTTGGTCCGAAACGTGTGATTGATACACCAATTGCAGAGCTTGGTTTTACTGGGATCGGTATTGGTTCAGCAATGAATGGGAACCGTCCAATCATTGAGTATATGACCTTCAATTTCTCTTTGGTCGGTATTGACCAAATCATTAATAACGCTGCTAAAATGCGTCAGATGTCTGGAGGTCAGTTCAATATTCCAATCGTTTTTCGTGGACCAACAGGTTCGGCGGGACAGCTAGGAGCAACGCATTCACAAGCTTTTGAAAGCTGGTATGCCAATACACCAGGTCTCAAGGTGATTGTTCCTTCAAATCCGTATGATGCAAAAGGGTTGTTGAAATCTGCAATTCGCGACGATGATCCTGTTATTTTTATGGAAAGTGAGCAGATGTATGGTGATAAAGGTGAAGTGCCTGAAGAGGAATATTCAATTCCTATCGGTGTTGCTGATGTGAAGCGTGAAGGAAGTGATGTGACAATTGTTTCTTTTGGTAAGATCATTAAGGAAGCATATAAAGCTGCTGATAAATTAGAGGAGGAGAATGATATTTCATGTGAAATCATCGATATCAGAACTGTTCGTCCACTTGATATGGAAACAATCATCAAGTCTGTTAAGAAAACAAACCGTTTGATTATTTTGGAGGAAGCTTGGCCATTTGGCAATATTTCTACTGAAATCACTTACAATGTTCAGGATAAGGCTTTTGATTATTTAGATGCACCAATTATAAAAATCAATACGGCAGATACGCCAACGCCCTATTCACCTGTTTTGTTAGAAGAATGGCTTCCAAACAGTGAAGATGTCATCAAGGCTGTTAAAAAAGTTTTGTATATTTAAATTATAATATTCATTTTTTTGTAAGCTTCATTTGCTTTCTTTTGTAAATGAAGCTTTTCCTTTTTATATGAAGAAATATCTTGTTCTTTTTTTATTCCTATTTTCAGTCTTTGGCTTTGCTCAAACAAAAGTGAGCGGTTTAGTTTTTGACGAAAACGGCGACCCCGTTCCCTACGCCAATGTCATTCTTGTCAACTCGAATGAAGGAACAATTACAAATGAAAACGGGAAATTCTACTTAGAATCCAAAAAATCATACGATCTGCTTGAGGTCTCATTTGTCGGTTTTGAAACTCAGAAAATCAAGCTGACCAAATCCTCTACTTATGATATGAAAGTGACTTTGCCGACTGATTCTGAGTCGCTTGGTGAGGTGATTGTTTATAGTGGAAAAACGTCTAAGAAAAATAATCCAGCAATTGATATACTTAAAAAAATCTGGGAAAATAGACGTGATAATGGTGTTCAAAAATTTGATTACTACGCATACGATAAATATGAAAAGCTTGAATTTGATATCAATACCATTGATAGTACGCTGATCAATTCGAAGATTTTCAATGGAATGGAGTTTATCTTTGATCAGGTTGATACCAACCACGTAACAGGGAAAACTTACTTGCCGATTTTTCTTAATGAAGCCATTTCAGAGATTCACGGTTCTAATATTGACAACAAAAATAAAGAAGTTTTAAAAGGAAATAAAAACTCTGGTTTTAGTGATAATCAAAGCTTGATTCAGTTTATCAAAGATTTGTACAACGATTATGATATTTACGACAACTATCTCAAGTTTTTCGACAAAAGTTTTGTGAGTCCTTTGTCGAGAACGGGGGTTGATGTTTATAACTACGTCCTCGCTGATTCGGCCTATATCGGTGATAAATACAACTATAAAATTGTCTTTTATCCACGGCGGAAAGGTGAGTTGACATTTAAGGGTGATTTTTGGGTCAATGATACAACTTGGGCGATCAAGAAGATCAATATGACGATGAATAAAGGCGCCAATATTAACTGGGTGAAGGAGGTCTATATCGAGCAAGAATACGATGTCCTGAACGATTCTGTTTTCTTGATTACACGAGATCATTTTATGACAGACTTTACTTTTAGGAAGAAAGAAGAATCGCGAGGTGTTTACGGCAAGCGAACCACGCTTTATGACAATTATAAATTTGACATAGAGCATCCAAAAGAGTTCTATAAACAGAATAGAGTAATTGATAATGATAGCGTTTATTTTCGGGAGGATGACTTCTGGGAGGATAGCCGAATGGAGTCGCTCAACAAAGACGAACGGCAGGTTTATAAAATGCTAGACACCTTAAAAACGGTGGATGCTTTTAAACGTATCTACAGCGTTGGTACTATTTTAGCAACCAACTATTGGGAGCTTAATGGATGGGATTACGGTCCTGTTTTTTCAAGTTTTGGGTATAATGACGTTGAAGGTATTCGGCTTCGCGCAGGTGGTCGTACTTATCGCAGCCAAAATGATCGTTTTAGATTACAAGGATTTTTAGCTTACGGCTTTAAGGATAATAAATTCAAATACGGTGCCTCGGCCAAATATTTAATTGACGTACCAACACGTCTGATTATTGAAGGCGGAAACCGGCGAGATGTCGAGCAGCTCGGCGCGAGTTTGACTAATACTTCTGATGTGTTAGGGCGTAGTTTGGCGTCATCTTCAGTTTTAACGGTTGGTTCCAATTCGAGTTTGACCAATATTAACCTCACCAGTATGGCTCTTTCATTTGAACCCTTTGAGAATTTTCAAGTGAGGTTTGGCTCCACTTACAGAACATTAGAGTCGGCTTCGGAGAAATTCAGTATTGCTTATTTTGAAGATGAAGACCAGACGGAAATATCTGAAATGACCAAGCAAACAGAGTTTTCCACACTTCTAAAATTTACGCCAGGAAGGAAAACGACGGGTTATGGCGTTGAGCAGTTTGTGATTAATGATGAGGATTATGCTGAAATATTTTTAAATTATTCACACGGCGTATCTGGTATTTTCGGAAGTGATTTTGACTATGATAAAGTTCAGCTTTTCTATCGCCAGCCAATACAAGTTGGAGGTTTTGGAAAATTCACATCCACCTTTGAAGCGGGAAAAACCTTTGGTGAAGTGCCTTTAGGTTTGCTTGATGTCGTTCCTGGAAACCAGACCTTATTTTCGATTTTAGGCACATTTCCCCTCTTAGATTTTTATGAGTTTGTCACAGATTCTTATGTGAGTTTACATATGGAGCACAACTTTAATGGGCGTTTGTTTTCACGAATTCCAGGCTTAAGAGAATTAGATTTGCGTGAAATTATCAGTTTTAGAACTATTTATGGAGAAATTTCTGACAGAAATCAAGCCCTAAATGCTTCCTTTACAAATCCTGTTTTGAACGCACCAGACAGAGAACCTTACTGGTCGTATAGTTTTGGTGTGGGGAATATTTTCCGCATTTTCCGCCTTGATTTTCACTTTAGAGGCAACTATCGATCAGTGCCAGATGTTCGTGATTTTGGAGTGACAGGAGGCTTCGGTTTTTATTTTTAAGATTCAATGCTTTTGTAAGCAAAGATTTCTTAATTTTGTCAGCCGAAATTTGTTATAATAATTAATCACAGAATAATGACGTTTGACGCTTTAATTGAAATACCAAAAGGTAGTAGAAATAAATACGAATTTGACTTTGATGTCAAAAGAATTCGTTTTGACAGAATGTTGCATACATCAATGGTTTATCCTGCAGATTATGGCTTTGTGCCAGAAACTTTGGCTTTGGATAAAGACCCGCTAGATGTTTTGGTTCTTTTTACCAATGCAGTTGTTCCAGGTTGTATCGCGCATGTAAAACCAATTGGTGTTTTACATATGACGGACGAAAAAGGACCAGATGAAAAAATTATATGTGTGCCAGTTGATGACCCAATGTCTGATGTGGTTCAGGGTTTTTCAGATATCAATCCACATTTGATTAAAGAAATTAAACACTTTTTTACAGTCTATAAAGATTTAGAAGACAAGGAAGTTACGATTGGTGAATGGGGTGATGAGAATGAAGCTCAATCTCTTGTCGAAGCTGCAACTAAGCGTTATCAAGAAAGTGATACGGTGAAGAATAACTTCAGCATTTAAGTTGATTTTTCAGTCTAAAAAAAACCGCCTTCAACTCGAAGGCGTTTTTTTGTTTTAATAACTTTTTTAAAAACTTCGCAATTAGAATTCAAATCCGTATTTTTGCGCTCAAAATCAATTTAAGATTATGTTTGATAGTTTAAGCGATAAGTTAGATAAGGC
>JAKDUG010000203.1 GCA_030457805.1 Psychroflexus sp.
GTTTTGCGAGATAGTGTCTTTCTATTTTATTAAAAAGTGTCAGTTCAACCTTTTTTGGATCAACCAAAACAAACTTCACCTCAGCAGGATGTTTGTGATATAAAAGAGAGGTTAAAATAACATTTAACCCAACAGATTTTCCTTGCCCAGTAGCTCCCGCCATCAACAAGTGAGGCATTTTTGCTAAATCGGCAACAAAGGTTTCGTTAGAAATTGTCTTTCCAAAAGCAACTGGCAACTGCATTTCGGCTTTCTGAAATTTTTGTGAAGCCGCTACCGATCGCATAGAAACAATTGAAGGATTTTGATTTGGCACTTCAATACCAATAGTACCACGACCAGGAATTGGCGCAATAATCCGAATCCCTAAAGCGGATAAAGATAATGCAATATCATCCTCGAGGTTTCTGATTTTTGAAATCCGAACGCCAGCCTCAGGAATAATTTCATAAAGTGTCACTGTTGGCCCCACCGTTGCTTTGATCTGAGCTATTCCAATTTTATAATTCTTAAGCGTCTCTACAATCTTATTTTTATTCTCCTCAAGCTCTTTTTCATCAATCGTAATGCCTCCACCTTTGCTGTAATCTTTTAGCAAGTCAAGACTTGGAAATTGGTACTTCGGCAAATCTAATTTGGGATCAAACTCACCAAAATTTTCAACAATTCTTTCACTCTTGCTATCAATCTCATCCTCTTCTTCCTGAGCTGTCTCAACTTCCAAGCTCAGATCGTCATCCTTGTTTTCACTATTAATGACAATCTTTTGTGGCGGCTTTGTGTCTTCTTCTTTTTCTGTGGACGGTTTTTGTATTGGTGCTGATTTCTCTTCTGCTGATGTCATGTTGTTTTCAAACTCAACCTCTGGAGCAACCTCGGGCTTAGACTCTTCTTTCTTGGGTTGGTCAGTATCTTGAGCAGCCACTTTTTTATTTTGAGCTTTAACTTGGTTTGCTGCTTTTGCTTTTTGAAAGTCTTCCTCAATGGCATCTTTTTTTGTTCTAAAAAAGTCAATTATTTTTTCAGGTGTCAGTTGTAATCGCACCACCAAATAGGTAATCAGCATAAAAGCAATCAATAGACCTAAACCAAAATTACCAATATAAGCAGTTAAATACTCCTTGACTTCAAAACCAACGACTCCGCCTAATAGCGGATAGGTTTTTCCAAAGAAAGCAAAGAATAATGAAAAGGTAATCATGACATACAAGCCCCAAAACCAGATATTCCTCAGTTTAATTTTTTTGAGATTTAAAAAGAGTTTTAGACCCGTCAGCGCAATCATAAATGGCAGATTAAATACCGCAATGCCGAAGCCATCATAGATGAAAAAATGTGAAACAATTGCGCCAAATTTACTCAACCAATTCTCTGGTTTTTCATTGGTTTCTAAAACAGAGTTGACAAGACTTTGGTCGCTTTGCCAGGTGAATAAAAAAGAGATGAAAGCCATCAAAAGACCAATAGCAAAGAGAAACAAGAAAATCCCGAAGAGGATTTTATGCTTTTTTGATATTGTTACTTTAGGTTTCTGAAACCCTTTTTTTGCTTTCTTGGTTTTTTTTTTAGCCATGTAAATTCGTGAGTTTGCAAAGGTACAAATATAATATCATTCCTTTACTAAATCGAAATGCCACGCACTAAAATAGGCTTTTTAAATAAGATAAGGCAGGTAAATGATCAAGCCGATCAATATCGCAAAAATACAGACCATAAAAACAGCGCCAGCAGCGATGTCTTTGATCAATCCAATTTTTGTGTGAAACGTTGGATGTATAAAATCCGCCACCTCTTCTATTGCTGTGTTAAAAGATTCTGCACCGAGAACCATGGCAATGGCAAGCGTCTGGATAAGGAATTCTGTTTGTGTCAAGCCAACAATAAATCCTGCGATACTGACACAAACACCTATGAAAAGTTGGACCTTGATGCTGTCTTCTTTTAAAAGACGCAAAAATCCTTTCCAGGCAGGAAGAACAGCGCGACTACGACCCAGCAAAAACTTCTTCATCAGTATGACTTTTTTAAATAACTTATCCTCACAAAAGTATCATATTGTCCTCAGATAAATGCGCTATCTCAGTCTTATTCACAAAAAAAAAGAGCAAACTCTCGCTTGCTCCTTTTCTTCCTAACTCGTATTTCTTTTTCTTTATCTATTGGTCAATCGATCCTAGCACACGCTTAGCAAAAGAATTGGCAGCATCTTTTTCAGACATACCTTCTTTGACCATTTTATCCATTTCTATGGCACCAGCGACATTCGTAATTAATTCGCCGACCACATCCATTTCGTTTTCTTTGACTGAACGATGTTCGCTAAAAGACTCTAGAACCTCTAAGCTATGCTCTAGTTTTTGCGCCTCGTTATTTTTCTGTAAATGCTTAATGACTGGTAACTTCATCGACTAATTCTTTTAATGATTCAAATTTATTTGTTTGAACTTGATTTACAAATTCACCATTCTTGAAAGTGGCAAATGTTGGTAAATTATTGACATTTGCTAATTTTCTAGACTCTGGGTATTTTTCTGCATCGACGATAATGAAAGGAATTTCATCATTTTCAGAAGCTAATTTTTTAAATTTAGTCTTCATCAATCGGCAGTTGCCACACCAAGAGGCAGCGTATTGTACAATAACAGTGTCGTTATTTTTGACTTCTTCTGATAGATTATCTTGTTCTAATTCTTTAAACATAGCTTTATTTTTTTAAAATAAGCCAGCCGAAATCCTGACTCCGGCTGGACTCATGATTTTTATTTAGATGATAAGTAAGAAGCAACTCCTTTGCGATCTGCTTGCATTGCATCTTCTCCTTCTTCCCAGTTTGCTGGACAAACCTCACCGTGCTTTTGTACGTGTGTGTAAGCATCGATCATTCTGATAAATTCGCTTACATTACGTCCTAATGGCATGTGGTTAACACCTTCGTGAAATACAGTTCCTTCCTCATCAATAAGGTAAGTTGCTCTATAAGTCACATTGTCACCATCCACTGTGATATGACCAGTTTCTTCATCATATCTTTCGTTTGTTGTGTCTAGAATCCCTAATCTGCTGCTTAGGTTTCTGTTTGAATCAGCTAAAATTGGGTAAGTCACACCTTCAATCCCACCGTCATCTTTTGGTGTGTTTAACCAAGCGAAGTGAACTTCAGCTGTATCACATGACGCACCGATGATCATGGTATTTCTTTTGTCAAATTCTGACATAGCTTCTTGAAATGCATGCAACTCTGTTGGACATACATAAGTGAAGTCTTTAGGGTACCAGAATAAAACAATTTTCTTGTTTTCTTTTTTAGCTTTTTCTAAAAGGTTGATCTGAAAAGTATCACCCATTTCATCCATCGCGTTAACTTTTAAATCTGGAAATTTTTGACCTACAATTGACATAATTATTTATTTTTTTG
>JAKDUG010000204.1 GCA_030457805.1 Psychroflexus sp.
TCATTCTGTACATTACAGAATAAGTATTAAATCTACAAATAATCAGTTTTTCAAACAAGTGAATTAACATTCTCTAAAGTTACACAAACAGAGAATAAAGCTTAAAAAACCTATCAAGTCAATTTATTATAATCCACAGAATGCTTATGGCATATGATAAAAACCCCAAAAACATATCGCTCAAAGCATCTAAAACTTACAAATGAATATCAACTAAAACACATGACCTCGCGAGTATAGATAAGCATTCAGCGCTACAAATCAATTAATAGCTAAAGAAACCTGCTTCCTAATGTAGTCCGCAGCAGAGAAGGTCTTTTCAGTCGCTCCTTAGCTTTTGACAATCCAAAGTGCCGGACGCGTCATCTGATTAAATACATTTTCAGTAACGCTCCCGATCAAGAGTGTAGAAAAATTATTGATGCCTTTATCTCCAATGATCAATAAATCAGCTTTGCCATTTTGGGACTCTTCAATAAGCTGCTCTGCAATTCCTGTGTCACGCCCTGGGATAATCTTTTGCGTTATTGGAGTTTTGTATGCCAATTTTTCAATGAATTTTTGAGACTTTTCAGTGACATGTTTGCGTATTTTGGGTGCCATCGTTGCTTTAGGCAAATAGGGGGAAAATTGAATAGGCACTGTGTAAACGTGTGCCGCGGTTATTGAACCTCCAGTGATTTTGGCGATACTGTTGGCCATGCCAAAAGCTTTTTTAGATTCGCGGGAAAAATCTGTTCCCGTCCAGAGGTTGTCCAATGCAAAATCAGGGCTTTTAGGAACCAGAAAGACATCACACCTAAGGAGGCGCAATAGCTTCCCACTCACCGTACTGCTTCCTTTGAGATGGTTTTTATTCCCCAGAAGTACAAGATCTACATAATATTTATTGACGATATAATTAATCAGCGTTTCTGTATATGGATCTTCAGAAATCAAAACCTCCCAAGAAACCTTGGCTGTAAAAAGTTCGTTGACTTTGTCATTCAACTCATCCCCGATCAGTTCATCGAGATTAATGTTTTCCAATTGTTCGGCAAAAAGCTGAGAAAGTTCGTACTTCTTGATATTGTGTACAAAATAAACCTGCTCCACACCTAGAGATTCAGCCAGAAAAGAAGCATAAGTTATCACATTTTTGTCCATCTCGCTGAGATCTAGCGCAACTAATATTGTTTTTGGAATTTGCATATTATTCTTTTTCTAATTTATCCTTATCTAATTTGACACTTCTCTTCTGTACGATATCGGAAACGATCGTTTCATAAGTATCACGTTCTTTCTCCGATTCCTGCTTTTTCAGTTGGGCAAAATCTTCTTTTAAACCTTTGTAAAGGGAATAACACATGAGCAAGAGAATTGCAGCAAAAGGTAAGCCCGTCACCAACGCAGCACTTTGTAAAGCTTGTAGTCCGCCACCTATGAGTAAGACAGCCGCAATCGTCCCTTCTGTAAAAGCCCAAAAAATACGTTGCCCCACAGGTGAGTCAGTTTTCCCACCTGAGGTAATACTATCGATGACCAACGAACCTGAATCCGATGAGGTGATAAAAAAGCCTGCGACAAGGATCACCGCAATTATATTAATGACTGATGCCAATGGGTAGTCTTGAAAAAAGACGAATAAAGCTGTCGCCATATCATCATTTACGGCTTCAACAATAACACTCCCTTCCGTCATGGCCTGCTGTATGGCTGCACTTCCAAAGGCTGACATCCAAAAGAAAGTCAACAAAGAAGGAACCAATAACACGCCCAGAATAAACTCTCGAATAGTCCGTCCCTTAGAGATACGGGCAATAAACATACCTACAAACGGTGACCAACCTATCCACCATCCCCAGTAAAAAACGGTCCAATCATTTTGCCATTTTCCACCCGTATAAGTTTCACTCCACGACGCCATTTCCACAAAATGAGCGATATAGCTCCCCGTATTTTCTACAAAAGATCTAAATATAAATAGAGTCGGCCCCAAAATGACTGCCAATAAAAGTAGGATTAAAGCGATGCGCATATTCCATTCGCTCAGTATTTTCACACCCTTATCGACCCCGAGTACCACCGAGCCTGTGGCGATAAAAGTAATGATGGCGATATAGAAAACCTGCATGCCAACTCCACTGCTAAATCCAAAGACAAAATTGAGTCCGGTTGCTATTTGTTGTACACCAAAACCCAAAGAGGTTGCGAGTCCAAATACTGTTGCTAAAACGGCTAAAATATCTATGGCATCTCCTATTCTTCCATAAATCCGATCTCCTAATAAGGGATAAAATATAGAACGGATCGTCAGTGGAAGACCACGTGTATAACTAAAATAAGCCAAGGCAAGTCCAACAAGAGCGTAGGCTGCCCATGCATGAAGACCATAATGCAAAAAGGTGAAATCCATGGCTTGGTTTGCAGCTTCAGCTGTGCCAGCAATTGCTGTCGGCGGATTTGAGAAATGTTTAATCGGTTCTCCGACACCGAAAAATAAAAGTCCGATTCCCATTCCTGCACTGAAAAGCATCGCAAACCATGAAGTCGTCTTAAACTCCGGCCTTGCTTTAGGTCCTCCAATACGTAATTTACCAAACTTTCCTAAAGCCAAATAGAATAGAAAAATCAAGAAAAGGTTGATGGAAAGGATAAAAAACCAATCGGCACCTTCGGCAACGACTTCTTGAAGATTGACAAAAGTTTCCTTTGCCTGATCGTGAAAAATAAGAGTAAGCGCAACGCTGAGAACAATGATTAAAGTTGAAATAAAAAACACAGGAGGGTTGACCTGCAATCCCCATATCTTTTTAGAAACATCACTTCGCTTTACTTTCCTAGCCATAAACTACTTATAAAATTTAAGAGCGTAATATCGTAAAGAATGTAGGAAAAACTAGAAAAAAGGAAGATATATTTATGCCTCCATCAATAAATATCTAGAAAGTGTTTCAAAATTATCAGAGTGCAGATAAGTTGAGTTCTTTCGTCAATTGATGTCTTTGTTCAGATAAGAAAATTTTAAAAAATTTAATGCTTTGGTTTAAATAGAATCCCTTTTTTTGACCACAAAAAAACTCCTTCAGGCTCAATATCGTCCTGAAGGAGTCTTATTAAAATTCAAAACGCATTAGGCGTTATCAATCTCTTTTTTAAGTTCTTCTTTTGATTTTCCAGTTTTCTCTTGTAAACGTCCAAGAAGCTCATCAGATTTTCCTTCTGCATAAGTGAGGTCTTGATCTGTTAAATCTGCATATTTTTGTTTTAATTTTCCTTTGGCTTTATTCCACTTGCCTTTAAACTCTAGCTCGTTCATGATTATTGATTTTTATATTAAGCCCCAATTTACTAAAAAAAACACTTTAACTCTCACAAAGATA
>JAKDUG010000205.1 GCA_030457805.1 Psychroflexus sp.
GTGTAGTCTTGTGCCTGAGCACAAAACAGAGACAGCAAAAAAATGACAAAAAAAGCTCCCTTCATACTAGTAAAACTCAAAGATAGGACGATTATTTTGTGAGCAGCAGTTGTGCCGCAGTATTTTCAAGTTTGAGATTCAGCCACAGTTTGACAAATGCCTTTCACGCCAAGTCGATTGATTTTTTATCTTTACATCGCAAGCCTTTAAATTTATGATACCACTTATTTCAGTCAAGCAGCTCAACGTGAGTTTTGGTCCAAACAAAGTTGTTGAAAACTTACATTTTGATTTGCAAAAAAATGAAATTCTGGGTATTGTCGGCGAATCAGGCTCTGGGAAATCCGTCAGCTCTTTAGCGCTCATGCGTTTATTGAGCACAAAAGCAGAAGTCAATGGACAGATTTTATTTGATGGCCAAAACATCACAAAACTGACCGAGGACAAGATACGCCGGCTGCGAGGAAATGAAATGTCAATGATTTTTCAGGAGCCAATGAGCTCTCTCAATCCATCAATGCGATGTGGAAGACAGGTTTGTGAAATTTTACAACTGCACAAAAAGCTTTCTCTAAAAAAAGCAAAACAAGAAGTTTTGCAGCTTTTTGAAAAAGTCAAATTGCCACGGCCAAAAGAAATTTTCAAATCTTATCCACACCAAATCAGTGGTGGTCAAAAACAACGTGTAATGATTGCGATGGCAATTGCCTGCAAGCCCAAATTATTAATTGCCGATGAGCCGACAACAGCCTTGGATGTCACTGTTCAGAAAGAAATTTTACAACTTTTAAAAGACATTCAGGAAGAAACAGAAATGAGTATCATTTTTATTTCTCACGATTTGCCTTTGGTGGCACAGTTTGCAGATCGCGTGGCGGTTATGTATCATGGTAAGCTTATCGAAATCAACTCAGCAAAAGAAATTTTCACCAATCCGCAGCAGCCTTATAGCAAAGCTTTACTGGCATCAAAACCACGCACAGATCAACGCCTCAAAAAGCTACCAACAGTCACTGATATTTTAGATGACAATCCGCCAACGGCAATTGAAACCAAAACTGAACGGCATGAGCGCCACGATCAACTTTATGCACAAGCGCCTTTATTAAAGGTTCAGCATCTTTCAAAAATGTTCGGCTCAGCAGGAAGTTGGTTTAAGAAAGATAACCGCTTTTACGCTGTGAATGATGTCAGTTTTGAACTATACAAAGGAGAAACCTTGGGTCTGGTTGGCGAATCCGGTTGTGGTAAATCTACTTTAGGAAATCTAATCCTTGGGATTGAAAAAGCTAACGCTGGTGAAATCTGGTATCGCGATCAAGATTTAGCAAGCTTATCCTCACAGGATTTTAAAAAACTCAGACGTGAGATACAGTTAATTTTTCAGGATCCATTTTCGAGTTTAAACCCTCGCTTGAGTATTGGGGAAGCCATTGTTGAGCCGATGCTTGTTCATCATATCTATACCAATAGGAAAGAAGCTGTCGAGAAAGCTTATGAATTGCTAGACCGCGTAGGCTTATCAGCTGAACATTTTCACCGCTACCCACACGAGTTTAGTGGCGGCCAACGCCAGCGAATTGGTATTGCACGTACAATAGCCGTACAACCCAAACTTGTAATTTGTGATGAATCCGTTTCTGCACTGGATATTTCTGTGCAGGCACAAGTGCTGAATTTATTAAATGAACTGAAACAGGATTTTGGGTTTACCTATATTTTCATTTCGCATGATTTGTCGGTTGTCAAATATATGTCAGACCAACTTTTGGTGATGTATCAAGGACAAATTGTCGAACACGGCGACGCAGACCTCGTTTATACACACCCGAAAAAAGAGTACACGCGTAACTTAATCGCTGCAATTCCTCAGTAAAAAACAAATTGAATTAGGTTTAAAAAAGCCTCTCGTTTTTACTCAATTTCATAGACGAGATTCATATTCATACTCGCTGTTTTCTGTTTAGAGCTTGTGTTATAAGCGCCACTCCACGTAAAATCTTCGCCTGAATTCTTACCAATAATTTGTAAAATTCCCATTTCAGCACTTTTGACAATCTTTAAACTGACATCGGTTTGCTTGGCTATAAGCTCGGCTCTTCGCTTAGCATCAATCGTTGCTTTATCAATGAGGTCAAGCTTTAGGTCTTCTAATTTTGTATAGTAATAGCGCGGCGGATAAGAGTAAAACTCAACACCTTGATCTAAAACTTCTGTTATTTCTCTCGACACATTTTCAATCTTCTTGATTTCTGAAGATTCAATGGTGATATTTTGTTGCAAGCTGTAATATTGAAATTCTTCTCCAACGTAATTCCCGCTATTATTATAAATATTTTTTGTCTGCCGTGTTGTTTCTATAGGACCGAAAACAATTTCATCCTCCTTGATGCTCTTTTGAGTCAAAAAAGAACGCACAATTTCATTGTGTTGTGAAAGTAAATCAAAGGCCTCTGATAAGTTTTTATTTTTGGCAGAATAATAACCTTCCCAGACCACGTGATCTGATTCAAAGTCAATAGCCCCAGAACCTTTGACTTCGATATATGAGTTTTTGTTAAAATTATTTCGATTTAAATAAGTGTATGAAAAAAGGCCAGCAATGAAAAGCACGGCAACAATAACAAGCAATTTAAAAGTCCGATTGATCATGATTTGTCTGTTTGAAAGCAAATTTAACTAATTTTTAGATGACTATTTTTGAATTAACACGAATTTTGTAGCTCCAAATAAGAAATCGAAAAAATTGATATGAAAAAGACACTTCTCATTCTTACTCTTGTTGTTTTATCTGCAAAAGGTTTTGCACAAAACACGGAATTCCCAAAAAATGAAATCAAATTCAATATTGCAAATACTATTATCATGGCTTCTGCAGAAGTCGGTTATGAACGTTTTATAGGACGTAACCAATCGATAGAAGCTGTTGCTTTAATTAATGACCGCATCAATTTCCACAGCGAATCTGGCTCGCGTAAATTTAACACCAATTCATTTAAAATAGGCTACAATTACTATTTTGATACTTACAATGCTGGCGCAGGTTTGTACGCCAATCCTTTCGTCAAATATAGATTTGGTGATTTTGAGCAAGATGTAGTTCTTAATGGATCACCAAGTCCAGTCACTAAAACAACAGATATGGATGCTTTTATGGTCGGCATTGGCGCTGGCTATAAATGGAATTTTAGCGACACTTTTGTGCTTGCTCCTTTTGCTTCTGTTGCCAGAAACTTTAGCGATGACGTTGGCGATCGGTTTTCAAACATTGAGTTTCACGCAGGACTTTACGTCGGTTATAGATTTTAATTAAACACTTAAATTTAAAAAAATGATGCAATCAAAAATTTTTA
>JAKDUG010000206.1 GCA_030457805.1 Psychroflexus sp.
AGTTTTTACATTATTAAGTTCACAATTATGTGCCCAAGAGTGGATTTTGAGAACACCACTAAAAAGTATCTCTAAAATCACGACTTTAGAAGTCACAAATAATAATTCAATTTATGCTCTTGATACAAGTCCGATTTTAGAGTATTTATACACAAGTTCAGATGTCGGTGAAACCTATCAAAGATATAAATTTCCAGATGCCAGGAAGATGCAGATGATTGCTAATAATTCTGCTTTTGTTTTAACGACTTACGATTTATACTTTACGAATGATGATTTTCAGACAATTACTTCACAAGATTTACCTGGCTATACATTTAACTCATTATATTTTTTAAATGAAAATGAAGGTTTTATCGCTGGCGATAATGGTGTTATTTTTCATACTGACGACGCAGGCCAAACATGGACGGAACAAACAACACCAATAACAGAAAATTTAAAGAGTATTCATTTTATTAATGATCTCACGGGTTTTGCTGTTGGTGAGGATATTAGTTTTTTAAAAACAATTGATGGAGGAACAACTTGGACAGAAATCATTTTAAATATTGATTCTTACTGGAACTTTCAAAAAGTCTATTTTTTTTCAGAAACAAAAGGTGTTATTGCAGGCTCAAATGGATACATTTTTTACACACATGATGCTGGTGATACGTGGACGCAAGCCATCACAACGACAAATAGAATCATCTACGATGTGGCACAAACACATAACGATAATTTAGTCGCTGTTGGTCAATCAGGCCGAGTGCTCACTTCAGATGATGAAGGTTTAACATGGACAACCGAAATTATTGGTTCAGGTGATTTAAATACAGTTTCGGCTTCTACAAATTTAACTTACATCGGCACAGAAGCTGAAATTCTTCAATCTTCAGATTTGCTCACATGGACTTCTCACCTTAAAGGCGTCACAATGAGTGATCTCAATCAAATGTCATTTGCAGATCTAGATCAAGGTTTAATTGTTGGAAAAGGACAAACAGGAAGTGCTGTCTTTCATGATGTCATGTTTAGAACATCTGATGGCGGGCAAAATTGGGAAAAGAAAAATGTCTCTGGAGGTTACAACAATGTTCACATGAGAGATAACGGACAAGCCATCACATCGCGTGGTAATATCAGTTATGTAGGTTTGTCTCAAGATTTTGGCGAAACCTGGACAACAGTTCCTGGGCCAAATATTACGCAGCAATTTATCGCGAAGACTTCATGGATTTCATCGATGAGTGATTTTTTCGTAGGAGGTGGAAACTTCTTCTCAAGTGACGGACTTTATCACTATCAAAACAGTAGCGGGTGGACGCATATTGCTGAAGTTGGAAATGTAACACAACTTAAATTTTCTGAAGATAACCAAACAGGTTTTTTGATCAATTCTGTAAATCAAATCTTTAAATCTGTTGATGCTGGCGACACTTGGACGGAATTAACTTTCTCAGCGCCATCTTACGGACAAATAGAGATTATTGATGACAATACCGTTTACATCGGTGACTATGTCACTTTTGATGGCGGTCAGAATTTTGAACTTCATGGTTTTGAAGGTTATATTTTGGCTTACCGTTTTTTTGATGCCAACACAGCTTTAGGCGTGACAAATTTAGGTCAGGTTTACAAAACAATAGATGCAGGCATGAACTGGACAGAAGTCAGTAGTGCTATTATTGAAGACTCTAACTGTTGTAACCTTTTCCATATTTTAGAAGATAAAATTATTGCGACGAGTTTTAGATCAGATATTTATACTTTAGATATTGGAAATGTATTACAAACTAGGTCTTATGAAGAAGACTTAGTCCCAATTTTAATTTATCCAAATCCAACAAAAGGAAAACTTCATTTTGATTGGCATAAAAATATTAATGCATTGCAGTTGACAATTTATAGCAGCCAAGGGCAATTAATAAAAAAACATCAACTGAAGAATGAGAAACAAAAATCAATAGATGTTTCTAAACTTTCACAAGGTATTTATTTTGTTCACCTGAAAACAAATGAAGGCAAAACTTATATTAAGAAGTTGATTAAGGAGTGATGATTAATTTTCCTCACTAAACTCTAAAATATCATTAGAATTAAAACCGATGTAGATGGAATCTGCGATGTTGGAGTCTTGCGTCATCACGGTGAGTTGCTCACCAGATTCAAGTTTTAACAAAAGCTGAATGGAGTCTCCGAGCACCACTTTTTTAATCACATCTGCTTTTGTGATGTGGTCACATTCATCAATGGTTTTAGGATCAGAGCCATTATGAGTAGGGAAAACTTTAAATTTTTCATTTCGAATGGCATGACAGCAATTTTCATTTAAAGGACATTTAAAAGCCGTTTGCAAATTTTTATTGATCTGTACAGTATTGCCAAATAGGGAAGCCACGTATAAGGTATTGGGTTTCACATATAAGTTTGCCGCCGCATCTTTTTGGATCACTTTTCCGTTTTGAAGAATCATGATTTCATCAGCAACTGAAAGCGCATCTTGCGTATCGTGAGTGACAAATAGTACGGTGACACCAGTTTTTTTAATAATATCAAACACCTCGTTTCTGAGTTGCATACGTAGCATCGCATCAAGATTACTGAAAGGTTCATCAAGAATAAGTAATGAAGGTTCAGGTGCCAAAGCTCTTGCCAAGGCAACGCGTTGTTGTTGTCCGCCTGAGAGTTGATGCGGATAGCGTTTGCCTAAATCACTTAAGCCAACCAAGTCGAGCATTTCTTGCGCTCTTTTCTTCTTGTTTTTAAGTTTTGAAATTCCGTATAAAATGTTTTCTTCAATAGTCAGATGCGGAAAAAGTGCATATTCCTGAAACACTAATCCGATTTTTCGTTTTTCCGGCTGAACAAATTTTTTATCAGAAGCAATCACTTTTCCATTTAGCGAAATACTGCCTTCATCTGGTCTTTCCAAGCCAGCAATCAAACGTACTAAAGTTGTTTTTCCGCTACCGCTTTCGCCCACAATGGCACACACGTCTCCAGCTTTCAGATCAATTGTGACATCATCCAAAGCAAAATTTTTGCCTTTATCGTAACTTTTTGAAAGTGATTGTATTGTTAGCATTTTATTTATTGATCAGTAATTTATTAAGAAATATAACAGGAATCATCGCCGTAAAGATAATGAAAAGCGATGGTATTGAGGCTTCCATCACCATTTCGTCGCTTGCATATTCAAAGGCTTTAACAGCTAAAGTGTCTACATGATAAGGCTTGAGAATTAACGTGAGAGGTAATTCTTTCATCACATCTATAAAAACCAAAATCACAGCACTGAAAACGCCGGTTTTTATTAATGGAAATTCAATTTTTCTAAAAGTTTTG
>JAKDUG010000207.1 GCA_030457805.1 Psychroflexus sp.
AAGGATGTATATATATATGGTATTCGTGTTGAAAGTGAAGACTTTGAAGGGAATCAAATCGTCTATCTTAAAAAAGATGTTAAATTACAAGAAACGACACTTGGTAAAATTCTCAAACAATCAGATTTGGAGCGGTACTTAGATCAAAAATTGTCAAAGTTTAGTTCAAGAAAATCAGCCAAGCTGAAACCCGTTTTCTATGATATTCTTTCTCCAAATGTAGAGTATGATAAAAGTTTTAATCAAAAAATATTAGAGGAAGCTTATCGTCATATTTCGCCGACGCGAGGCAGCGTTTCAAAAGGAAGTAAGGTCATCGCTAAAGGAGAAACTATAGAAGGGGAGAAACTGCGCAAACTCATTTCTCTAAAAAATGAATATGAATCTCAAGATTTAGATACAACGAGTTATGTCACAATCCTTATTGGCTATGCCTTATTGGTCTCATTAGCACTGTTAATGCTGATGTTGTTTCTAAATAAATACAGAAATGATATTTATACAAACAACAACAAACTCACCTTTATATTTTTTAACGTCTTATTCATGGTTTTCCTCACTTTAGCGGTGATGAAGATTGGTTATGAATTCATTTATATCGTCCCTCTATGTATTTTACCTTTAACGCTTAAAGCCTTTTTTGATGCGCGTTTAGGGCTTTTCTCACATGTGATTACAGTTTTGATTTTAGGGTTTATTGTCCCGAATAGTTTTGAGTATATGTTTTTACAGATCGTCACAGGGATCGTGACCATACTGACTGTTTCTGAATTGTATAAAAGAGCAAATCTCTTTATTTCAGTTGCTCAAATTACTGGTGTTTATATCTTTTCTTACTTGGCATTTAGTATGATTCAAGATGTTGATTTTGCGGATATCAATTATGATAATATGTTGTATTTCATATTGAGTGGCGTTGGTTTATTGTTTGTGCAGCCTTTGATTTACACGCATGAAAAGATATTTGGACTTGTCTCTGATTTGTCTTTATTAGAGTTGTCAGACACAAATTCTAAATTGCTCAAACAATTATCAGAAGTTGCGCCTGGGACATTTCACCACTCTTTAAATGTGGCCAATTTAGCAGAATCCGCGGCTAGTGAAGTTGGTGCAAATGCACTTTTAGTGAGAGTTGGCGCTTTGTACCACGATATAGGAAAAATGAAAAACCCAATTTATTTTGTTGAAAATCAAACCTCTGATGTGACGCCACACGACGAGTTGTCACCCTATGAAAGTGCGAAAATAATTGTCAATCACCGTTTGCTAGGAATTGAATATGCTAAAAAATACAAGCTTCCTGATCGTATCATTGATTTTATCAGAACACACCACGGGACGACAAAAGTATATTTCTTTTACAAGCAAGCGCAGCAAGATGCACCAGAAGGCGTACGCGTTGATCAAAAGGATTTTCAATATCCTGGCCCGAAACCCTTTAGTAAAGAAACTGCTATTTTGATGATGTGTGATAGTGTTGAGGCAGCGAGTAAAAGTTTAAAATCGCCAAACACACGTATGATTGATAACTTTGTCGAAAAAATTATTGATAAACAAATTGAAGATCGTCAGTTTGAAAATGCCAATATCACTTTTAAAGATATCCAACAAATCAAAAAGATCTTAAAAGCCAAGCTGAATAATATTTATCATTTACGTATTGAATACCCAGATTAAATTTATGAAAAAAATCACTATTGCTATTGATGGACACTCATCAACAGGGAAAAGTACAGCTGCTAAGGAATTAGCAAAAGCTTTGAATTATATTTATGTGGATACGGGAGCGATGTACCGAGCGGTGACTTATTTTGCTCTTCAAAATAATTTTTTTGAAAATGAAATATTGGATGAAAAAGCTTTAATCCCAGCATTAGAAACCATTGATTTAGATTTTAAATACGACCCAGCGGAGGCGCGAAGTAAGGTGCTCCTAAATGGTGATGACGTCGAGTCTTTTATACGTCAAATGGATGTTTCGAACAAAGTGAGCTATGTGGCGAAAGTTCCTGAGGTCAGAAAGAAGCTTGTTAAAATTCAACAGCGGATAGGAGAGAAAGGCGGCCTTGTGATGGATGGCCGTGATATAGGAAGTGTTGTTTTTCCGCAAGCTGAACTCAAGATTTTCATGACAGCGACTTCACATGAGCGAGCCAAAAGACGCTATGAAGAAATCAAAGGACAAAATACTGATTTGAATTTTGAGGAAGTGCTAGCTAACGTTAAACAGCGCGATTCAATAGATTCCTCTCGTAAAACATCACCATTGCTGCAAACAGAAGATGCCGTGAAAATTGATAACACAGATTTATCCAGAGAAGAGCAGTCTGAATTGTTATTGCATTTAGCGCAAAAACGAATTGCGATTGTCAATTCACCTCAATAAGAAAAATAAGCTAATTATTTGGCAATCATAATTTAAGTTGTAATTTTGCAAAACTTTTAGGAGCGAAACAGAGTTTCCTATGAAGTCATTTTTAATAATTATTTTAACAATCTTCTGCTGATTGTCGCATCATAACTCTGAAATGAGCAGAATACAAACATTAATCACAGCACTATGGCTGAAGATTCAAAAAAAACAGAGCAACAAGACGTTGCAAACACAGAGGCACAGCACCCAGCAATCGAAGCTTCTGAACAACAAAAGAACCCTAAGGAATTTCTAGAAAACTTCAACTGGCACAAGTATGAAGAAGGAATTGATGAAGTTGCAGATGAGCAGTTAGATCAGTTTGAGAAATTAGTTGAGGAGAATTTTGTTGACACACTTCATAACGAAGTTGTTCAAGGTAAAGTTATCAAAATTACTGACCTTGACGCGATTATTGACATCAACGCAAAGAGTGAAGGTGTTATTTCTTTAAACGAATTTAGATACAACCCAGACCTTAAAGAAGGTGATATGGTTGATGTTCTTATTGATATTCGTGAAGATGAGGAAGGACAATTAATCCTTTCACACAGAAAAGCACGTGTTATTAGAGCTTGGGAGCGCGTGAATAAAGCACAAGAAGACGGAACAGTTGTAGATGGTTTAGTCAAATGTAGAACAAAAGGTGGGATGATTGTTGATGTATTTGGCATCGAAGCATTCTTACCAGGTTCACAAATTGATGTGAAGCCAATCCGTGACTACGACGCTTATGTTGGTAAAAACATGGAATTCAAAGTTGTGAAAATCAACCATGAATTCAAAAACGTTGTTGTTTCTCATAAAGCGCTTATCGAAGCTGATATTGAAGAGCAGAAGAAAGAAATCATTGGTCAATTAGAAAAAGGACAAGTTCTTGAAGGTATTGTGAAAAACATTACTTCTTACGG
>JAKDUG010000038.1 GCA_030457805.1 Psychroflexus sp.
ATTTCTTCAGTCAGTTCTTTCTTTGAAATATTTCTTTCCCACTCACTTTCTGGGTGGAGTTCGATATGAAATTCATTATTAAAAAAACCAGTCGGATCGGTGCCATCATTTGGCCGTCCTGTTTGTGTCAAAACGAATTTGACCTCATCAAAGCTCCTGATTTTTTCTTTGACTTCTTTTGCAAATTTGACGGATTCATCTAAGTTGACACTGTTTGGCAATGTTGCACGCACGTACATAGCGCCTTCATCTAAATTAGGAATAAACTCAGTTCCGTAAAACATAAAGCCAGTTGTACAGGCAATCAATAAACCTATGAAAATCGAAATTGCAGCTTTTCGCTGTCGATTACTCCACTCATAAAGCCTGTAGAGATTGTTTTGGAAAAATCGAGAAATCACATTCTGTCTTTCCTTGATATTCTTTTTGAGCAAGACCTTCATAAGTGCAGGCACATAGGTGATACTCAAAATAAGAGATCCTAATAAGGCGTAGCCCAAGGTGAAAGCTAAAGGTGAAAACATTTTTCCTTCTACTTTTTGGAATGAAAAAATAGGCATCAAGGCCACAATCAAAATTAACTGCGCAAAGACAATATAAGAAGCGACGCTTCCCGCACTTTTCTTAATTAATCCGAGCTTACTCATTTTATTAAACCGTGCCATTCCAACTTTATCGGCTTTTGTGTACATGGCTACAAAAACGGTTTCTACAATAACTAAGGTGCCTTCAAGCAATAAGCCGAAGTCAATTGCGCCCATTGAAATGAGGTTGGCGGGCAGACCTTGAATGCGCAACATCATCAGCGCAAAGAGGAAAGAAAGTGGTATGACAGAAGCAACGATCACCGTTGTGCGCCAGTTGAATAGGAAAATAAAAACAATAATAGAAACAAATAAAATGCCTTCAATAATATTGTTGGTGACTGTGCTTACAGTTGCATCAACCAATTCAGTTCGGTCGATAAAAGGTTCAACCTTAATATCGTCAGGGAGAACGCGTTCATTTAAATCATCAATTTTGACCTTGAGTCTTTTGATAACATCAGCTGGATTTTCCCCGCGCAACATCAAAACAATCCCCTGGACTAAATCATCATCATCTTGTAATCCAACTTGACCTAAACGGGGTTTTGCTGAGACTTCAACTTTAGCAACATGCTTCACTAAAATGGGTGTGTCATCACGGACTTCAATAAGGATGTCTTCAATATCCTTTGCGCTTTCAAGTAAGCCAACCCCGCGGACCACATAGGCTTGTGAACCGCGTTCGATGACATCACCACCAACATTGATATTTGTTTTTGATACGGCATCAAAAACTTCAAGTGGTGATAAATCGTAGTTGTCAAGTTCGGTTGGGTTAATTTTTATTTCGTAAGTCTTCTCTTCCCCACCAAAGCTGGCAATGCTCGACACGCCAGGGACGGAAACTAATTCGCGTTCAATTACCCAATCCTGGATGGCGGTGAGTTCTTTAATCGGTCGCTCACTTTTGATGACATATCTGAAAATCTCTCCAGTTGCGCCAAAAGGCGGTTCTATTTCTGCATCTGTATCATCTGGTAAATCAACGCCCTGCATCCGATTTGCGGCATATTGCTGTGCAAAAAAATCATCAATACCGTCCTCAAAAATAACGGTCACAACTGATAATCCGAAAAGGGATATCGAGCTTACATCACTTTTCTTAGGGATGGTGTTCATCTCTTTCATGATTGGCAGTGTCACGAATTTTTCAACCTCCTCAGCACTTCGGCCCGGCCATTGTGTGATGATTCGTGCTCTTGTGTTTGTCACGTCGGGGAAAGCTTCAATCGGAGTGTGGAAATAACTGTAAATTCCTGCAATGGCTAATAAGGCTGTTAGGAAGAAAACAATCAATGAGTTTTTAAGAGAAAAGCCAACTATATTTTGAATCAATTTTTTCATTTGACTTATTTTTGAAAATTTTTGAGTTGTTCGTAGATGAGCAATTGATTTTTGTTGACGACTTGATCTTCATCTGCAAAATTATTTGTGACGAAAATTTCACCATTATTTTTTGTAAGAATATCCGCTGGCTGGATCTGCATATCACAATCCGATTTGTAGATAATAATATAGTTTTGATTGTTGTCAAAAACGATCGCATCTGTCGGAATGCTCATGGCTTTTACACCTAAATCTTGATGTGCATAGATGTCAACTGTCATGCCTGGCTTGAGTTTTAAGTCGGCATTTTCTAAAACAATACGCGCTTTCAAAACTTTGCTTTGGTCAGAAAAAACTTGTGAGATATTGGCTATTTTCCCATCAAATAATTGATCGGGATAGCTGAGTGTTTTGATGCTCACCGGCATTTCTTCCTCAATAAGGCTGATGTTTGTGGCGTGTATATCTGCCAAGACCCACACTTCCTTCAGATTCGAAATCGTGTATAAAGCATCATGATGTGCAGAAATTTGCATGCCGTTGCTGATGTTTTTTTGTGTGATAATTCCTGTGGCTGATGCCTTAATTTGGAAAACACCACGCTCGCTACTGGCACTATAAATTGACATAATAGTACTTATTTTTTCCTTTTTCGCTTTGAGAACAGCCACATCACTTTGTGCTTGTATGAGTTCTTTTTCAGAGGAGATACCGTCCTCAAAACCTGCATTTGCAGATTGTAATTGTCTTTGACTGACCTTGAGTTCGGCCTTGATGCTTTTATAATCTGATTGTAATTCTGATAAATCAGCACTGCGCAGATCAATTAAAACTTGTCCTTTTTTAACCTTGTCGCCTAATGAGAAATAAGTATTGACAATGACACCATCAACGAGACTGATAAAAGGAATCACTTGATCAGGATTGGCTTCCACTGCGCCTGTGAGATGTATTTGTTTTGTCGCCTGTTTTTCCTCAGGTTTGACGAGACTGACCTTGTCTTTGAAATTATCATCTAAGCAATAATTATCTCGAATTTCTTTTGTTTCAGTTTCTTCTGCTTTGTCACACGAAGTGAGGATTAAAAGGATGCACAAGCTAATTAAGTTTATATATTTATAAATGTTTTTTGTAGACATGGTTTTTATTTTATGAGGTCAGTTCCTAATGTATAGTTTAGAGTTTCAGCTTTGTCGTTGAGCGTTTTTACAGCTTCAAGCATGATGATTTTGTTATTGAGATAAGCCTCTAAAAAATCTAGATAAGTCAAAAGGTTGATGTTTTTATCCTTAAAATTTTTAGTATGAGCTTTTAATAGAGTGTCTAAATGCGCTTCGTAATCATCACTTATGTTTTGATAAAATGCGAGGGCTTGTTGTAAGTTGTCATAAACCATTGTGATTTCATTTTCTATACCTCTCAATTTTTGACGCTGCAAGAGATCGGCTTTTTGTATGTCTTGCTCTGCAATTTTGATATGTCCTTGATTGCGATCAAAAATTGGCAAATCAATACTGAGACCAAAACCGATAAAATCAGGAATCACACCGCCAGCACGATCATAACCAGCTTTCAACGCAATATCAGGAATGCGTTGTGCTTTTTCGAAACTGTAACTTTGCTCGGCATATTCTTTTTCTAGGTCTGCCAGTTCCAAGTCTGGTCTGTTTTTTTGAGCAATGCTAGCCAAGTCTTTCAAGGCCAAATTTTCAATGGCTTTTCTGTTTTTTAGATAGCCTTCTTCTGTGATATGAAGACGTGTGGTCGGCGCTAAATGCATCAATTGTTTGAGCTCTTTCTGCGCGGCGTTGAGGTCTTGGTTTAAAGTATTGACCTCTTTCAGAAAACTGAGTTCTTCAGCTTTTAAACGGATATAATCACTGCGGGATACAAAGCCTTGGTTGACTTGGTTTTGCATGCCTTTTGCCAGTTGACTTATCGATTTGTATTGTTCTTGATAAATACTTTTACTGCGTTGTAAGTACTGAAGTTTGGTGAGTTGTGATCTGAATTCAATTTTTAAATTTCGCAAGACATCTTCGAAATAATGTTTTGCCTGTTCTACATTGATAACTTCTAGAGCAATTTGTTTTTTGCGTTTTCCAGCGGTGATAATGAGTTGCTCTACCTCGATAGAGAATTGTTGATTTTTACCAAAGCTTCCGCTGATTGGGGGCGCAAAATCTTCATTCCCCTTTTTCCATAGATTAACTTCTTCGATGGAAAGTTCTGGATTTGGCCAAAGCTTGGCTTGTATGACCTGCGCCTCGGCTTGAGAAATATTAATTTCTTCAGCGAGCAACTGGAGATTTTCCTTTAAAAATAAAGCCTCACTCTCTGCTCGACTCAACCTTAAAGTATCTTGCGCATAAAGCAGAGTTGTGCTTATACATAAGAAAAATAGGATGGATAAATTTTTAATCATACAAGGTGTTTTATTTCAGATGTCTTTTAATGTGATGACAAAACTGAATAAAACGACCTTAAAATAAGCTTAAAGCAAATAAATTTTAGCTTAAAGGCTGATAGGTAAATCGCTGTATGAGTGACTTGTTTAGCTTAAGAAGTTAAAGGGAAATCAATTTCAAAAATATTAATGTTGTTGTCTTTTGACGTGTAATGAATTTTCGCCGCGTTCAGCTCGATAATCCTTTTGGTTAAAACTAAACCTAAGCCTGACCCCATTTTTGCGTGACTATTTTCTCCTCTAAAGAAGTATTTGAAAACATATTTCTTTTCACTGGCTGTAATCGGATGGCCTTTATTGATAATTCGCCATGTTAAGGTTTTTGGTTTTGAGGTGTCAAAAATGATTTTCGCCTCGCTATTAGCGCTGTACATCATGGAGTTTGTGAGCAAATTCAGGAAAGCTTGTTTTACCAATAAAGGATAAATAAAGGTAGAGAGTTTATCGGCATCAGCATTTTCTGGTTGATAAGTGATGTCAAATTTAAAATCAGGATTGATTCGTGTGAGCTCAGCCAAGCAATCATAAGTTAACTCATCAATGCGTTGTTCTGACTTGTCTAGTTTTTGACCAGATTCTATTTTAGAAATCTGTAGCAAAACATTGATGATACTGCCTAAGTCTTTGGCTTTGCTAGTTTGCTGTTCGAGTTCTGATTTTATTTGCGTTAAATCATCACTGTGATGTATGCGTTCAAGTTCCGATACTAAAACGGTAATCGGTGTTTTTAACTGATGTGAAATATGATCAATCGTGTGCTTTTGAAATCTAAACTCCTCATTTGTTCGTTCGAGAAGTTCATTGAAACGCTCAGTTAAATATTGTAACTCATAGGTTGATGTATTGAGTTGAATCCGTTTATTCGTCTCATTTGGAAGCCTGTATTTTTTGACTTTTTCAGACAAAACAATAATTGGTTTTGCAATGATATGGGATAAATAAAGCGAAACAAAAATCATGACAACAACAATAATTGTGTAGATGAGGATTAGAATATTTCGCAAGAAAGTGAGCTTTGTGTAGCCAAAAGCATCATAAGCTTTACTGACTGCATAATAGGATTGGTTGCGATGTGTGATGTAGGTACCGATTAAATCATAATCGTTTTCTTTGGTTTCTATCCATGTGTTTTCGGGGGAAAGATTGTTAAGAATGCGCTCAGCTTTTTTGATATCTAAGCTGTCTAAACTCGCAAAAATCATTTTCTTATTTGTGTCGAAGACCAATAATTTTTCATCATAAAAATCATTGATATCCTGACTGTCCAGCATGTAGGAGATCTTGGCGCTTTCCTTTTCATACTTGTCAATTAAAGAAATCGTTTGTAAGATTTTTTTATTCTGAAGCTGTTGAAATTCTTCTTCTCTGTAGGCTGAAAACAAAATATAAATGATGCTAAAAGCCAGGGCAATCAGTAAAACCACTGTACTCGAAAAATAGATGAGTATTTTATTTTTAATCTTCATTCTTAACTTAAATAATAACCGTACCCGATTTTTGTTTGAATGCTATTTTTCTCAAAAGGTTTGTCAATCTTTTTCCTTAAAAAGTTGATGTAAACCTCAATTGTGTTTGTATTTGTGCCAATGGCATTTCCCCATATTTCATCCACCAAAGTTGCTTTGGAAACCAACTCGCCTTGTTGTGTCATCAATTTTTTTAAAATCTGAAATTCGCGAGGTGTCAGATTGATCAACTGCTGTTGGCGGTGTACTTTTTTGGTATTTGTATTGAGAGTGATATCATTAAAAATCAAAACATCATTTTGATCAGTAGGATGGCTAGAGTTTTGTGCGCGTTTGATGAGCGATGTAATCCGCAAAACCAATTCACGCATATAGAAAGGTTTGGTCAGATAGTCATCGGCACCACAATCGAATCCTTGTATTTTATCTTCCAGCTCAGAGAAAGCCGTCAACATAATAATAGGTGTCACCTTATTGAAGGTTCTGTAAAATTCCGCCAATTTAAAACCGTTGATTCCCGGCAAATTCACATCCAAAACAATGCAGTCAAAATCTTGTTGTTGCAAACGTTTTCTTGCTAAAAGGCCATCGTAAATCCGTTCCACAAAAAAACCTTCAGCCGTTAAGGCTTTGCTGATATTTTGGTTTAAGATCGGATCATCTTCAACGATTAAAATTTTCATCAGAATGAGTATAGGTGCTTTACAAAATTAGCCTTTGCTTTCTAATAAGCGAATTTAGAGAGAGGAATTGATAGAATTCTAACATTTTTAATTGGAAATGAATTTCCAATTAAGCGCAATGAATAACTTTTTTAGCGGGTGAGAAGAGGGCCAGAATAAATTTATAAAAGACTTTACTTCTATTAGTCTACTAGTTTGATAGAAATTACATACTTTTGTCAACAAATCAATTTAAAATCAATCTATGGAACATCATAAGGAGCTGGCTGTTAAGGCTTCAATAGAGGCGGGAGAGGCGATCATGCAGATTTACAAGGAAGATATTATTGTTGAAATGAAAGATGATAATTCGCCTTTGACTATTGCAGACAAGCGAGCGAATTCCATCATTATGGATTATTTGGAACAAACAGATTTCCCGATTATCAGTGAAGAAAACAAGGCGATAGATTATGCTGAGCGCAAAAAATGGCCAGCTTGTTGGATTGTTGATCCGTTGGATGGGACCAAAGAATTTATTAAAAAAAATGGTGAGTTTACTGTGAATATCGCTTTGGTACATGAGCAGAAAACTGTTTTTGGAGTGATTTATGTTCCTGCTACACGTGAGCTTTATATCGGTGATGTTGAAAAAAATAAAGCATTGAAACTTGAGGTTCCTGAGGTTTTTGAATTGAAGACGTTAATGGCATCTGCAGAAGAACTTTCTCCCAAAGCTGCATCTGATAAAATTGAAGTTGTTGGCAGTCGTTCCCACATGAATGAAGACACCAAGAATTATATAGAAGACTTAAAGTCGACATACAATAAACCAGTTGAAATTGTATCTAAAGGCAGCTCTTTAAAATTCTGTTTAGTGGCTGAAGGAAAAGCAGATGTCTATCCAAGATACGCGCCAACAATGGAGTGGGATACGGCTGCGGGACAAGCAATTTGTAAAGCCGTCGGTTTGTCTGTGATCAATTTAGATACAGGGGAAGAGATGCTGTATAACCGCGAGAATTTATTGAACTCTTACTTTCACGTTAGCGCATTATCATGAGCGAAAACATCACCATCCATGCCTACGATTTAACCCGCGAAAAACGCAATGCACGCCATCAACATCAATCTTTTGTGTTGTGGTTTACAGGTTTGTCGGGTTCGGGTAAATCAACAATAGCCAACAAAGTAGAGTCGGCATTGTTTGAAAAACAAAAACAGGTTTACAGCCTTGATGGCGATAATATCCGCAGTGGTATTAATAAAGGCTTGGGCTTTACAAAAGAAGATCGCAAAGAAAACTTGCGACGCATTGCTGAGGTTGCTAAGCTTTTTGTCGATGCGGGACATATTTCAGTGGCCGCTTTTGTGTCGCCTTTAGCCTCAGATCGTGCGCTTGTAAAAACCATTATTGGTGAGAAAGATTTTATCGAAATTTTTGTCGATACAAGTCTAGAGGAATGTGAGCGCCGTGATGTTAAAGGGCTTTATCAAAAAGCACGTGCTGGCGAAATTAAAAATTTTACAGGAATTGATGCGCCTTATGAAGCGCCAAAAAAACCTGCGATACATATCAAAACCGAAGAAAAGACAGTTGATCAAGCTGTTGAAGAAATTCTAAACTATATCGACAATCTCATTTAGAAACAAACATTATGACTCCATATTATTTAAATTACTTAGAAGAATTAGAGTCTGAAGCCATCTTTATTTTAAGAGAGGTTTGGGCACAATTTCAAAATCCTGTGATTTTATTTTCAGGCGGAAAAGATTCTATTTTAGTCACACATTTGGCCAAAAAAGCTTTTCACCCAGCTAAAATCCCATTTGCATTAATGCATGTTGATACAGGACATAACTTCCCAGAAGCGCTGCAGTTCAGAGATGAATTAGCTGATAAATTGGGCGTGCGACTTATTGTAGGTTCTGTACAAGAATCAATTGATAAAGGACGTGTGGCTGAAGAAAAAGGAAAAAATGCCACGCGAAATGCATTGCAAATCACCACGCTTTTAGATGCCATTGATGAGCACAAAGTTGACTGTGCTATTGGTGGCGGCCGACGTGATGAAGAAAAGGCGAGAGCTAAAGAACGCTTCTTTTCACACCGTGATGATTTTGGGCAATGGGATCCTAAAAATCAACGTCCTGAATTGTGGAACCTATTGAATGGGAAACATTTTGAAGGTGAGCATTTTAGAGCTTTTCCAATATCGAATTGGACAGAAATGGATGTGTGGAATTACTTGACGAAGGAAGGTATAGAAATTCCATCACTTTATTTGGCACACGACCGCGATGTTGTTCTCAGAAATGGCTCATGGATTCCAAAATCTAAATTTTTAAAACTTGAGCCTAATGAAGAAATTGTCAGAAAGAAAATACGTTTCAGAACTTTAGGCGATATTACAATCACAGGCGGAATCGAGTCTGATGCAGATACAATGGAGAAAATTGTTGCAGAAGTCTCGACAATGCGTGAAACAGAGCGCGGAAATAGAAGTGATGATAAACGCTCAGAAACGGCAATGGAAGATCGTAAAAAAGATGGGTATTTCTAAAGGCGATTTCAGCATTAGAGATTTTCATAAAATACATTAATATCACAGACAGCACAGCCTGTCAAAGTACAAAGACGAAATAAGAATGGAAATAGATAAAAATCAACTTTTAAGATTTACAACAGCCGGAAGTGTCGATGATGGGAAAAGTACCTTGATCGGCCGTTTATTATACGATTCAAAATCAATATTTGAAGATCAACTTGCTTCAATTGAAAATACGAGTCAGCAAAAAGGAATTGACGGTGTTGATTTAGCACTTTTTACAGATGGCCTTAAAGATGAGCGCGAGCAAGGCATCACGATTGATGTTGCTTACCGTTATTTTACAACACCAAAGCGTAAATTTATTATTGCAGATACACCAGGACATATTCAGTATACGCGTAATATGGTGACTGGTGCTTCAACAGCAAACGCAGCTGTTATTTTAATTGATGCGCGCCATGGTGTGATTGAGCAAACGAAACGACATGCGTTTATCGCTTCTTTATTAAACATTCCACACATCATCGTGTGTGTGAATAAAATGGATTTGGTTGATTTTAAAGAAGAAGTTTTTAATGATATTAGACAACAATTCGAAGCTTTTTCATCAAAATTATTAATTAAAGATATTCGTTTTATTCCGATCAGTGCTTTATTAGGAGATAATGTTGTGAATCGATCTGAAAACATGCCTTGGTTTCAAGGATCGCCAATGTTGAGCGAACTTGAAAACATGCACATTAGTAGTGATACAAATAAGATTGACGCTAGATTTGCGGTACAAACTGTGATCAGACCACAACGTGATGGTTTTATTGATTACCGCGGTTATGCAGGTCGTATTGCGAGTGGTATATATAGAGTCGGTGATGGCGTGACTGTTTTACCATCTGGATTTAAATCTAAAATTAAATCGATTAACGCGGGAGATAAAGAGGTTGAAGAAGCTTTTGCACCAATGTCAATCTCGATGACTTTGGAAGATGATATCGATGTCAGTCGAGGCGATATGATTGTGAAAACCAATAACCAACCAGAGTTACTTCAGGAATTTGATGTGATGTTGTGCTGGTTAAATAACGATCAAGCGAAACCACGAACGAAATACACGATTCAACATACGTCAAATGAGCAAAAAGCGATGATTAAAGATGTTGTTTATAAGATTGATATCAATACTTATGATCGTGATACTGATGATAAATCATTAAAGATGAATGATATCGCGCGCGTGAAGATCAGAACAACGCAACGATTAATGTTAGATTCTTATCGCGATAACCGAAATACAGGCAGTATTACCTTGATAGATGAAGCGACAAAAGAGACAGTTGCAGCAGGAATGTTGGTTTAAGTTGAGATTCAGTTAACTTATTCCGATTTTTTTCATATTTTTAGCAAAATTATTAGAAATGAAATCAATATTAAAACTTACATTAACACTTGTTGCTGTCTTCACTTTTGGATTAACAGCGCAAGCACAAGACGTTAATAAGCAGGCCCTTCAGAAGGAAGCAACTGTACAAGCTGAGACAATCAGTAAGAAAATGGATCTCACGGCAACACAAAAAGAAGAGATTCAAAGATCAATTGCAAAATTCCATGTCGGAAAAGCAAAAGTAGAAAATGCTGATTCGAATAAGAAAGGTTTGAGAAATGATAAGAAGCGTGTTTATGGCGATTTCAAAAAAGAAATCAAGTCTATTTTGACACCAGAACGTTACGCTGACTTTATGTTAGCTTATAAAAAATTAAACTAAGAAGAAGTTTTAAGATTTTTGGAAAGTCGTCTGATATCAGGCGACTTTTTTTGTGCTTTAAAACCAAGCTATTTTAAATGGAGTACGATTTAAAAAGACAAGTGCTGTTAATTATAGAAAGCTAATAATATAAGGTGTTTACTGACTTACTTTCACCAAAATTTTATAGAGTATAGGAATAAAGTATAAGCTGATGAAGGTACCAATTGTTAAACCACCGATAACTGATAGTGCCAACGGTTTTTGTAAATCAGCACCTAAGCCTGAAATAAACAAGAAAGGCAAGAGCGCTAAAATAGTTGTTAGCGATGTCATTAGAATTGGCTTTAATCGCATTTCTCCTGCTTTTAAGATGGCTTGATCAACTTCTAATCCAGATTTTCGTAAGCTGTTAATGGTGTGTATTTTAATGATACTATCATTAATAACAATACCAGCCATGACAACAATACCAATGCCCGTCATGATATTTAAACTGCCACCAAATAACCAAACGAGTAGCAAAGCACCACCAATATTAATAGGTATTTCTAAAAGAATAATTAAAGGCTGTATCAACGAATTAAATTGTGCTGCCATCACAAAATATAGCAAGCATAAAGACACAATAATGACGATTAAAAACTCTTGCATAAGATCTTGATTGCTAAAATATGTGCCTGTAAACTTCATGCTGTAATCAGTATTTTTAGAAAATAAACTTCGTATTTCTTTAATTAAGCTTTCTGGATTTTTATGCTTTTCAATTGGTTTTAGAGAAACGTATTCGCCACCTCTATCAGCAGAAATGATTTTGTAGTTAAGCTTAGATTTTATTTCGATGAGCTTATTGAGAGGTATGTATTTATTGTTTAAGTTTTTAACAAAGCTTGTTTTTAGGATTGTCTCCAAATCATTTTCATTAATACCAAGTTTAATCGGTATAATTTGTTCCGTATTCTTAAGATGATCAATGTAATTTTGGTTTAATAATGTTTTGAGCTTAGAGATTAAGTCTTGATAATTGATTTGATAAAGCAACATATATTCCTGCTGAATCTTTATGCTTAGCAACTCTTGTGTGGCTATAGGTTTAAATTTAAATGGTATAATAGGCTCTAAACTATCAAGAGTTTTTAGTTGAGGGGCCTCTAATGATTGCGTGGATAATAAATGCCCTTCAAATTGAGCTTTCTCCTCTCCAAAGATATACTGAAAAATGTTTTCTGGTGGGTTGATATTATATTGCGCCTTGGGATATGTATTTTCTATTTGTGCAAATTGCTTTGTAAACCTATCAAGCTCTCTAACAGAATTAAATTTGATATATACTTTAGCTTCTGATAGGCTTTTATCAGCTTCTCTTTGTAAAAGATTCTTTTGCTGACCCGTTTCTACTGCAAGTTCAGCGTAATTAACATTGTCAAATAATTTTAAAACACGCTGATTGTTTTCAGATATACTAATGTTTTCATTCCAATCTAGCTCAATAATGGCTTCGTTTTGCTTTAAAATTGGAAGTGTTTTGAGAGGTAAGTTGATGGCTAATAGTATTCCTGTAATTAGAAAGCTAAAGGCAATTGTGGTGGTGAGTGTCTTTTTTTTATAAAATAGATAAAAGCCTTTTTTATATAATTTAGTGATGTTGGCTTTTTGATGGATGACTTTTTTAGTTTTAAACTTTCTGGCAATTAGTAAATAAACTATAGGGATGAAAAATATTGAAACCAACAATGACGCAAATAAGCCTATACTAACAGCCATGGCTTGATCATAGAATAAAGCGCCTGTTATACCACTTAAAAAAACCAAGGGGATAAAGATGACACTTGTCGTCATAACCGAACTGATAAGAGGCGATATCATTTCTGTCGTACCATCCGCGCAGGCTTTAAACAGGCTTATATTGTTGTCAAGTTTTTGCGTGATATTGTCTATGATAATAATGGCATTATCTATCATCATACCGACACCCAGAATAAGTCCTGATAGAGAAATAATATTAATGCTGATGCCAAAAATATACAGGAATAAAAAACTTACAACTAAAGATAAAGGAATGCTTAAACCAATAATAAAAGGTGATTTAAGATCTTTAAGAAATAGAAACATGATAAGTATCGCTAGTAAGCTTCCTAGGATGAGACTTGTTTTTAAATTATCTATGGATAGTTTTAATAATTTACTTTGATCTTGATGGATGTGAAAGGATAAGTCTGGATAATTTTTTTCTAAAGCATAAACAAGTTCTGTGATTTTTTCTTTAAGGTCGTATATGCCGGCTTCTGATTGCTTGATGATAGAAAATTGTATCGCCTTTTGTTGATCAAAAAATGTATTCCCTCTAATGATTTCTGATGTTTTTTTGACATCAGCAAAATCTTTAAATTTAAAAATCCTGTCTTTTACTTTTATATCAATTTGCTCAATGTCCTTCACATTCTTCAAAGGATTTGAAACTTTAAAGTCATAACGATACGCACCATCTTGTACCATTAAATTGCCTAATACAAAATTGTTTTCATTCAAACTTTTTATCAATACATCCTGATCTAAATTGAGCTTTTGCAGCTCATCGTATTTAGGAATGATTTTTATCTCAGGCTCAATATGTCCAGTCATATCTGCAATAGCGATATCTGGTAATTGTTCAATTCGTCTTTTAATCACTTGTTTTGCAAACTGACTCAGCTCTAAAAAATCTTTTTCATTTGCTAAATCATTTTGTGTAATGCTGAGATGAACAACTGGTATATCTGATGCTGAAGCTTTAATAACGCGTGGTCTTTTAATATCATTTGGCAAAGAGTTCATTGCCATATCAACCATTTCATTAACTTCTATAAAAGCAAGATCTGTAGAAACGCCATAAGCAAAGTGTAAGTTTAACACAGCCATGCCATCACGCGTTTGAGTTTTGATGTCTTTTAGGTTAGAGACCTGCATCAAATTGTTACGCAATTGTCTTGTCACACTTGTTTCAATTTCCCTGGCTGTATTATTCGGATAATTAACCTGTACAGTTATTTCAGGGATGGGTATATCTGGCAGTAATGATGTATTAAGTTCTTGACTAGAAGCCAACCCAAGTAGTAAAATAGCAAAGCTGATCATCACAACAGCTATCGGTCTTTTAAGCAAGTAACTTATCATCAGATTTTAATTTTGAGCCTGTTTAAAACTTGCTTTGACCTCTGCGTCATGAGACAAATTTATGTTGTTTGAGATAATAATTGTATCGCTTGGCTTTAAGCCTTCACTTATGGCGTAATGTGATGTGTTTTGATCTTTAATTTTTACATAATTCCATTTTGCTAAGTTATCTTGTAATGTAAAAACAACTTCACGATTGGAGCGAAGTACAACAGCAGATTTAGGAATGACTAGCACATCTTCTAAAGGCTTTTTAATAAATACTTTTAGATTCATGCCGTCATATAGTTTTTGGTCAGGTTTATTGATATGTGCCTTTACACGCACCAATCCATTTTTATCAACGAACGGATTGATTTCAGTGATTTTGCCGGTGTAAGTCTTATCTTTTTGTGAAAAAGGTTTAACTTCAATGAGCATTTCTTTTTCAACATGATTTAATTCGTTTTCAATAAGGTTAAAGACAACATTGAGATTGTCTTGACTAATTAAAGTACAAAACACCTCTGATGATGTCATATAATTACCTTCTTTTGTATGAATGTTTGCAACAACTCCATCGAAGTCTGCTTTTAATATGGATTGTTCGTAAGCTAATTGAGTTTGTTGTAACCTAGTTTGAGCTTCACGTAAGCCTGAACGAATTTTTATATTGGCTAAAACTTCAGGTCTTATTAATGAATCGTGTTTATTGCTAACGCCAAACTGAGCTTTCATCTCAAGCATTTTGTTTTCAGCTGTTGCTAAATTGACTTCATCTTGCAACAAATTATTTTTAACAAAACTGAGATTGAGCTGAGCTAGCTTTTGTCCTTTTTTGACCTGATCTCCATTTTGCACATAAATTTCATCAAGTACTTCAGCTTGTCTAAATCTCATTTCGCTTCTATGCTTCGCTTCAATAATACCGTTTGCAATGATGACCTTGTAAAAAGTTGTGTCTTTAACACGCGCAGTATTAACCTGAATAGCAGATATTTTGACAGGCGTGTTCTTCTTATTTTGGTCTCTTTCTTGCTGATTTTGACAAGCTGATAAAAAACATATCAGCAGTAAAACGAGTATTTTTTGCATTTAATGTGAAGTTTAGGTAGTCGGTGATGTTGACTTTATGGCTGAATTATTTAATTTCTGTTGGTGTCAATATATCATATTTGATGATGTTTTCATCAAAATCTGGATTCAATGTGTTGTTTTTTTGAAGATACAAACCCTTTGGTCCAACAAAAAAATCTCCAGTTGTATAGGTTTTTTTCTTAAATGTGGTTTCGCCAATAACATTGAAATTCTTATCGACAACCATAATGCTAAATGGAACTCCATGAGTACCATAAAAGTTATCAGCTAGCTTTACTGCCTCCTCATCACTTACGCCATGCTTTACGATGATGTAATAAACATCTCTGTATGGGTCATAAATGTTTTTATAATAATGTGAGGTTTTAAAAAGATAGAACCCTTTTTTCTTAGGGTCGGCATCATTGAGGTCACACTTCATTGACTCAATATCTGCATTAACAAACTTTGACTGTATATGATGCTTTGTTAATTCATTATTTTTTGGATCAAACACATGCAGTTGATGACTAATGGGGAAATTGAAAATAAATTTTTCTGTTTTTGGATTATAGCTTATTGAAAAGTTAACCAAATTATCCTGCCAACACTTGTCGTAATATTCTTCAGGAAAGTGGATGTTTTTAAATTGTCGTGTTGTGTTTGATTCTAAATCAAGCTCCATGAGCAAAGGAGAATCGTAATAAGCATTAGAGTTTGTGTATTCGAAATCATTCTTACCGAAATACATTTTTTTGTCTTTATAAACAATGTCGTGACCGTTTGACAAGGATAAAGGATACCAAAGGCCATCATAATCACCCTTTATGTCGTAAACATTTTTAATTGTGTCGTTGTCAATATTAGTTAAGATCAATTGCGTGTTGTTAAACATGAAAACACTGTCTTGATTGATGTATTTAAAACCAATGACGTCACCAACACCTAAATCGCTACCTCTTTTAAACTTAAAAGCATCGATAAATTTTTGATTTTTAAGATCAATCAATTCAAGTGTATTGCTTCCACCTTTCCTCTTTCTTATCAGCGTATCTTCTGCCAATTGGTTATACCAAGACATATAATAACTATAAGATGGATTTTTAAAACTTATAGAATCTGTTGCTGTTAAGTGATGAGTGTAGTTGACATGTTCTGGTTGTTTTTCCTGACAAGCTGATAAAAAGCATATCAGTAGTAAAACGAGTATTTTTTGCATTTAATGTAAAGTTTAGGTTGGCGGTGATGTTGACTTTATGGCTAAATTATTTAATTTCTGTTGGTGTCAATATATCATATTTGATGATGTTTTCATCAA
>JAKDUG010000208.1 GCA_030457805.1 Psychroflexus sp.
TATTGATGTGTAAGCTATATTTTTTTAACATAAATTTTAATGATGAATGTTTTGATGAGTTATTTTTATTTAGATTGTCTATTATTCTATAATTTTGAGGCTTAAAGATATGAATAGAAAAAGCCGCAACTTCCAAATTGCGGCTTGTGTTTATAATTCTGCTTTTAGCTTAGAAAGGGTAGGTATTGCCCTCCGTCACTTTATCTGCAATTGTGTTTCTCAATTCAACAATGTTAGGGTAATTGTCATATTTTGTAAAACGTTTTAGACCCATCAACATCATTTTTTGTTCATCACCTTCAGCAAATGAGATGATGCCTTCTTTTGCTTTACCATTGACTTTCTCAACAGCCTGATAGAGTCTGAGTTTGGCGATTGCAAGTTGCACTTTTTGTGCTTCTTCACCATCTTTTTTGGCATTTTTCTCAGCTCTTAACAGTGCTGATTCAGCCATATAGATTTCAATTAAGATATCAGATGATGCTAAAAGCAATTGTTGATGCTCTTCTAATTCCTCACCATATTTTTGAGCAGCACTTCCAGCCACCATTAAAAAAACTTTTTTCAATTTGTGGAGCATTGCTTTTTCTTCTGACAGTAATTCAGAATAATCAGGTGTGTCAAATGATGGAATGCCAGTCAATTCATCAGCAACGGCTTGTGCTGGTCCCATAAAATCAATGTGACCTTTCATGGCTTTCTTGACCATCATACCAACTGAAAGCATTCTGTTGATCTCATTTGTGCCTTCATATATACGTGAGATACGCGCATCTCTCCATGCCGATTCCATGGGTGTATCTGCTGAAAAGCCCATGCCACCATAAATCTGTATTCCTTCATCTGTAGAATCTTGTGCATCTTCAGAAACAGCAACCTTTAGAATTGAGCATTCGATCGCGAATTCTTCGACACCTTTGAGTTCTGCTTCTTGAGGCGAATTTCCACTTTCTTTTCTGAGTTTGATTCTGTCTTCAATATTTTTTGCTGCACGATAAGATGCTGCTTCATCAGTATAAACTGCAGTTGTTATTTCTGCTAGTTTTGATCTGATGGCACCAAACTTGACTATTGGTGTGTCAAACTGAACGCGTTCACTGGCATATTTTACAGCTGAATCGACAACACGGCGTTGAGCATCAAGGCAAGCTGCTGCTAATTTGATACGACCTATATTTAGCGTATTCATTGCAATCTTAAAACCACCATCTCTTTCTCCTAAAATATTTTCAACAGGAACTTTGGTGTCACTAAAAAAGACTTGTCGGGTAGAAGAGGAGCGAATACCGAGTTTTTTTTCTTCTTCACCTAAGGAAATTCCATTGTCTAAATCTTTTTCAACAATAAATCCAGTGATGTTTTTATCATCTTCGATACGTGCAAAAACGATAAACAAATCACAGAATCCGGCATTTGAAATCCACATTTTCTGACCAGAAATTTTGTAGTGTTTTCCATCATCCGTCAACACGGCTTTTGTTTTTCCTGAATTGGCATCAGAACCAGCGTTTGGCTCTGTAAGGCAATACGCACCAAACCATTCACCTGTTGCTAATTTTGGAATGTATTTTTTCTTCTGTTCTTCAGTACCATATAAAGTAATAGGCAATGTGCCAATTCCTGTGTGGGCTCCAAAAGCTGTCCCAATTGATCCTGTCGCACCAGACATATAGTCACAAACTAACATTGTCGAGACAAAATCCATCCCTAAACCATCGTACTCCTCAGGAACGGCAACTCCTAGAAACCCGAGTTCACCTGCTTTACGCATAATGTCGACAGTCAAGTCAAAATTGCTCTTTTCGAATTCCGCTTTTTTAGGCCAAATTTCTCTATCGACAAATTCCTTGACAGAATCGCGCATCATTTTTTGTTCTTCAGAAAAATCTTCTGGTGTAAAGACGTCTTCAGCTTTTGTTTCGGTGACAATGAATTGTCCGCCGCGAATCATATTTTCTTTTGCTTCCATTTTTATAATTGTTTTAGTCCGAACGACCGATTTTGACGTGAGTCTTTCGTTTTGAGTTCGTTTTTATTTTAAGAATTCGTAAATTCCTGCAGCTCCTTGGCCTGTTCCCACACACATGGTTACCATACCATATTTATTATTGAGTTTGCGCTTCCGCATTTCATCAAAAATTTGAACGGAAAGTTTGGCTCCAGTACAACCCAATGGATGGCCCATTGCAATCGCGCCACCATTGACATTCAGAATGTCTTGATCGATTCCTAACTCACGCACAACGGCTAAAGATTGGGAAGCAAATGCCTCATTTAGTTCAATAAGGCCCATGTCGTCAAGTTTTAATCCAGCTTGTTTTAAGGCTTTTGGAATTGCTTTCACAGGACCAACTCCCATAACACGAGGCTCAACGCCAACTGCTGTATAGCTGACAAGTCTTGCGATAGGTTCAAGATTGAGTTCTTTCACCATATCTTCACTCATCACCATCACGAAAGCAGCACCATCACTCATTTGAGAGGAGTTTCCCGCTGTCACACTTCCGTTTTCTTCAAAGACAGGTCGTAATTTGTTTAAAACCTCGATTGAAGTGTCAGCACGTGGTCCTTGGTCTTTGTTGACTGTATGTTTTTTAGATTGCCTTTTGTTGTTGTCATCGACAAAAATATCTTCGACTTCAATGGGAACAATCTGATCTTGGAAACGATCTTCTTTTTGTGCTTTAATCGCTTTTTGATGTGAATTAAAAGCAAACTCATTTTGGTCTTCTTTTGAAACTTTGTACTCATGGGCAACAGCCTCAGCTGTGAGACCCATTCCCCAATAATAACTTTCGTGTCCTGCTTTTGCTGTTTTGTAATTCGGGACAGGTTTGTACCCTCCCATCGGAATGTAGCTCATACTTTCGGTACCACCAGCAATGATACAATCAGCCATGCCGCTACTTATCTTTGCGGATGCCATGGCAATGGATTCAATACCTGAGGCACAATATCTGTTGACAGTTACGCCAGGCACTTCTTCAGTGCCTAATCCCATTAAAGAAACTAAGCGGCCCATGTTTAAACCTTGTTCGGCTTCGGGCATTGCGTTACCAACAATGACATCGTCAATCCGACTTTTATCAAATTCAGGCAACTGCTCCATTATATAATTGATGGTTTCAGCGGCTAAATCATCTGGTCGCTTAAATCTAAAAACGCCTTTAGGTGCTTTCCCGACTGCTGTTCGATATCCTTTTACTATATATGCTGTTTTCATTGTATT
>JAKDUG010000209.1 GCA_030457805.1 Psychroflexus sp.
GCTTGAACTCTACTGTGCTATTTTGGGCGCTCAGATCTCTTTATTTAAGTTTTTTCAACCTTTTTAAATACAAATATGTGCGATGACCATGATTTTGTACTTAGCGCACTGAAGTTTGAATATAAACCGTTGAACAGTCCTTTTAAAGTGTTTCCTTTTTTATAACGCTCAGAAACAATTGAAATATAGATAGCATCAAAAAAAAGTGGCTTTGTATTGACTAAATTTAATGAAGAAGATTTTATATTTTTGATTAAAGCCGTTTTTGAAAAATGCCAAATATGTCTTGGCACATCCCAGGCTGCCCAAAATTCCTTATAGATTTGTGCATCTTTTGATTTGTGGTTAGGAACTGCAATAATCAAAACACCCTTGTCATTCAATTTTTTCTTTAATTGATTGATTAAACTCTCAAAATCTTCGACATGTTCAAGCACATGAAATAATGAAATAACATCAAATTTCTCATCGACGTCTTGAATTTTGGACTGTATTTTTAATCCTTTTTCCGAAGCAATCAATTGTGCTTTTTGTGTCGGTTCAATTCCTTGAACAGCGTAATTTTTATCTTGTAGATACTTTAGAAAATCACCTGTCCCACAACCATAATCCAAAATTTTAGGTGATGCGTTCGCATATTTCTTAATAAGATTCAGCTTTTGCCCAAACATATAATTTTTAACTGTGTCATAAATATGTCCGATGCCTCCTTTTCGATCTTCATCGTGAGAGATGTATTCTTCAAAATTATAAAAGCGATTTAAATCATGAGGAAGGTTTTGAGTTTTGTATAAACCTGTCTCTACTTCCCTGACTTCAAACTCTTCCTGCGTATGTGCAAAATCTTTAATTTTCATGCGATTGTCTTGAATGTTCCACGTGGAACATTAACGGCCCATATGAACTAATAAAACAGAAATATCACTTGGATTGACGCCCGAGACTCTCGAAGCCTGCGAAACTGTTCGTGGCTGAATTTCGTTTAATTTTTCTCTAGCTTCAAAAGACATTGATTTTAGTTTCGAATAATCAAAGTTTTGGGGAATCTTGATATTTTCTAAGCGGTTGAGCTTATCTGCATTTTGTTTTTCCTTCGCTATGTATCCCGCATATTTTACCTGGATCTCAACTTGTTCTAATGTTTCTGAATCTAATTTGTGTTTCTCAGTATAAGCCTTAACACTTTCCACCATCAGCATATCATCCATTGTGATGTTTGGCCGTGCAAAAATTTTAAACATCTTGCCTTGTTGTTCGACTTTGTGAGATTTCTTATTCTCTAGAATTGGATTAATTTCATCAGTGGTGACACTGGTGTTTTTGAAAAAATCAACAAAGTCTTTTGATTTTGCTTTTTTCTCCTCCATTTTTTGGAGACGTGCATCTGATGCTAATCCTATTTTGTGGGCCTTTTCGGTTAAGCGGAAATCAGCATTATCTTGACGTAATAAAGTTCTGTATTCGGCTCTTGATGTAAACATTCGGTAAGGTTCTTCAGTTCCTTTTGTAATGAGATCGTCAATCAAAACACCGATATAAGCTTCATTGCGTTGTAGTGTAAATTCTTCGCGTTCTTGTACTTGTAGAGCAGCATTTATTCCTGCCATTAAACCTTGAGATGCAGCTTCTTCATAACCGGTCGTCCCGTTTATTTGTCCCGCGAAATACAGATTCTCTACCAATTTTGTTTCAAGTGTATGTTTGAGTTGTGTTGGCGGAAAATAATCGTATTCGATGGCATAACCAGGTCTAAAGAATTTGACATTTTCAAAACCTTTGACAGATTTGAGAGCTTTGTATTGAATGTCTTCAGGTAAGGATGTTGAAAATCCATTGACATAGTATTCTATGGTTTTCCAGCCTTCAGGTTCAATAAACATTTGATGCCTGTCCTTTTCTGAAAACTTGTGAATTTTGTCTTCGATACTCGGACAGTAGCGCGGCCCTGTACTTTCGATTGAGCCATTAAACATTGGAGATCTATCAAAACCTTCTTTGAGAATATTGTGAACTTCTGGAGAAGTATAAGTCATAAAACAAGAGCGCTGTTTTGTCAGTGCTTGTGTTTCATTAGAGAAGGAAAATTTCGAAGGAATTGCATCACCTGGTTGTTCAATCATTTTAGAAAAATCTAAAGACCGCCCATCGACTCTTGGTGGCGTGCCTGTTTTCATTCTTCCAGCCTCAAACCCCAAATCTATTAAATCTTTCGTAATGCCAATTGAAGCCCTTTCACCAGCACGACCTCCACCAAAATTTTTATCACCGATATGAATCAATCCATTTAGGAATGTACCATTTGTTAGAATGACGGATTTGGCTTCAATTTCTAATCCAAGTGATGTTTTCACACCAATCAGTTTTCCTTTTTTCACAAGCAAACTGCTGACCATTTCTTGATAGAAATCTAGATTTTTTGTTGCCTCTAATTTTAAGCGCCAGTGTTCTGCAAACAGCATTCTGTCACTTTGAACTCTTGGACTCCACATTGCTGGTCCTTTGGATTTGTTGAGCATCTTGAACTGGATTGCACTTGTATCTGAAACGATTCCGCTATAACCGCCCATGGCGTCAATTTCCCTAAGAATCTGTCCTTTTGCGATGCCTCCCATCGCTGGATTACATGACATCTGTGCAATGTTTTGTAAATTCATTGTCACAAGCAATGTCTTGCTTCCCATATTTGCTGCACTCGCTGCTGCTTCACTTCCTGCGTGTCCGCCTCCTACTACAATGACATCGTATTTCTCTTTAAACATCTTTTTTAATTTTGTTCCACGTGGAACATTTGCAATTTTTCATCTTCTTTTTGGCGCATTTTGCGCTTATCATCTTCAGTTGCGTCCTTGATATGCATACAGTGTAGCACACCGTGGATCATTACTCTTCTTAACTCTTCTTCATATTTATTCTCAAATTCTATCGCATTCTCAGCTACGCGTTCTGTGCTGATATAGATCTCAGCAGAGATTGTTTTCCCCAGGCTATTATCAAAAGTGATGATATCAGTATAGGTGTCATGGTTGAGGAATTGTTGATTGATCTTGAGAAGATAAGCATCATCACAAAAAATGTATATAATCTCATCACATGTGAATTCTTCTGATGCGATCACCTCTCTAATCCATTCTTGATGCTTTTCACTTTCTTTGAATGAAAAGTTGTTTTCGCTGTAAAAATTAATCATATAAATTATTAAAATAGGCTCTAATCAGCTCTTGATATTT
>JAKDUG010000210.1 GCA_030457805.1 Psychroflexus sp.
GGGTTAAAAACAAGTTAAAATAGAATTAACCAATTCGCAATAAGAGATAACTTAGTGTCAAAATAGAAGACGATGAAAGATACATTAAAATTGACTCTTGTAGCGCTTATAGCAAGTGGATTAAGTATTGGTGCATATCATTTCACTAACATTGCCACAGCTGATAAGCACGCTGATCAATCAACATTTGAGTGGGCAGAAAAGACACAAACTCCAATTATCAATACAGCAAACCCTGCCGATCCTTCCTCACCTGATAATTTCACGGCCGCTGCAGAAAAGACTGTTGATGCAGTTGTGCACGTCAAAAACATGACTTTAATGCGAAAGGCTTCTAGCTATTTTGAATATAAATTTGGTGGCGGTGAAACAAGAAAAGTACTTCGCGGCGCTGGTTCTGGTGTGATCGTTAGTCCTGATGGATACATTGTCACCAACAACCATGTGATTGACGGGGCTAATGAAATTCAAGTGACACTCAATGACAACGAGACTTTTAAAGCTGAAATTATAGGCAGTGCACCCGAATCTGATATTGCATTGTTAAAAATAGAACGCGATGGCTTAAAGTATTTACAATTCGGTGATTCTAATAGCATTAGAGTTGGTGAATGGGTTTTGGCTGTCGGCAATCCATTCAACCTGACCTCAACAGTTACGGCAGGAATCATCAGTGCTAAGGCACGAGATCTAAATAAAAATGACAACCAATTTCAGTCCTTTATCCAAACAGACGCTGCTGTCAATCCAGGAAATTCTGGTGGTGCACTTGTCAATACTAAAGGTGAGCTCATAGGCATCAACACAGCGATTACTTCACAAACGGGTTCTTTCATCGGTTATTCATTTGCTATTCCGAGTAATAATGCTAAGAAAATTATTGATGATTTAATTGAATACGGCAGTGTTAGAAAAGCTGTTCTGGGTGTGCGCGGCATAGACATTAATGATCAGAACTACAAAACACTTAACACAGCCATCACACAAGGTTTTTTAATTGGAGATATCTCTGAAAAAAGTGGTGCAGAAAATTCTGACCTTCAAAAAGGTGACATTATTACAGCCATTGATGCCATCAAGATTCGTCGATTTTCAGATATGGCAGGTTATTTAAATTCTAAAAACCCTGGAGATGAAGTCAAAGTCACTTATTCAAGAGATGGCAAAAGCAAACAAACGACCATCCAACTCAGCACGCTTTCTACTTATTTAATCAAAGCGATAGGCATAGAAATTCAGGATCTCGACAAGCGTGATTTAAAAAATTATAAACAAGCAAAAAATGGTGTGGGTATCAGTGAAGTTTTAGATGAGCGCTTGGCAAAATCATTCATCGCTGAATCGATTATCACAAAAATAAACAAGCAAAATGTCAACTCAATTGAGGAGGTCAGAAAAGTTATCAATCAGAGTGAGAATCAAACTTTACTCATCACATTCATGACAAAAGATGGGGAAGAAAGCACTTATGTTTTTAGGTAATTTAAAATGACAGAACCTGTTTCAAATCCAAAAATGCCGTGAGGAAAATTCATGTAGAATAGTAAGGCCTTGAGTTTTGAAACAGGTTTTTATTTTTAAGCCAGACTTTTAATAAATTTTTGAAAAGCCAATGCACGGTGACTAATTTTGTTTTTCAACTCGGAAGACATCTCTGCAAAACTCTTTTCATGCGCTGTTGGCACAAATAAAGCATCGTATCCAAATCCGCCTTTACCGCATTCGCGCTCTAATATTTCTCCTGTGCAAATTCCTGTAAAGCTCTCCTGTTCTTTTCCATTGATATAGCAAATCACTGTTTTGAAATGCGCCTTGCGACTTTCCTTTCCTTTTAATTGATCAAGTAATTTCTCGCGGTTTGCCGCATCGCTTTTGCCCTCACCGGCATAGCGTGCCGACCTCACTCCAGGCGCGCCGTTTAGAGCATCAACCTCAAGACCTGTATCATCTGCAAAACAAGGCATTCCAAAATGCGCTGCGATTGTTTCCGCCTTGATTTGAGCATTGCCTTCTATTGTGTTTGCAGTCTCTTCAATGTCGTCGTGATACGCCAAATCTGTAAGAGAAATCAGCTCGTAGCCTTCTGGCAGCATTGCTTTAACTTCACTGAATTTATTCGCGTTATGTGTAGCAAAAATAAGTTTCATTATATTAATCCTTTAGCTTTTATTTCGAGGTATTTATTAATTGTACTGACAGACAGATCCTGAGGTTTCGTCAAAATTGACTGTATGCCATTGGCGGTTAATGATTTGACCATCAACTCCTTTTCATATAAAAATTTCTGAGCAATGGTCTTCTCATAAATTGTACTGATATCATCAGATGTGGTCTTTACCAAAGCATCAATTTCTGTATTTTCAAACAAAACAACCACAACCAAATGCTTTTTTGACAAAGCTCGTAAATAAGGAAGTTGTCGCTCGAGGCTGACTTGATGTTCAAAATTTGTATAAATCAAAAGCATCGAACGCTGCGTAATCGACCGTTTGACTTGCGCGTATAGTCGCTGAAAATCAGACACTAAATAATTTGATTCGATTGCATATAAAGCTTCTAAAACACGGTTGAGTTGTGTTTTCTTGTCAGAAGCTTTTATAAAGTCACGACAGCTTTCACCAAAGGTCAACAGACCTATTTTATCCTTTTTCTTAAGCGCAATATTGCTGAAAGCTAAGGTTGAATTAATGGCATAATCAAGCAATGTCAACCCCTCAAAAGGCATTTTCATCAACCGTCCACGATCTATAATATTGTAAACAGGTTGTGATTTTTCATCCTGATATTGATTCACCATCAGTTGATCGTACTTAGCAGTTGTTTTCCAATTGATGGTTCGCACATCATCGCCAGGCACATATTCTTTAATTTGCTCAAACTCGAGTGTGTGTCCAATCTTTCTGATTTTTTTCGCCCCGAAATCAGACTGCCGATCAAGTGCTAAAAAAGCCAAAGCTTGCATCTGGATGTATGACGGATAAACCTTAACTTCTGCATCTGCATCAAATTGATAACGCCTTTTGATAAGACGGATCCGTGTTGATACAAAACAATTGATCGCGCCAAAAATATAAGTACCGCGCTCTTTCGGCGTGAGGAAATAACTAAACTCTGTTTTTTCTTTTGTTTTTAAATGCAGCCTTTTATAGAAATCTCTTTTTTGAAACTGAATGGGAATTTCATCAATAATCTCAA
>JAKDUG010000211.1 GCA_030457805.1 Psychroflexus sp.
TTCCCATTTTTCCCAAGTTATTATTGGTTGAATCCTTTCAAATAAATCATAATAAAAAATCCAAGTAACTAAATCATATTTATCGTCAAAATAATCATAAAAAGTTTGACGTCGAAAATCAGCCTGTTTCATAATATCTGTTATAGAAATTTTATCTATTGCTTTCTTAGTTGTCAATTCCTGGAAAGCATTAGCAATCACTTTTTTCGTATCATTTTGTTGTTTCACCTGTTTAGCCCCTTTCCTAAAAAATGATAATTATCTAGTAACTAAGTATATGTTATCAGCATGATAAAGCCAAACGGACAAAGTTGTGCCATTGTCTGTTGAATTGGTAACGCTTACTCGGTAAAGTTTGTTTAGTAATAGAAAACGCTTAAATTATAGGAGGAAAAATAATGAGAAAAGCTTTTATCAGTCCCAGCAAGTATGTCCAAGGTGAAGATGAGTTATTGAACTTAGGATTTTATATCCAATCCTTAGGAAATTCAGCGCTGATTATAGGGAAAACGGAAGATATCGATCGTGTACAAGATAAATTAGATAAAACAGCTGAAAAATTTAAAGTGAAACTACATCGCGCAGAATTCGGTGGAGAAGCTACCCGTGAAGAAGTGGATCGCTTGAAAAAATTAGCAGAGGAAAAAGGCACCGATGTCATTGTTGGTTTGGGCGGAGGAAAAGCCCTTGACACGTCTAAAGTTGTAGCAAATGGGCACAATAATATCATTTGCCCTACAATTGCTGCTCAGGATGCACCAACTAGTCACTCAGCCGTATTATATACATCTGATCATCAATTTGATGACTATGCTTATTTTAGTAAAAATCCAGATGTTGTCTTGATGGACACAACAGTTATTGCCCAAGCGCCAAGTCGATTTTTAGTCGCAGGTATGGGTGATACACTAGCAACTTACTATGAAGCACGAGCAACACGTCAGTCGAATGCCAATGTAAACGCAGGTTTACCCAATGGTTACCACACCGGCGCAACAGGACCTGCTAAAGGAACAATTGCTGCTATGACTTTAGCTGAAAAAAGTCTAGAAGTGATTTTAGCTAAAGGATACAATGCAAAAATCGCAGCAGATAACAATATCGTAACGCCAGCGCTAGAAGACATTGTCGAAGCCAATACTTTACTCTCAGGTTTAGGATTCGAGTCAGCTGGATTAGCTGCTTCACATGCTATTTACAATGGTTTAACTGTGTTAGATGGACCAGGAAATTATTACCATGGCGAACAAGTTGCTTTCACGACATTTGTTCAGCTGGTTCTTGAAAATGCACCGACATCTGAAATTGAAGAACTTCTGACCTTCAGTCTTTCTGTTGGTTTACCAGTATCATTAGCTGATTTAGATGTTAAAGAAGTTAAATATGACGAAATTATAGAAGTCGCTAAAAAAGCAACGATTCCAGAAGAATCAATTCATTCAATGCCTTTTGAAATAACAGTTGAATCTGTTGCACAAGCGATTATAGCAGCGGATGCCATTGGTCGCGACTTTAAGGAAAGAAAAAATAATAACTAACCATATAATTTTCTAAGACATAGTATTGCTAAACTCTCCCCCACATGGACAAAGAACAATGAAAGCTATCGTTTTCGTTGCTCTTTGTCTTTTTATACGCCTCTTGCAGATGCATCACATGTTGAAAAGTAAGATTTATGGCAATACAGATTTTTTAAGTCCTTTCATTTTTTTCAATGAACTGACATCTCATGCTAAATAAGTATGCGCGCATTTTCACGCCCTCCTCGAATTGGAAGACAACCTGTGCAACACTTCAAGCAGTCCAAAAATGAGTAAACATTTTTTAATCAGGAAAAATGTTTTTTTACTTCTCCAATCAAATAGAGTGAGCCATAAATGATGATTGGCTCATCTTTATCTTTCAAATTAGTTAAAAAATCATATAATTCAGTTGTTGAAGTAAGTGCTTCAGACAGTACTCCTTTTTGCCTCAATTGATCTGCTACAATTTCAGGATCGAAACCGCGATACGTATCCGGAGATACCGTATATATTTTCTTCGCATACGGCAGCACCTCGTCAATCATTTTCATATAATCTTTGTCTTTCATCATTCCCACTAAAAAAATAAGTTTTTCTTTTGGGAAAAGAGCTTCGATTGATGCGGTCAGTGCATTTACTCCTTCGGGATTATGGGCACCGTCAATAAAAACAGCTGGTTTATCCTGAATTTTCTCCATCCGTCCCGGCCAATAAGCTTTTTCTAATCCTTCAGTAATGTTATGACCCGAGATATTAAATCCTTTGTCTTTCAAAATCCAGGCTGCTTCAATGGCTAAGAGTGCATTATTCACCTGATGTTTCCCGGTCATATTGATTCTTATATCTTTAAATGTTTTGTAGGAAAACGTACTTCCTTTATCTCTCAGTGTAATATGTTCTACCTTACTTGGATCAATTTTATGCAGTTTAGCATGCTGATCTTGCGCTTTTTTTTGAAAGATTTGCTCAACTGATGGCTTGAAGACAGGCGTCACGATATCACCGTTTTCTTTTATGACTCCCGCTTTTTCTTCAGCAATTTTATCTAACGTATCTCCTAAGACCCGTGTATGATCCAGTCCTATTGATGTGATAACAGCAACCTCTGGAACGGGTATCGCATTCGTTGCATCAAGTCTGCCGCCAATCCCTGCTTCCAGAACGACCATGTCGCATTTTTCTTCTTTGAAATATAAAAGGGCCACAGCTGTTAAAATTTCAAAGGCATATAAACGTTCGCCACATTCATTTTCAACTTCATCCACGACTGCCGCTACTTTTTTTGTGACAGAAATAAATGCGTCATCCGGTATCAACTGCTCATTTATCCTAATGCGTTCATTGACCTTTATTAGGTGAGGGGATGTGAAAACACCTGTTTTGATATTCGCCTGAGTAAGTATCTGGGCTATAAAAGAAGCAGTCGATCCTTTCCCGTTGGAACCGGCGATGTGCACAAATGACAAGTGTTTTTCAGGATTGTTTAATTTACTTAATAAGGCATGCATGCGATTTAAACTTTCTTTCTTTCCATTGCCCCTGTTTGTATTCACTAATGCAATAATGTCTTTCATATCCATTTAAAAAACCTCTTTTAACTGTATTTTTTACTTGTTATTAAAACAATCTACCTCTGTTCAAGTATAACGGGTTCAGTATCTGGCAACAACA
>JAKDUG010000212.1 GCA_030457805.1 Psychroflexus sp.
GTAACAATTCAAATTTATCATCAGCTCTTGCTGATTATTTGTCTGCTTGTTCGCAGTTAGCCAAAGACATTGAAAATGAAGAATTCGATTTAAAAAACGAGGAGAATCTTAAAAACATACTAGAAGAATATCAGGCTTGCTTATAAGTCTGTAACCCATTTATCCAAAAAAAAGCTGTCTTAACTAAAAGTTATAGACAGCTTTTTTAATTTAATTCTTTCTTTACTAAATATTTCAAAAGAAACGACTTAATAAAGGGTATTTACAAAAATTCATTTTTTTAGTTTGTAGCTATAAATTGTCTCTTCAATGGCAAACCAACAGAAGTAGAAAATTCCGATTGAGAAGATAATATCACCAATCATTCTTAACCATTTTAAAGTTTGTACAGTAGGTGAATACAATAAATCGGCTTCTCTTGCAAAAGAATAACCTTTACTGATTGAGGTGTAAGCTTGTATAATTCCTATAGGCAATAAACTGATTAACACCATTGCGATAAGCCCAATATTTAAAAACCAAAAAGCGCGTTTGAGTTTGACATTGTTCCACGCTCTATCAGAATAAAAGCGTAAACACATAATGATAAAGCCCATTCCTAACATGCCATAAACTCCAAATAAAGCTGTATGTGAGTGAACAGCTGTTGTATTAAGACCTTGAATGTAATATAACGCGATTGGTGGATTGATTAAGAAACCGAAAACACCTGCGCCTATAAAATTCCAGAAAGCAACAGCTATAAAGAAGAAAATAGGCCATTTATATTTTTGTATCCAATCTTTACTTTTTAATAAATTCCAGTTTTCTCTAATTTCAAAACCCATTAATGTCAGCGGAACAACTTCTAAAGCACTAAAAGTGGCGCCTAATGCAATGGCTTGTACAGGCGTTCCTGAGTAATATAAATGGTGTAAAGTTCCGATAATTCCGCCTGCCAAAAATATAGCTGCTGATGCGACAGAAAGATATCCTGCTGTTTTAAAAGATATAATTTTCATACGAGAGAAGATAAAGGCAATAACAACTGTTGCAAAAACTTCAAAGAAACCTTCAACCCACAGATGCACAAGCCACCATCTCCAATAATTAATGACAGGTAATGTGCTGTTTTCACCATACATTAAGCCAGAGAAAAAGAACATGCCTATCGCAACGACTGATATGAGTAAGATGACAACCAAATGCTTTGATTCATCATTTTTACGAATCGCATAAATTAAATGTCGGCTTACCATTATTACCCATAAAATTAAACCTATGCCTAAAAATATTTGCCAGAAACGACCCAAATCCATGTACTCATAACCTTGATGGCCAAAGAAAAAGTTTGTTGTTAAGTCAAGAAACTGATGCACTCCTAACCATTCACCTAACATAGAGCCTAGCACGATAATGAGTAATGCAATAAATAAGAAATTAATACCAAAAACCTGATATTTCATTTCTTTACCAGATATCATCGGTGCTAAAAACAAACCTGTTGCCAACCAAGCTGCCGCTATCCAAAAAATTGCGAGCTGCGTGTGCCAAGTTCTAGTAATAGAATACGGCAATATACTTCCTAAATCAAAGCCGAAGAAAGCTTGACCCTCAACAGTATAATGAACGGTTACAACACCTAATATAACCTGTAAACCGATTAATAAAGAAATAACGATAAAGTATTTTAAAACTGCTTTTTGAGATGGAACTAATTTTAGATTTGTTAGTGGATCAATACTAGGTTTGATAAGTGCTTCTCCTTTTTCATGATCTCTCAAATAATAATAAGTTAATAGCCCAATAAAAAGTATTAATAAAACGATTGATAAACCTGACCAAATTAATGAGTCATCAGTGATCGTATTATCAATCAAAGGTTCGTGAGGCCAGTTTGAAGTATAAGTATAATCTTTTTCAGGGCGATTGGTACTTGCTGCCCAGGAGGTCCAAAACAAAAAAGCATTGAGTTGTTCTAGTTTAACTTCATCGGTTAAAGCGTCTTCAGGAATGGCATATTGCTCATGCCCATCATGAAAAATAGAACTATAATGCTTTATGTTTTCTGAAATAGCTTCCCATCTCAGTTTAGAAATTTTTATATTTTCTGAGCTTTCATCAAAGGTGTTTGTTTTTACATCCTTGATTAAACGTGCTTTTAAAGCTGCTTTCTTCTCAACATCTAAGCTTTCATAAGATTTATTAAAATCATTTTGTGCCCAATATTCAAGCATATAAACAGCTTCTTTATGTATCCAATCGGCTGTCCAGTCTGGAGCGACATAACTTCCATGACCCCAAATTGAGCCAACTTCCATTCCACCTATTGATTCCCACACATTTTGCCCGATTTGTATGTCTTCTTTTGTGTAAACGACTTCATTCGTTTCTTTAATAACAACTTCCTTTGGAATAGGAGGTTGCGCTTGATAGACTTCTGTGCCTATCCAAATTAACACTGCAAAGGAGAGCACAAAAACACTGACAAATACAATCCAGACTTTTTTCATTTTTTTTTATTTATAGGGTTAAAAATTCTTTCAGTTAAGAGGTTTAGTTTTTTGTTGATTTTTAAGACTAAGACATATTGATTTCTTCTTCATTTTTTAAATTTTAATTATTTTGAGATTTATTTCGAATGGTTTGACACTTCATATCAGGACAAATTTGTCCTATTTAATGAGTTGTCATTCCTATATTTTTTGCTAGTCGTTTAGAATGATCATTTTAATAGAAGCTTAGTTCAATCAGTTTCATTCAATTTTTTGCTGTCTAAATATTGACTTTCTAAGAAGACATCTTAAGGTAAAATGAGGGTGGAAAAAGCGAAGAATCATAACTGAGATTTATGACCACAAAAATAAGTCAAATCTCAATAAAGGACAATTTTATCCTAATTAAATTTCAAAAAAAAATCACTAGTAAAGTCAATAAATACAAGTGATTTGAGCTAATTTATTTAACGTCCTAAAAATCAGAAGAATAAAAAAACTGCCTTCAACTTTCGTTGAGGCAGTTTTCAGATTATGGCTTAATCTATTTAAAAAAATGTTTAGTAAACACCTAAATAAAATGAGTCTGCTCCGTTATCAAGCTCAGCTCCGATTTCAAAAGCATCAGGAGATTCGCTATTCGGATCAAATTTGTAAATATTTCCTTGCTGACCCAATGGTGTGATTGCCATATAGAATTT
>JAKDUG010000213.1 GCA_030457805.1 Psychroflexus sp.
ACACAATTCACTGCCACTTGTAAACCGTTCAAATCCATCGGTAAGAACCACTAACTTAATTGCTGTCTTCCGAGCTATTCCTGGTATACTTTCTAAACGAGTCAATAGATCTTGGTGTTCTGTCTTCACTAAAACCAATAGCTTCTATAACACATTGGTTAATATAATTTAAGAGTTTTGAAAACTTCTTCTAGCTGTAAACCCTGAGGCATAATGCTCACAAAAATAATGGTTGAAAAACATAAAAGACAGAAATTATCGCTAATTTACAGGTTATAAGTGGAGTACAGGGCCGTTTCGCGTAAGGTTAAAAAAAACATGAATTTTGTGTTTTAGACCGATTGAATTAATAAACATTAAAATTGAGTTTTATGAATTTAGATACTGCTTTTTTGATTGCTATTTCTGTATTCGGGATTTTTACTGCGACAATCATAATCACCAGAATATTTGGTTTGCGAACATTTGCCAAAATGTCAAGTTTTGATTTTGCATCAACAATTGCCATAGGTTCAGTTTTAGCGTCAATAGTTATTAATAAGGATCAAAATCTGTTGAAAGGCATATTAGCACTTCTTTTTATAATTGGTTTTCAAACTATTTTCTCTTTTTTGGTTAGAAAAAGTAACTGGTTCAAAAAACTCTTTACAAACAAACCGAAAATGTTAATGAAAGACGGAGAGATTTTATATGACAACCTGAAGAAATGTAATGTTGGAGTCAGTGATTTAATGGCAAAACTTCGAGAGGCGAATGTTCATAAACTTTCAGAAGTTCAAGCTGTCATTTTTGAGAGTACTGGCGATATTTCTGTTTTACACAGTTCAAATACAAATCGTGTTGATGAAATTATAATAAGAGACGTCGCAAATTAAAAAATTTGGCTTGTACTAAATCCGAAAATATCGCGTTTATTTACAGGCTACGTTTTATAGACAAACATGTCAGCAAACATTTAAAAAAATAAATTCAACTTAAAATAGATTGAGGAAATAGACACAAAATATAAGATAGGCTATGAGAAGAATATTGATTTTACTATTAACAATTGTTGCGTTAATTGGTTGTTCGGGCAAAGGCGATTCGGGTAATACATCTGGATTGAAAATTAGATTATCAAACGTAAGCGAGTTTGATTTTGAAAATATTACCCTTAAAACACATCAAAACAATGTGAGTTTTGACGATTTAAATTCTGGTCAGAAAACAAATTATAAGGAATTTGAATTAGCTTATCGCTACGCATTTGTAGAATTAGATATTAACGGAGAAACCTATACGTATCGACCAATGGATTATGTTGGAGAAACACAACTTGAAAATGGTCATTATACCTATGAAATAAATGTAGATGATTTAGACAATCAGTCTAACCAATTAATTTTAAAACTGATAGAGAAATAAAAATGTTTGCCTACAAGGTATATAACAAAAACAAGGTTTTGTTTTTAACAACACAATGTGAGGCTGACAGCGATATCAAGTAAATCTGTCAGCCACTTTTCTCTTTAATTTTTGATCAACTCTTCCATTTGCATTGTGCCATGAGTTTTAAGTTGTGTATGCCAACTCAAGCTCTTCTCTAGAATGTGAGGCGTATGTCCACCTAACTTGTAGGCATCTTCAAAATATGCTGTGAGTTGTTTTTTGTATGTCGGATGCACACAGTTTTTAATAATAACTTGCGCTCTTTCTGTTGGCGCTAAGCCTCTTATATCTGCCAAACCTTGCTCAGTCACTAATATATCAACATCGTGTTCAGTATGGTCTGTATGTGATACCATAGGAACAATATGAGAAATACGACCTTCTTTTGAAATGGAAGGGCAAGCAAAAATACTGAGGTATCCATTTCTCGCAAAATCGCCAGAACCACCAATGCCATTCATCATTTTGGTCCCTGTAATATGTGTGGAATTAACATTCCCATAGATGTCAAACTCAATGGCTGTATTAATGCCAATAACACCTAAGCGGCTGATCACTTCTGCGGCATTACTAATATTTTGTGGTCTTAATAGGAGCTTATCCTTGTATTGTTCAAAATGACTAAAAATCTTATTGGAGCAGGATTCAGTAACCGTGATTGATGAGGCTGATGCAAATAATAGCTTCCCAGAATCAAAGAGTTCAAAAGTGCTATCTTGAAGAACTTCAGAGTACATCGTCAGGTTTTTAAATCGACTATTTTTAAATCCTGATAAAATAGCATTTGCCGTTTTGCCTATTCCTGCTTGTAAAGGCAACAAGGATTCTGTTAACCTTCCTTGGTCAACTTCCTTCCCTAAAAATTGAAGGATGTGATCTGAAATAGCTACCGTTTTATCATCAGGGGCAGATATCACTGCAGGACTGTCTGGGACCTCTGTAAAGACAATAGCGACAACTTTTTCTGGATCTATTTTGATGTGAGGAACACCTATTCTTGTGTCAGAATGAAGCACAGGAATGATCTCACGGTTCGGTTGCTTTTTTGAAAATTTGATGTCGTGAATTCCGCTAAGACTTTCGGGGAAACTGGTGTTGATTTCAATGATAATTTTATCTGCTTTTTTTGTAAAAACAGGTGAATTCCCAACAGATGTCGTGGGTATAATATCGCCTTTCTCGGTTATAGAAACCGCTTCTATGATGGCGACATCAATTTTGAAAATGTCCACATTTTGAAGCATATCAGCTGTTTGTCCCAAATGCTGGTCCACATAAAGAACTTCGTGGTTATTGATACTCTTTCTTAAGGTCGGGTCTGCTTGAAATGGTATTCTTTTATACAAAGCACCATTTTTTGCCAAATCGGCATCGGTATTATATCCCAAAGATGCACCACTCAAAACGGTGACTTTGACATCTTCATGAAGTGCTCTTTCGGCTACTTTAGGTAAAACAGTTTTACTATCGCCTGCCTTAGTAAAGCCACTCACACCTAAAATATCATGGTTTTTAATGTGTAATGAAGCCTTTTCTGGTGTTTGAATTCGATCTATATATACAGGGTATTTAATTCTATTCTTATCCATAGGTCTATTTTTATTATAAATTACGGGTTAATTTATCTTTAATCTAATCAATATTCGTCTTGAAATCCATTTTTTTTGTTAAAAGTAGAATTGCAATTTAGACAAGATATTTAATGTCTATATATTTAAATAA
>JAKDUG010000214.1 GCA_030457805.1 Psychroflexus sp.
GAGGACTTGTGGTGGGAAACAACCAAAATGCTGTGGTGCAATCTGAATTAGATTTACAAATATCAGGACAATTAAGTGATGATTTAAAAATTCGGGCTTCCATTCGCGATGCGAATTTGCCATCACAATCTGGTGGCTATACACAAAATTTAAATGAATTTGATCAAATTTTTATTGAGCTCGAATCTAAGAACTGGGCCATTCGCGCTGGTGATGTCGATCTAGAAAATCACAATACTCTTTTTGCGAATTACAGCAAACGTGTACAAGGCTTAAAATTAGATGTTAATTTTGGCGATTCACTTTCAAGAAACTCTGTTTTTGGTGCTGCGGCAATTGTACGTGGTGTTTTTAAACGCAGTGAAGTTCAGGCGCAAGAAGGCAATCAAGGACCGTATAAGTTAACGGGAAATCAAGGCGAGCAGTATATTCTTATTATTTCTGGAAGTGAATCTGTTTTTGTCAATGGGCGCCGACTGAAGCGCGGTGAAAATGAAGATTATATCATTGATTACAATGCTGGGGAAATAATTTTTAATCCGAATTATCCAATCAATTCTAGCATGCGTATTTCAGTTGAATATCAGGTTTCTGAGCAAAATTATTCACGAATTATAGCGACGGCTGGCGGTGCTGTTGAAACTGAAAAATTTTCTTTGAAGGCACTTGTTTACAATGAGAATGATTTGAAAAATCAACCCTTACAACAAAGCTTGACAGAAGAACAGGTTGAAACCTTAAGCGAGGCTGGGGATGATGAAAACAAGATGTTTGCGCCGAGTGCAGTGCCAACAGCTTATTCTGAAAATCGGATTTTGTACAAGAAAATAATGCAAGATGGTATCGAAATATTTGAATTTTCAAACAATCCTGATGATGAGCTTTATGGTGTCCGCTTTACAAATGTGGGTGAAAATCAAGGTGATTATATTGTGAGTTCACAGGAAGCTGTGGCGACAATTTTTGAATACGTAGCGCCGGTTAATGGAGAGTCTCAAGGAAATTTTGAACCTTTTGTGAGATTGATTCCACCTACCAAATTACAGCTGGCAGATATCAGCGGACATTATCAACCTAGAAAAGGAACGGATATCGATTTTGAGTTTGCAGCCAGTATCCATGACAGAAATCTTTTTTCAAGTTTAGATGGAGAGGATAACAATGGTTTTGCAGCACAAATTGGTGTGCGACAGCAGGTTTTTCAATCAAAAGATAAACACAAGCAATTAACTTTGTTCGGTTCTTTTAATTTCCTACAAGATGATTATAAGAGTATCGAACGCATTTACAACGTTGAATTTGAGCGAGATTGGAATTTGAGAAATACGGAGGGGGATCAAAATTATATCACGGTGGGTGCTGAATTTGTAGATGGGAGTCGACATTTTAATGAATATAGATTTGAGAAACTGGATTACAGCCATTTTTATAATGGACAAAAACATGCTTTTCAGTCTCGAAATCGATTTGGTCAATTCTTAATTCGATCGAATGCCAGTGTGATGCAAAGCGATTCAGAAATTAATGAAACTGATTTTGTGCGTGCTAAAGTAGAAGCCGAATACGACTTATCAGAGGTGTGGACAGGCGTGGGAGTTGAGCTGGAACAAAATGAGGATTACCTTAAAAGTGAAAATACCTATACGGCGCAAACACAGCATTTTATCGCCTATGATGCTTATGTTGGCGTTGGTGATTCAACGGCGGTTTTTGCTAAAGTTGGTTTTCAACAACGCATGAATGACAGCTTGCGGAATGATGAACTTCAGCGTGTCAATACGTCGCAAAGTTTGTATGTTGATTCTAAACTCGTCGATAATAAAAACTCGCAATTGACTTTTTTTGGCAGTTGGCGAACACTTGATTTTGAGGAAGAAAATCGCGAAGATGAAACGACAATTAATGGCCGGATTCGCTACCAACAATCTTTGTTTAATCGCGTTCTTAACTTAACAACCACTTACGAAACACATAGCGGGAATGTGGCGCGACAAGAATATACTTATGTTGAGGTAGAACCTGGCCAAGGCCAGTTTACGTGGAATGATTACAACGGAAATGGCATTCAGGAATTGGATGAATTTGAGGTGGCGAAATTTCAAGATGAGGCCAATTATATCCGAGTATTATTGCCGCATCAGGTTTATGTACGAACAAATCAAAATCGATTGAGCCAGCAAGTTGTGCTTGACTTTCGACAATATGCAGCTAAAGAAGGTTTTAAGAAATTCATGTCACATTTTTACAACCAAACTTCTGTGACGATTGATCAAAAAACAGAGCGTGATGGTTCAAAATTGGATTTTAATCCCTTTCAACAAAACGCTAAGAATGTGATCGGTCAAAATAATTCTTTTCGGAATATTCTTTTCTATAATCGCGGACAAAAAGATTTGAGTACATCTTATACCTATTCCAGAAGTGAAACAAAGAACTTACTTGTTGTCGGTTTGCAAAGTTTACAAAATACCTTACATGAATTGCAATTCAAACACGAGCTTAGCTCCCTTTATTTATTGACCTTACAACAGAAATTCACATCATCAACAAGTGATTCTGACAATTTTGCCAATCGGAATTATAGCTTGTCAGGTTTTTCTTCAAAACCTACTTTTTCTTATTTACCTGGGAAAAATAAAAAGTTTGATCTCTTCTACGCTTATGCGGAAAATGACAATAACACTGGCCAATTGGCCTCCTTACAACAGCATGAGTTTGGTTTGAGTTTAAGCTTGAATAATGACGAGAAATACACGATCACGGCAGAGACGAAGTACATTAAAAATAAATTTGAAGGGAATTCACAATCCGCAGTTGCTTATCAAATGCTAGAGGGCTTGCAGCCAGATGATAACTTTACATGGTCGGTTTTTCTACAAAAACGCATCAGTCAGTTTTTAGATTTGAACGTGACTTATTTAGGTCGAAAAACAGCAGATCGAAAAGCAATTCACACGGGTAGCGTTCAATTGCGTGCTTTCTTTTAAATGTATTTCACGTGTATTATAAGCTGAATTTTGAGACAAGCTTTCAATCATTTTTATTGTGATAGTGAAAGGCTCTAATTTTTTTAAGCTGAAGGGAAGCTTTATCTTTGTGCGCTTGATGAGCCGCATCCTTAAAAAAGAGAGATTAA
>JAKDUG010000215.1 GCA_030457805.1 Psychroflexus sp.
ATTGTTCTCATTTCGAAAACGCAAAACGCCTAAAAACGCAAAAATCAAAGCTTCCTTGTAATCTATCAGCTTTTGAGTAGGTAAAATTAATTTAACTTTTACTTCTTTTCGAAGAATATCTAATAAATATTTATTGAATGCACCTCCTCCTGTTATCAAGATATTTTCTTTTCCTTGAAGTGCTTTACATAGCTGATCTGCCACGTGTTTTGTAAAGGTAGAAATACTGTTTTCAGGTGAAAGATCAGCAGCTTTTATTAATGGAAAAATCTCTTTTTCCACCCATTCTATTCCCAATGATTTAGGCGGTTGTTCTCTATAAAATGCCAAAGCGTTTAATTGCTCAAGCAAATCAGAATCGACTGCGCCTGCTTTTGCAATGGCACCATCTTTATCAAATGCCCTCCCTAATTTTTCTGCATAAAAATTTAGGACTTTATTGACTGGACAAATATCATAAGCGATGCGTTTGTTATTTTCCGCGTATGAAATGTTCGCAAAACCACCCAAATTTAAACACGCGTCGTAATCATGAAACAAAAAACGATCACCAATTGGCACCAATGGCGCACCTTGTCCGCCTAAAGCAACATCTTGTACACGAAAATCACAAATAACATGCTGCTGAATCAAGTTGCTCAATTCAGAACGGTTGCCAATCTGTAAAGTGTAATTTTGTTGAGGTTGGTGAAAAACTGTGTGTCCATGAGAAGCCACAAAATCAAGATCTTTCACTTGGTTTTCTTTGATGAATCGATTTGTTATCTCTGCTAGCAACTTTGTGTAGTCGCGATCTAAATTTTCAATTGTTTGACCTGAAAAATGATGTGCTTCTGCTAATTTCTGTTGCCATTCTTTAGAATAAGCATAGGTCGCTGCAGTTTTGAGTTGGTAATGCCAACGGTCTGTCAACCAAAGATCGACTTCAAGAACATCTAATCCGTCTAGAGAAGTGCCCGACATTATGCCAAGTGCGTGATATTTTTTTTGAAGATTCACCAAAAAAATAGAATTATTTTAGAGTTCATTCAACAATCTGTAAAAATAGTCAATACTTGCTAAATATTACACCTATCTCACTATATTTGCGAAACTAATTAAAAGTAAATATTACACATGGATTTTAAGCTAACAGAAGAGCATGAAATGATTCGCCAAGCAGCGCGTGATTTTGCTAAGAATGAGCTCCTTCCTGGAGTTATAGAAAGAGATGAAAAACAAGAATTTCCAAAAGAACAAGTCAAAAAACTAGGTGAACTTGGTTTTCTTGGCATGATGGCTTCCCCTGATTATGGCGGTGGCGGTATGGATACTGTTTCATACGTTATAGCGATGGAGGAACTTTCAAAAATTGACGCGTCTACTTCTGTCGTTGTCTCTGTTAATAACTCATTAGTTTGCTGGGGGCTTGATACCTACGGCAGTGAAGAGCAAAAGAAAAAATATCTCTCTCAACTCACCACTGGCGAAAAAATTGGTGCATTTTGTTTAAGTGAGCCTGAAGCTGGTAGTGATGCGACTTCTCAAAAAACAACTGCAATAGACAAAGGTGATCACTATCTTTTAAACGGTACAAAAAACTGGATCACTAACGGAAATTCAGCTGAGATTTATCTTGTGATTGCACAAACCGATCGCGAGAAAAAACACAAAGGCATCAATGCTTTTATTGTTGAAAAAGGAATGGAAGGCTTTGAAATTGGACCAAAAGAACAAAAAATGGGAATTCGCGGAAGCGATACGCATTCGTTAAACTTTAACGATGTCAAAATTCCTAAAGAAAATAGAATAGGTGAAGATGGTTTTGGCTTTAAATTCGCCATGAAAACGTTAGCTGGCGGACGTATTGGCATTGCTTCGCAAGCTTTAGGTATTGCATCTGGCGCTTACGAAATGGCAAAAGAATACGCTAAAACAAGAAAAGCTTTTGGCACAGAAATCATGAATCACCAGGCCATAGCTTTTAAAATTGCTGACATGCATACACACATCGAAGCTGCACGCCACTTAATCATGAAAGCGGCCTGTGACAAAGACAATGGTGAAAACTATGATTTATCGGGTGCCATGGCTAAATTGTACGCCTCTCAGGTTGCTATGGATGTCACAACTGAAGCTGTTCAGGTTCACGGTGGTAATGGCTATGTGAAAGAATATCATGTGGAGCGCTTAATGCGTGATGCTAAAATCACTCAAATATACGAAGGCACGTCTGAAATTCAGAAAGTTGTCATTTCTAGAAGTGTTTTAAAAGATTAACTTTGGTTTCAAGCCACAAAAAAAAAGAGCTGTTTTAAAACAGCTCTTTTTTTTAGATAATTTTTTGAAATCTTATAACATCCCAAGGTTAATGATTTCTTGTTTTGTCAGCGGACGCATACGACCGCGAGGCAAATCCTTTTTAGTCAAATTCGCATAAAGTACACGATCGAGTTTATGGATCTCATATCCTAATTTCGTGAAAATCTTCTGTACAATTTTTGGTCGTTGATTTTTCAATTCAATACCAACATGCTTTTTTGATTTCTTCTCGACATAACTCACGTCTTCAACATGGACTTTAAAACCTTCAATAAGGACACCGTCTTTGATTTGTTGCAAATGTGCATGATCTAATGGCTTCTTCAATTCAACATCATAAATCTGCGAAATTCCAGATTTCATATTTGCTAATTTTTTAGCTAAGGTGCCATCGTTTGTCATTAATAACAAGCCCACGGCAGAACTCTCTAATGTTCCGACTGGCTTGACAGCTGCTTTTGTCACACGGGCAGCCATATCCAAAACTGTCATATTATTATTTCGGTAACTTCCTGTCGTAAAAACACTTTTAGGCTTATTCAGTAAGAAATATTCTTTTGGTTCCGGATTTATACGGCGTCCATCAAACTTAACCTCATCTTCAAGCTTAACTTTGTGTCCCATCTCAATCACAACTTTCCCATTGACAGTAACACTTCCTGCCTGTATATAAATATCAGCATCACGGCGTGAGCACACACCAGAATTTGCGATGTACTTGTTCAAGCGCATTCCGGCGTTTGGGTCTTTGATTTGTTTATCAACCTTGACCTGCTTCAAATTCTTTTTCCCGCCTTTTTTCGGCTGACCTGGTTTAGAATTTGATTTATG
>JAKDUG010000216.1 GCA_030457805.1 Psychroflexus sp.
GCTAGGCAGTGGTCTGCAAAACCATCTACAGCGGTTCGAATCCGCTCGACACCTCACTAAAAACCTAACTTGTTTAAAGTTGGGTTTTATTTTTTTTACTTGAAACTCTACGGCGGTGCTCCCGAGACTTCGGGATGCTCACATCCTCACTAAACGCTAACTATAAACTACTTACAAGCTTCTTTGCATAGTATTTGCATAGAAGTTTTTTTCTAGAAGGAACTTGAACTAACTTCTATAAAAACTCAAATGATCTCATTTCAATAGGTTGAAGAAACTTTCGTTACTCAAATTCTTGAAACATTGTGATGTCGAGATTATCTTCGATTTCGTGCATGTCTTCAGGGAAAGTTCCTCTGAGAACAAGAATGATTCCGAAAATCAACATCAAAATACTGATGGCTTGCTTCATCAAAATAATTCTTCTTGTTGTCAGTTTTTTATTGAGACGTTTCGCAAGCAAAATCTTAAGGATATCGATAATAAGGTAAGTGATAAGAATTGTCCCAAAGAAAACTGTCATTCTTTTTGGATCCATCTCTAGGGTTGGACCAAAGATAATCAACAAGCCTAACCAAAAACCAAGGACACCTATGTTGATAAAATTGAGCAAAAAGCCTTTAATAAATACGCCGATATAATCTTTTCTTTTAAGCTTACTAACTTCAAAAGTTGCAGATTTGCGAGCAGATTTTTTGACTTTAATAAAACTGATAATACCATAAACCAGAAGGACAGAACCGCCGAAAATAAATAAAGCAGGATCATCCTTTATACTTGTCAGCAGTTTATTAGTACTGAAATAAGCAATGCAAAGAAAAATGAAATCGGCTAAAATAACACCTAGATCGAAGGTAAGCGCAGCCCTAAAACCACGCAAGGCAGCTGTTTCGAGGAGCACAAAAAAAACTGGACCAACCAAAAAAGCAAGGAAAAACCCCAAAGGTATCGCCGAAAAAACATCTTCTAACATTCCGTTTATTCTCTAGTTCAAAGTTAGTAAATATCAATTAATTAGTAGACATCGGCCTGATATCTTTAATATTCAGTTGTAATTTCACTTCATTATTCCATTCGTTTTCTTCGAGGGTAAAAACGGCTTCTAGCCTATCATTATCCTTAATTTCTTCAAAGACTTTCCCCAAGCCAAAACCAATAGCGCCAATACCTATACCATTTTGAATTAATTTACATTTAAGGTGCTGTTTTTCCTTTCCCACTGTCTTGGCGTAAGTGTCTAACTTTAAATTATTTGCATAAAAAACAGGCTTCATATTTCTGGGGCCAAAAGGTGCAAATTGTTTGAGAATACGATGCAGTTTAGCCGTGATATTTCGGAAGTCAATCACAAGTTCAAATTTGATTTCTGGCACCAATAAATCTGCATCTATTGTCTCTTTAACGACCACTTCAAATTTGTCTTTAAAGGCTTGGAAGTTTTTTCCTTCAAGTGTTAAACCTGCCGCATATTTATGTCCGCCAAATTGCTCGATGAATTCCGTACATTTCTCAAGGGCTTCGTAAACATCAAATCCAACAACAGAACGTGCTGAAGCTGCCAATTTTTCACCGCTTTTTGTAAAAACAAGGGTTGGTCGATAGTAGGTTTCTATCAAACGCGAAGCAACAATACCGATGACACCTTTGTGCCATTTTTCATGATAAACCACACTCGTAAAGCGTTCTTCCTCATTGAGATTGACAATCTGATCGAGCGCCTCTACTGTAATCTTTTTGTCGGCATCTTGGCGTTCAATGTTGTGCTTATTAATTTCTTCTGCAAAAGAAGTCGCCTTTTGCTCATTCTTTTCGCACAATAAAGTGACAGCTTCAAGACCATGCCTCATTCTTCCAGCAGCATTAATACGTGGTCCCACACTAAAGACTAAATCCGTGATGGTAAATTTATCGCGTTTTGTTTGTGCCAACAAAGCTGCCACACCTATTCGTTTTCGCGCATTGACTAACTTTAATCCGTAGTGAGCCAAAACCCGATTTTCACCAGTAATCGGTACAATATCTGACCCAATTGCAATGGCAACCAAATCCATATAATGATAGACTTTGCGTGCGTCCAGGCCGAGTTTGTCCTGAATCGCTTGGGCGAGTTTAAAACCGACGCCACAGCCACAAAGCTCGTCAAAAGGATACGTACAATCACTGCGTTTAGGGTCTAAAACAGCAACAGCATCTGGCAAAGATTTGCCTGGTCGGTGATGATCACAAATAATAAAATCAATATTTTTCTCTTTTGCATAAGCTACTTTATCAATCGCTTTGATGCCGCAATCAAGTGCCACAATCAAACTGACATTGTGTTCCTCTGCAACATCAATTCCTTTAAAAGAAACGCCGTAACCTTCTGCATAGCGATCTGGAATGTAAGAGATGATCGTGTCAGTTAAGGTTTTTAAATAACTCAACATTAATGAAACCGCCGTGGTGCCATCTACATCATAATCACCGTAAACCATAATTTTTTCTCCACTCTCTATCGCTTTAACCAGCCGATTAACAGCGAGATCCATGTCTTTCATTAAAAATGGATCGTGAAGGTCCTCAAGTTGAGGCCTAAAAAAACGCTTTGCCTCATCAAAAGTTTTGATATCCCGATTGATGAGTAAATGTGCTATCTCCTCACTGACATTGAGATATTCAGTTAAGCCTTTTATCGCCTCTGTATCGGTTGCTTTTTGTGCTGTCCATCTTTTCATCATACTTCTTTTTCTTCAAAAGCTTGGTTGGGATCTAGAATTTCATTGATCAACGTAATTAACTTCCCTTTAAAACGGGCCAATATTGCTTTGTCAATATACTTGTTCGGCGGTTTATTTTTGTCTTTAAACTCCATCAAGCCGGCATTTAATTTTTTAAAAGTAATGATACCAACCAAGGATTTCTCAGTCAGTTCCTCTTCGCAGAGCAAAGCATAAAACAAAAGCTGAAAGGCTTTGCTATATTTTTCATCAGATATGAAATCCTCCCAATTGTCTTCCCCTAAAGTGAGCTGACTCTGCTCTACATTTCCGGTTTTATAATCGACAATACGCAACTCATCATTTAAGGTATCGACTCTGTCAATTTCGCCGATTAATTTGACTCTCAAACCAAGCTGATCATCTTCCAAATA
>JAKDUG010000217.1 GCA_030457805.1 Psychroflexus sp.
GATGTCTCGGGAAGCTCTCGCCCAAATGCTTGAAAATAACACCATAATCAGAATTTGTAGGTTCTCCAACAATCTCTGAATTTAAAAAATTACCTATTCTGACAAAGATTGCGCCAAATGAGACGGGCAGAATAACTCTGTCTAGAATCCAGGTGATATGTTTGTGTAGAACTTTTTTACTGTACAAATACATCGCAATAGCAATTCCAATGGTTGCACCATGACTTGCTAAGCCTTGAAAGCCAGTAAATCTGATTTCAGGGACAAATTGAAAAGGCAGAAAGATGGATAATGGATCTTCAAAAATAAGTTCACTTTGATAAAAAATAACATGTCCTAAGCGTGCACCTAAAAGTGTGGCGACAACAGTGTAGATAAAAAGACTATCTAATTTTTTTTCGTCGATATGCTCTTTTTTAAAGACGTATTTCATGATATACCAACCTGAAACAAAAGCAATGAGAAACATAAGGCTGTAATACCGGATTGTAATAAAACCAAGCTCTATACCTAATGAAGGATCCCAAGTTATTGCATGTATCATAAATTTATTTTTAAAAAAGTTTTGTCAGCGTGTGTTGTTTTTGTTTTCTGGAACGGGATCAAAGCCTGAGCTACCCCAAGGATGGCACTTTGAAATCCTAATAAAAGCGAGCTTTAAACCTTTCAGGCTGCCGTGCTTTTCGATGGCTTCCTTTGCATAGTGTGAGCATGTCGGTTGAAATCTACAATTCTGACCCAGTAGAGGTGAAATAAGAAGTTGGTAGCCTTTGATCAAAAACTGAAGTATAAATTTGATAAAGGTCTTTACAATCTTCATGATTTCATGCTATAGGCTGTGCCGTCCTTTCCGTCTTTTAATTCAATTCCCATTTCAAGTAATTGATCTCGGACAATATCAGCGGTAAAAAAATCTTTGTCTGCTCTTGCTTTGTTTCTCACTTTAATTAAGATTGAAACCAAGCTGTCAATTTTCTCTGAACTCGCATCATTGGCTTCTTCAACTTCTTCTAAGCCCAAGACGTCAAATATAAAATCAGAAAGTGTTACTTCGATAAGATCACGATCAGCCTCAGTGACTGTTTCTTTTTCTGCCTTAACGCCATTGATGAACTTGACAACTTCAAAAAGTTGAGCAATTAATACCGGACTATTGAAATCGTCATTCATGGCATCGTAGCAAGATTGCTTCCATGCTTTCACATCAAAAGTGCTTTCTGTTTTTGCCTCCAAAAATGCAAGACTCTGATAGGCATCCATCAATCTGTAAAAACCTTTTTCAGAGGCTTGTAAGGCTTCGTCAGAAAAGTCAAGGATGCTTCTGTAGTTTGCTTGTAGCATAAAAAAACGTGCAACACTTGGCGCAAAGGCTTTAGATAAGTTTGGGTTATCACCTGTAAAAAGCTCACGAGGTAAAATGTTATTGCCCGTGCTTTTTGCCATTTTCTTCCCATTCAAAGTTAGCATATTGGCGTGCATCCAGTAATTGACTGGGTCTTTACCATTTGCAGCTTTTCCTTGGGCAATTTCACATTCGTGGTGTGGGAATTTTAAATCCATTCCGCCACCGTGGATATCAAATGATTCGCCCAAATATTTACTACTCATAACGGTGCACTCTAAGTGCCATCCAGGGAAACCAACACCCCAAGGTGACGGCCAGCGCATAATATGTTGTGGTTCTGCGCGCTTCCATAAAGCGAAATCTTGTGGATTTTTTTTCTCCTCTTGACCTGCTAAAGTTCGCGTGTTGGCGATTAAGTCTTCAATTTTGCGACCACTTAAAATGCCGTAATGATTAGATTCGTGATATTTTAAGACATCAAAATACACATTACCATTTGCTTCGTAAGCCAAACCGTTGTCAATGATCTTTTTAATAGCTTCGATTTGCTCAACAATATGACCAGTTGCAGTTGGCTCAATGCTAGGCGGAGTGTTGTTAAAGAGATTGAGAATGTCGTGAAAGTCAATGGTGTATTTTTGAACAATTTCCATAGGTTCCAATTCCTCCAATCGTGCTTTTTTAGCAATTCGATCTTCACCTTCTTCGGCATCATTTTCAAGATGACCCGCATCAGTGATATTTCTGACGTAGCGAACTTTATAGCCTAAATGTTTAAGATAGCGGAACACAAGATCAAATGAAATGAAAGTTCTACAATTTCCGAGATGGACTTTATTGTAAACCGTTGGTCCACAAACATACATGCCGACTAAACCGGCATTGATGGGTTTGAAAACCTCTTTTTCACCTTTAATTGAATTGTAAATCTTCAATTCTTGTGTTTCGTATAGTTTCATCGTTAGGTCTTAAAATTTAGTATCTAATTTGATGTAATCTAAGAATTCTTTTTTGATTGACTTATCCTTAAATTTTCCGCCGTATTCACTGGTGATCGTACTGCTTTCGATATCGCTGATACCGCGGCTGTTCACACACAAATGTTTTGCATCAATCACACAGGCGACATCTTCCGTTTGAAGTGCTTCTTGCATTTCTTTTACAATTTGCATTGTCAAACGCTCTTGTACTTGAGGTCTTTTAGCAAAGTAATTAACAATACGATTCATTTTAGATAAACCGATCACGCGACCTGAAGAAATATAAGCCACATGCGCTCGACCAATAATAGGAAGCAAATGATGTTCGCAAGTAGAGTAAACTGTAATGTTTTTTTCAACTAACATCTCACCATATTGGTAATTGTTTTCAAAAGTTGAGGCTTTTGGTTTGTTTTTAGGATTTAAACCAGAAAAAATTTCATTGACAAACATCTTAGCAACACGTTTAGGAGTGCCTTTCAAGCTGTCGTCGTTTAAATCCATTCCTAAAGTATCAAGAATTTTTTTGACGTCATCTTGGATAAGTTCGATTTTCTTGTCATCACTTATCGCAAAAGCATCAGGTTTTAAAGGGTTTTCTGTGCATGTGGCAACATGATTATCACCAATATTATCGTTGAATTCTGTATTTTTATTATCACTCATTATTATGTCATATAAGGCTGCAAAGATAATTTTTTTACTTGTTAATTTCTAATGATTGCTAATAACTTAGTTTAATCAAAAAAGATTAACCATTCTTTCACTTTTATTTATTATATTTCGCTCGAAAATTTAAATA
>JAKDUG010000218.1 GCA_030457805.1 Psychroflexus sp.
AATGAGAAATTCAATCCAAAATCTTAACTGTTGTGCTTCTTCAGAAATAAAATAATGAATGATCAAGCTGAGAATTGATAGAATTACAAAAATAAAAGTGTATTTAAACCTCATCACAACTGTATTTTTTTGATCACAAACACTCAATTTCTTAAGCTATAGGTTCTCCGAAGTTAACTTATTTATTAAACCCTGAAAAATAAAAACGTGAAAAGGCAAAACTGAATACCAGTATAAACGACCTAAAAGGCCAGTTGGCCGGAAGGTTGCAGATTGTATCAATGCGCCATCTTGAAGTTTAAACTCTAACCAAGCCTCACCAGGCAATTTCATCTCTGCATACAATAGCAAACGGCCTTCCTCTCGATTGGCATACAGAACACGCCAGAAATCAAGAGAATCTCCCACATCAATCCGATACAGATTTGTACGCCCTCGACGCAGACCAACACCACCATAAAATTTATCTATCACACCTCTTATTTTCCATAAAAAAGTGGCGTAATACCAGCCTGTTTCTCCACCAATGCTCCAGACTTTATCAAGACAGACCTCACGATCAATATAGGTTTTGCGACGTTTATCTTTAAAACATCCAAAATCTGGGACCTGAATAAAATCAGATGGATTAATATGGAAATCACTGCTGACAGATGCATCTTTCCAACTAGACAAAACATCATTGTTTTCAATTTTTTGGAAAGCTTTACGCAAAGCTTCATGATAAGAAATGGGTTGGACATCTAAGATATGATTGATATCATCATTAGCACAAACAACTTCAACCTTCATACTATCGACAAGTGATGAGGCTAATTTATAAGTTGTAGAACTGACAAAATACAGCCAATATGATGAGAGTCGCGCCGTCATGACTGGAATGGTGTAAATCTTTCGATCTAATTCTCTAGCATCAGAATAGCCAAGAAGCATTTCTTTGTAAGTTAATATATCTGGGCCGCCAATATCAAAACTTTGATTAAATGTTTCTTTCTTCATTAAAGTCTTTGTCAAAAATACCAGAACATCAGAAATACCGACGGGCTGACATCTAGTGCTCAACCATTTAGGTGCAATCATGACAGGTAATTTCTCGACTAAATCACGGATAATTTCAAATGAAGCACTTCCTGATCCAATAATAATTCCAGCACGAAGACTTGTAAAATGATAGCTCCCCTCAGATAGCTTATTTTCAACATTTAAGCGTGACGCCAAATGCTTGGATAAATTGTTTTCATTGACAATTCCACTGAGGTAAATAACTTGTTTAACAGAAGTCTTTTCAACAGCATCCCTGAAATTTGTCGCGCAATCTTCTTCCATTTTTTGATAATCAGCAGACGTCGCCATGCTGTGTACCAAATAATAAGCAGCATCTATATCTTTAGGAATTGCACCGAGAGAATCTTTATCAAGTAAATCAGCCTGGATTACTGACACATTTTCTCTGATTGATTGAGGAGGGTTGAATCTATCTGGATCACGCACACAACAAACCACATGATGCCCTTTCCCTATTAAGATAGGCAAAATCCTTTTTCCAATATATCCTGTAGCTCCAGTTAAAAGTATTTTCATGAGTTGATGATAAGCGCTGTTAAATTAGGCCTTCTAGATTTAAAATAATTTCTTTATCTAGAAATAAGCAATATTCTAATTTTCAACTTTAATTAACCACAACAAAATTATGCGTTCAGAATTATTAGAATTTTAATAATTGATGAAGCTATTGTTTAATACCAAACCAATATCACTCAAGAAAAACAATTAAAGCCATACATCAATCTTATCCCATGATATGGGTTAAGGCCTCTTTTTCTTTAAATTTAAAACGCAATAAAAGGAAACAACTGATAACAAAACTAATGAAAACAACAATCGCCAAAGGCAGTAAATTCTGACCGACAAATAAACTTACGATGTAGGATGTCAATGCACCTAAAAACATTTTAAGGCTGCCGACCAAAGCTGAAGCGCGACCTGCTTTTTTCACAAATGGATAAAGAGATAAAGCGGTTGTGTTTGGATTTTGGAAACCTAATAAAAAGAGAACAAAATACAGCGTGACAATCGTGATATCAAAACGCTGAAAGCTCAAACCATTGATCACTAAAATAGCTGAAAGCGCAATTAAGAAATAGCTGATTTTGAGTGTCAATTCGTAAGTTCGTATTCTTTTTAACAAAAAACGATTGAGTTGACTTCCTAAAATAAGACCAGAAGCATTAACACCAAATAGAATAGCAAACTCAGACTCTGTCATTCCATAGTCTCCCATGAACAAACCTGAGGCTTTAGAGATATAGGCAAACATGGCACCAACCGTTAAGCCTCCAGCTAGTGAAAATGTGAAAAATATTTTATCCTGAAAAATACCTTTGTATTTCTTTAAAATATCTTTGATATTAAGTTCTACACTTTTATCTGGTGTAAACTGATCTGGCAGTAAAAAATAAGTACTCACAAACATCAAACTGGCAATGATAGCCAGCGTTAGAAAAATAACTTGCCAGCTAAAATGAACTAAAATTAGCCCGCCTAAAGTTGGCGCAATAATCGGCGCAGCTCCCATAATCAACATTAGAAATGAAATAGCCCGGGCAACTTCCTCTGGTGGAAAAACATCACGCACCACAGCTTTCGCAGCCACCATTCCTCCTGAAGCACCTAATGCAAGAAACAATCGAGAAACAATCAGCCACCAAATTGATGGCGAATAAAAACAACTCAAGGCCGCTAAGATATAAATGACCAAACCAATGAGCAAAGGTTTTTTACGCCCAAACTTATCCATGATTGGTCCATAAACAAGTTGACCGACAGAAATACCTATAAAATAACTGGTTAATGAAAACCCGACTTGTGCTTGTGTGGTTTGAAAGTAATCAGCGATTCTGTCAAAACTCGGAAGATACATATCAATGGACAAAGGCCCGATGGCTGTCAAGGTTCCTAAGACTAATAGAATGATGTTTTCTGTACGCTTATCCCGAACTCGCTCTGTTTTTTGCATCGTGCAAATTTCCGTTAATTCAATGACAAAAAACAGCTCCTAAAGTCAATTAACAATTAATTAATCCCTGAATTAAATTTGATAAAATAAATTTAAT
>JAKDUG010000219.1 GCA_030457805.1 Psychroflexus sp.
TGTAATTTTATGTGCTCAAATCTCTTTATATAAGCTTTTCAGTCTTTTTTAAAAACAAAAATGTGAGATGACCATGATTTTGTAAATAAAGCATTGATGTTTGCATAGAAACCATTGATCACACCTTTTAAAGCATCTCCTTTTTTATAACGCTCAGAAACAATTGAAATATAGATGGCATCAAAAAAAAGTGGTTTTGTAGTCAGTAAGTTAAATGAAGCAATTTTTATTTTTTCAATTAAAGCAATTTTTGAAAAATGCCAGATATGTCTTGGTACATCCCAAGCTGCCCAAAACTCTTGATAGATTTGTGCATCTTTTGATTTGTGGTTTGGCACTGCAATAATTAAAATACCATTCGCATTTAATTTTCCCCTTAATTGCTTGATCAGGCTTTGAAAATCTTCGACATGTTCAAGTACATGAAATAAAGAAATGACATCGAATTTCTCATTAATCTCTTGAAGTGAGGCATGTATTTTTAATCCTTTTTGCGAAGCAATCTTTTGTGCCTTTTCTGTCGGTTCAATTCCTTGGACAGCATAATCTCTATCTTGAAGAAATTTTAAAAAGTCACCTGTGCCACACCCATAATCTAAAATTTGAGGCGCCTCACTCGCATACTTTTTAATGAGGTTGAGCTTTTGACTAAACATATAATTTTTGACTGTGTCGTATATATGTCCGATGAATCCCTTCCGATTTTGATCATGTGAGATGTACTCTTCAAAATCATAAAAGCGATCTAAATCCTTGGGTAGCTTTTGAGTCTTGTATAAACCCGCTTCTACTTCTCTCAATTCAAACTCTTCTTGCGTATGTGCAAAATCTTTAATTTTCATACTATTTTCTTGAATGTTCCACGTGGAACATTAGCGGCCCATATGAACTAATATGACAGAAACATCACTCGGATTAACACCTGAAACTCTTGACGCTTGCGAAACTGTTCGTGGTTGAATTTTGTTTAGTTTCTCTCTGGCTTCAAATGACATTGACTTGAGTATTGAGTAATCAAAGTTTTCAGGAATCTTGATATTCTCTAAGCGATTGAGTTTATCTGCATTCTGTTTTTCCTTTGCAATGTATCCTGCATATTTAACTTGGATCTCAACTTGTTCTAATGTTTCTGAATCTAATTTGTGCTTTTCAACATAAGCTTTGACACTTTCTACCGATAGCATATCTTCCATCGTGATATTTGGTCGTGCAAAAATCTTGAACATTTTTCCTTGCTGATCAACCTCTTGAGATTCCTTACTTTTTAAAATTGGATTAATTTCATTAGTTGTGACACTTGTTTTTTTGAAAAATTCCACAAAGTCTTTTGATTTTGTCTTCTTCTCCTCCATTTTTTGGATGCGGGCTTCTGACGCTAAACCAATTTTGTGTGCCTTTTCAGTTAAGCGGAAATCGGCATTATCTTGGCGTAATAAAGTTCTGTACTCGGCCCTTGATGTAAACATACGATAAGGTTCTTCAGTTCCTTTTGTAATGAGATCATCAATTAAAACACCGATATAAGCTTCATTGCGTTGTAGTGTGAATTCTTCGCGATCCTGGACCTTTAGAGCAGCATTTATTCCTGCCATTAAACCTTGTGATGCAGCTTCTTCGTATCCTGTTGTGCCGTTTATTTGTCCTGCGAAATATAAATGATCAACTAGTTTTGTTTCAAGTGTATGCTTGAGTTGTGTTGGTGGAAAATAATCGTATTCGATGGCATATCCAGGTCTAAAGAATTTGACGTTTTCAAAACCTTTGACAGATTTCAGGGCTTTGTATTGAATATCTTCCGGCAGTGATGTCGAAAATCCGTTGACATAATATTCTATCGTTTTCCAGCCTTCAGGTTCGATGAACATTTGGTGTCTGTCTTTTTCTGAAAACTTATGAATCTTATCTTCAATACTTGGGCAATAACGCGGCCCTGTACTTTCTATTGATCCATTAAACATAGGAGATCTATCAAATCCTTCTTTGAGTATATTGTGAACTTCAGGAGAAGTATAAGTCATAAAACAAGAACGCTGTTTTGAGAGCGCTTCCGTTTCATCCGAGAATGAAAATTTAGAGGGAATCGTATCACCTGGCTGTTCGATCATTTTAGAAAAATCTAATGAACGTCCATCAACTCTTGGCGGTGTTCCCGTTTTCATTCTTCCGGCTTCAAACCCCAAATTTATTAAATCTTTTGTGATGCCAGTAGAAGCTCTTTCTCCAGCGCGACCGCCACCAAAATTTTTATCACCGATGTGTACCAATCCATTGAGGAATGTTCCGTTTGTAAGAATGACCGATTTGGCTTTAATTTCTAATCCTAGCGATGTTTTCACACCGATCAATTTTCCGTTTTCTACAATTAAACTGCTGACCATTTCTTGGTAGAAATCTAGGTTTTTTGTTGCTTCTAATTTTAAACGCCAGTGTTCTGCGAACATCATTCTGTCACTTTGGACTCTCGGACTCCACATTGCAGGTCCTTTGGATTTATTGAGCATTTTAAATTGAATCGCACTTGTATCTGACACGATTCCACTATAGCCGCCCATGGCATCAATCTCTCTGAGAATTTGTCCTTTTGCAATTCCTCCCATCGCTGGATTACATGACATTTGTGCTATATTCTGCAAATTCATTGTCACAAGTAATGTCTGACTTCCCATATTTGCAGCACTTGCTGCTGCTTCACTTCCTGCGTGTCCGCCTCCTACTACAATGACATCGTATTTCTCTTTAAACATCTTTTTTAATTTTGTTCCACGTGGAACATTTGCAATTTTTCATCTTCTTTTTGGCGCATTTTGCGCTGATCTTCTTCCGTAGTGTCTTTGATATGCATACAATGTAGCACACCGTGAATCATCACTCTTCTCAGTTCTTCTTCATATTTATTCCCGAATTCTGCAGCATTTTCAACAACCCTTTCCGTACTGATGTATATCTCAGCTGAAATTGTTTTCCCCATACTATTATCAAAAGTAATGATATCAGTATAGGTATCGTGATTGAGAAATTCCTGATTGATCTTGAGAAGATAAGCATCATCACAAAAAATATATGAAATCTCATCACACTTGAATTCTTCTGATGCGATCACTTCCCTAATC
>JAKDUG010000220.1 GCA_030457805.1 Psychroflexus sp.
CTAATTACCAATTACATATCTGTTTTCAGCATAGTAATTGCACTTAATACAAGAAATAAATTTATTAATTAAAAAAACTAAACATGAAAGTTTTAGTAATCGGCGCAGGGAACATGGGCTTAACTTATTCAGAAGGAATGGCTAAGTCTCCTCTGCTCAACCGTCAAAATTTAATGATTAACGATGTGTCAGCTGACACAATCGCAACCCTCAAAGAAATTTCATATTTCGATGCCTACGAGAAGTTGGAAGATTGTCTTCCTCAAGCAGACATCGTTTTTATAGGCGTCAAACCCTACCACGCAGATGAGCTTTTCGAAAGAATGAAGCCTATGCTAAACAAAAATCAAATTTTTGTTTCTTTAATGGCTGGTGTCACAATAGACAGTATGGAGAAAAGCTTGGGCATGCCTAAAGTTGTCCGAACAATGCCAAACTTACCAGCAAAAGTAGGAAAAGGAGTTACATCCTATACAGAATCAAAAGATGTCTCACGCGTTGAACTTTTAATGGTCAGAAATCTTTTAGACACAACAGGAGAATCTATCCATGTTGAAAATGAAGATTTCATCAACAAATCAACAGGAATATCAGGTAGTGGACCAGCATACATTTTTTACTTTATGCAATCAATGCTTGAAGCGGCACAAAAAATGGGCTTCTCAGACAATGATTCACGCATATTAGTTTCAAATACTTTTGAAGGTGCCGTTCAGCTTTTTAACGAATCAGATCTATCTCCTGAAACATGGATGGATCGTGTTGCCTCAAAAGGAGGAACAACAAGAGCTGCTCTAGATTCAATGGATGATAATAACGTCAATCAACTCATTAAAGATGCTGCTTATGCTGCATTTAATAAAGCTGTAGAATTAGGCGAATCATAAATACACCAACAGAGAAATTATGCATAAAAAAAGAATAGTCGTTAAAGTCGGAACAAACGTCATGACAAATATGAACAACAGAATTGTTGGCCCAATTCTGAAAAATCTTGTCCGTCAGATTGCCTACCTCTATGAGCGTGATATCATCACAATACTTGTCTCTTCAGGTTCTGCAATTGCTGGTAAAGAGGTTTTAGGTTCGTGTACGTCAGAAGACAAATCCACCCGAAGACAAATTAATTCATCAGTTGGTCAACCGCGTATGATGAGACATTATTACACAATGTTTGATGATTTCGGAATGCGATGCGGGCAAGTCTTAGCAACAAAACGTGATTTCGCTCCAGGTCGATACCGCGAAAACATGATCAATTGTTATGAAGGCTTACTTGCTGAAGGTATTATTCCGATTGCAAATGAGGATGACGCCGTTTCACTGTCAATGTCTATGTTTTCTGACAATGATGAGTTGGCAAGTCTTGTTGCTCAATTAGTCAATGCAGATCAACTGATAATGTTGACCGATATTGACGGACTTTACACAGGTCATCCTGATGACAAAGACACAAAATTATTGCACGAAGTTAAAGTGCATGATGATGTTGAGAAATATGTTCAAGAAAATGAAAAAGGCGAAGGTGAAGGCCGTGGAGGAATGCAGTCAAAATTAAAAATTGCAAAAGACACAGCCAGTAAAAATATACCAACACATATCGCTAACGGAAAGGAAGAGAATGTCATCATCGACATTATGGAAGGAAAAAAATTAGGAACTAAATTTACAATTTAAAATCATGAAACTTTTAGATACAAAAACAAAAAATAATGTCTTGGCATCTATGATGAAAATTATAGATCAAAAAAGGGAAGATATTATTGCTGAAAATAAAAAAGACCTCGATGCTTTTCAAAGAGATGATCAAGCGCTATATGATCGACTGATCGTCAATGACTCAAAAATTGACGAGATGATCCAAGCGATCAAAGAAGTGAAAGAGCAGGAAGATCCTGTTGGAAAAGATATCTCTGAGAGAATCTTAGATAGCGGCTTAAAAATTGTCAACAAAACAGATCCATTCGGGACAATTATGATTATTTATGAATCTCGCCCTGATGTGACAATCGAAGCTGCAGTTCTCGCTTTTAAAGCCAATAACAAAATCCTTTTAAAAGGTGGGAAAGAAGCAAACCACTCAAACATCGTTCTTGAGAAGTGTTGGCATGAAGCTTTGGCCGAAAATGATCTCCCCAAAGATTGGATCAGACTCTTACACATGAAACGTGATGAAACACAGGAATTTCTCAGAAATCCTTCTGAAAAATTAGACCTCATTGTTCCACGCGGTGGCGAGCGCTTGATCGATTTTGTCAAACAAAATGCAAAATGTGCGGTTTTGATAAGCGGACGAGGAAACAACTTCCTATATGTATCAAAAGATGCAGATTGGGATATTGCTAAAAAAGTAATCATCAATTCGAAAACTGATAAAATATCAGGGTGTAATGCACTTGACAAAGTTTTTATTGATGCTAAAATCGAAGGATTTGACGAGAAAGTAAAAGACCTATACAACACACTCAAATCACACAAAGTTGAAATGCTTATTGACAATAATTTAAGTTCAATTTTAACTGATGCAGAAGTTGTAAAAGGTGAAGATGTTTGGTATGAAGAATTTTTAGCAATGAAAATTTTGATCGCTAAAGCTGATGATTTTGATCAAGCTGTTGATAAAATTAATACTTATTCGGGTGGGCATTCATCTATTATTATCACAAAAGATGATGCTGAAGCTTTAGCATTTATGCAACAAATAGACAGTGCTGCTGTTTATCAAAATGCATCGTCTCGATTTACAGATGGCGGTCAAATGGGCGTTGGAGCAGAACTTGCAATTTCTACAGATAAATTGCATCACCGCGGACCATTGGGTCTAAAACAACTGGTGACAAACAAATATTATGTTTGGGGCAATGGCCACATCAGGTCTTAAATAGCAAGACATACAAGATATAAAAGCGAGGCTTTGAAAGCCTCGCTTTTTTTATTATAAAAATAAATAAAGATTTCTTGTAACATATTGAAGACATCACTCGTAAAATATAAAACACTCAACCCCATAATTCAGTTTTTGTTTAATGAGACAACTTAAAATTACAAAGCAGGTAACAAATCGTGAAACAGCTTCACTTGACAAGTACTTACAAGAAATTGGTAA
>JAKDUG010000221.1 GCA_030457805.1 Psychroflexus sp.
ATATTGTTGGCATTACACCTGCGATGCCAACGGGCAGTTCTTTAAAATATATGATGCAAGAAATGCCAAAACGCGCTTTTGATGTTGGTATTGCAGAGCAACATGCTGTTACTTTTGCCGCAGGATTAGCAACACAAGGGCAGAAAGTTTTTTGTACAATTTATTCAACATTTTTACAGCGCGCTTATGATCAATTGATTCACGATGTTGCTTTGCAAAACTTACCAGTTGTTTTTTGTATTGATCGTGCTGGTTTGGTTGGTAATGATGGCGCAACACATCACGGTAGTTTTGATTTAGCTTACCTCAATTGTATTCCAAATCTGATCATCGCCGCACCTGCATCGGCAATTGAGTTGCGTCAAATGCTTTACACTGCTTCACTGTATCAATCACATCCGATAGCGATTCGCTATCCACGTGGAAGAGCTTTTAATATAGATTGGCAAGTCGATTTTGAAAAAATTGAAATTGGAAAAGCAAAGCAAATTTCAAAAGGTCATGATATTGCTATTTTGAGTTTAGGAAGTGTGGCTCATGAAGTGCAAAATGCTATAAAATTGGTTGAAGATCAATGTCAGCCTAGTCATTATGATTTTAGATTTTTAAAACCGCTTGATCGTGAAATGCTTCATCAAATTTTTAATACATACGATAAAATCATTACTGTTGAAGATGGTTCTGTTATAGGTGGTTTTGGAAGTCTTGTTTTAAGTGAAGCGCAACAGAAAAATTATCTTGGAGAAATTCATCCATTAGGCATTCCTGATAAATTTATTGAGCATGGTAGTCCTGAGGAATTGTATGAATTAGTTGGTTTGTCTGCAAATCAAATTGCTTTAAAAATTAAAGAAATCTTTTAATTTCTGCCAACTTCATCGGGGTAATATTCATGAACTGGCCGACTTTGAAAAAACTCTTTGGAGTTTATTTCTAAAGCTGTAAGAGGTCCTTTAAAAGCAGCGCCTGTGTCAACATTCCAGATGTTTACAGCATTAACTGGTTCAGTTTTTCCTAAACGCGTGACAGGTGTATGTCCGATATAAATTTCTTGAAATAGCTTTAGTCTTTTAGGATAAACTTTATCATCCTTTTTTATTTGAGGATCTAAAGATAAAGCTGTTTCCCAAAGGGTTCTGTCCCAATACACAGTATCTTCATGATATTCAAACTGAGGACCGCTCATGTTGGAAAAACCTGCATGAAGAAACAATCTGTTCTGATCGTCTATGATATAGTTTTCTAAATTTTCTAAAAAATTAACATGCAAATTTATCGTTGTTTGGTCTAGATGCTCATAAGTTTTTTTTGTGCTTTCACCGCCATGTTGCAACCATTTTTCATTATTAAAATCTGTGGTTAGCCATTGTAGAACCAAGTCGTCATGATTACCTCTAATAAATCGACAATTTAGTTCCTCTTTGATTTGAATTAAATATGAAATTACATGAGCTGAATCGCTCCAGCCATCAACATAATCACCCAAAAAAATAAGCTGATCTTCGTCTTGTAAATTTAATTGTTGAAGAAGATCTTTTAAGGCACTTAGGCCACCATGGATATCTCCAATCACATACGTTTTAGGCATGTTAGTTGTATTTAATTTTTCTAAGGATGCGTAATTTATCTTTTACGCCTTGATATGCCAAATCATAATCTGTTTTTAGCAAATTTTTGGCTAAATATAACTGATTTAAAGCATTTTCAAAGCCATTAAGATATGCAATTAGGTAAATGCTTGGGAGTTGTTCTAAATCATTTATGTCTGAACTACTAAGCTTTAAATTGTTTTCGATTTTATATAATAATGTATTGTTATGGTTTAGGTAATGTCTTAAAGTTTTTGCATCGTATTGTGGCGGATCAAAAAGCATCTCTGTTTGGATGTCATAACTCATGGTGTTATTAAAGCTGATGCTGACTTTTTCAAGTGGGTAGTGATTGAATTTTGTTTTCAGGCCTAAATGAACGTATTCTACAATTTCGAATTTTTCGTCATCATAACTTATTTTGACTTCATCAAAAGTTGAGTAAAAGAGCTTGACTTGTTCATTAATGAGTTCAATATTAACACGTGAGAGAAATTCTTGTTTATCCCTATTAATTTTTTGTCCAGCCCAGCAAACAACAAAATATTCTTTAAAGACATGATATTGAGGGTTGAAGTCTTTAGCCTTTTCCATAAACTCAAAGACGTTGTCAAGAGTATATTTGATGGTGTTATGCGAGTTGTCTTCAATGGTTTTTACAGCGATGTGATTGCTGTGTTTATCAGAGTTGAATTCTTTTGGTATAGGTTTGCTATTGCTGCCTTGTCGAGCAAAAGCTTGATTTCTTTTATATTTCCATATATTCTTACGTAGCGAACAGATGCTGCTTTCTTCTTTTGGGTAAATGCTGACTAAGCCAACGACTTTTTGATTTGGTAAATGTGGGAATTGAACATTCTCGTAAATAATGCGCGGCGGATTGTTTAGATAGGCATTGATAAGATTTTGAATTTTGCTGTCATCAAAAAAATCAGTGCCAATCACTTCATTGTCTTGATCTGTTACGCCGACAACTATAAAACTTGTGTTATTCGGGTTTGAGTTGGCTAAGGCGCAAACATGTTTCAAGAATTTAGCTTTACCTTCTTTTGAGCTTAAATTGAGTTGTTGTTTTTTATCATAGAAACTATTCTCACTACTATGTGCTAACAGGTTTTTAACAAGAAGGCGTTTATTAAGCATCGTATTGTAAAATTACACTTTTAAACTGAATAAAAATAGAAGGTATAAAAAAAGCGAGACCTTTTAAAGTCTCGCTTTCAGCTGGATAATTCTATAAATTATGATTTAGAAATTGAACTTAACACTTAAGCTCCATTGTCTGTCAAATCCGAAGTAACCTCTGTTTCTTTCGCTAATTCCTTTGAATGTACGATCACCAGATTCAACTGCTCTGTTTGAACTTAAGCTAGTTAAATAAACTTCATTGAACAAGTTATCAATACTTCCACGGAATTCTAAAGATTTTTTACCTTCTAACTC
>JAKDUG010000222.1 GCA_030457805.1 Psychroflexus sp.
AAAAGGAAATCAAACAGCGCAATTTAGGGCAAGACATCCCAAGTTTGATGAATTATCTTCCGTCAGTAGTGACGACAACGGATGCGGGAAACGGTGTTGGTTATTCAGGAATTCGCGTGCGCGGAAGTGATGCTTCCCGGGTGAATGTGACCATTAACGGGATTCCGTATAACGATCAAGAAAGTCAAGGCAGCTTTTGGGTTAACCTACCCGATTTTGCATCTACAACGCAAAATTTACAATTGCAACGCGGCGTTGGCACATCATCAAACGGTTCTGGTGCATTTGGGGCGAGTCTTAATATTCTGACTGAAGCTTCTTCATCTGAGGCAAATGGATCATTATCAAATTCATATGGCTCTTTCAACACACGCAAACACACGCTCAAATACAGCACTGGTATGCTGGATTCTCATATTGAAATCTCTGGTCGTTTGTCGCAAATTAAATCTGATGGCTATGTTGATCGGGCTTCATCAGATCTTAAATCATATTTCCTGCAAGGCGTTTATTCACATAAAAACACCTACATCAAAGCGCTGACTTTTGGTGGTGATCAAGTCACTTATCAGGCCTGGAACGGAATAGATTCAGAAAAGCTCAAGAATGATCGCACCTATAATTCCGCAGGAGCATACACAGATGCAAATGGTATGAAAAAATTTTATGAAAACGAAAATGATGCCTACAAACAAGATCACTATCAACTGCATTGGCATCAAGATTACAACGCCAAATGGTCGAGTAAAGTCAGCCTAAACTATACAAACGGGAGAGGTTTTTTTGAGCAGTATAAAGAAGATGCGGATCTAGAATTTCACAATATTGACAAGGCCGCCGTAGCAGAAGCCGATTTGATTAGAAGACGCTGGCTTGACAATGATTATTTTGTTGTTAGTGGAGATTTCATTTACAAAACGCAGAACCTCAATATCACCACTGGCCTTTATTATAGTTATTACACAAATGACCATTTTGGAGAAGTCATCTGGAGTCAAGACACCGGAGATTCGGAAATCTATGACCATTACTACGACAGCAAAGGCACTAAAAATGAATACACAATTTTCAGTAAAGCGACTTATAAATTCAACGAACAATGGCAGGCTTTCTTGGATCTGCAAGGTCGTTTTATCACTTATAAAACGACTGGTTTATCATCAGACAAAGTTGCGTTTGACGTAGATCAAAATGATGCGTTTTTTAATCCTAAAACCGGCTTAAGTTATCAGCTCAACAATACGCATCAGCTTTATGCTTCTTACGGCCGAGCACATCGTGAACCAAGACGAAAAGATTTTGAAAACGGTATCACAAAAGCCGAGGAGCTGGATGACTTTGAACTCGGTTGGCGCTTTAATAATGACAAGTTCCAAATCAATACCAATCTGTATTATATGCATTACAACAATCAAATGGTCTTGACTGGCGCGCTTGATGATGTTGGCTCAGCTATCCGTGAAACAAGCGGGAAAAGTTATCGCTTAGGCCTTGAGATTGACGCCTCGATCAAACTCAGTTCAAAATTTAGTTTACGTCCAAACATTGCCATAAGCAGAAATAAGAACATTAATTTCTATGCAAATCTCGATGGCTCATTACAAGGTTTGGGGGAGACCAATATTTCGTTTTCACCAGACGTTGTCGCTGGAAATCAATTTATTTATCATCCAAATGAAAAATTCCAAATTGCTTTACTCAGTAAATATGTTGGTGAGCAATACATGGGAAACATCGATGCTGAAAAATCAAAGTTAGATGCGTATTTTATCAATGATCTAAATTTCACTTACAACTGGACAAACTCACCTGTATTTGAAAGTATTGTCTTCACAGGATTAGTCAATAATATCCTTGATGTCAAGTATGAATCCAACGGCTTTTTCTACACCTATGATGTTACCTCAAATGGCAATACAGAAACGCTTGGAGATGCAGGCTATTACCCCCAAGCAGGGATTAATTTCTTATTTGGGATCGAACTTAATTTCTAATCATAAGAATTCTATATTTTTTAAAACCCTGACGCGTTCAGGGTTTTTTCGTATGTTTGACACATGGCAGATTGGTTAAAAAATTTCACAAAAATTAAGGATCTCGACTTACAAGACTCGCCTTTAAAAGCTGATTTATTTAAAGGAAAAACCACACTTATTTTGTTTTACAACAATGATTGTTTAGGCTGTACAGGTCGCGCTATTCCTTTTGCCTATGAGCTCAAAGAAGAGTATGGTATCCAGGTCATTTTGATTCATTCAAACTTTAGTTTTAGCGTGACTAGAAAAGAGATTAAAAGCATCTTCGCCACACCAAAAATTCCACTTGAGATTTACATCGATGAAAATCATTTTGCTTACGATCAATTCAAATGTGAAGGAACACCGCATTGGCTAATCATTGATAAAGATATGAACATCACACAAAGTATTTTTGGCTCACAACCCAACGCACAAAACAGAATTATCTATAGTTTAGCTGAGATGAAAACACAATAATCTCAACAAGAAAACCTATTTTCGTATATTCATATTAGTGCTTTAAATCTTGTATAAGTTTATATTTCATCGCATTTTAGGTTGGAAAATAGAAGGCAGCATTTCCCCTAAACTAAAAAAATGTGTGGTTGCTGCAGCTCCTCACACTAGCTGGCACGACTTCTTTCTCGGTGCTTTTATACGAAAGTCAACTGGTGTTGAAATCAATTATGTTGCTAAAAAAGAACTCTTCCGTTGGCCTTTTGGCGGTTATTTTCGCTGGATGGGTGGCGCACCAATTGATCGCTCAAAAAAGAATTCAACTGTCGATCAAACTGTTGAGCTATTTAAAAACAAAGACGCTTTCAGGCTAGCCATAGCTCCTGAAGGGACGCGACAAAAAGTGGAGACTTGGAAAACAGGATTCTATCACATTGCACATCAGGCAAAAGTGCCTATCGTCAGAATGGCATTAGATTACAAAAACAGAATCGTTAAAATTGCACCTCCATTTTACACTACTGGTGATATCGAACAAGACATCTTAG
>JAKDUG010000039.1 GCA_030457805.1 Psychroflexus sp.
TCTCTTAAAACGTGATACTCTTCTTCAGTGAGTTTTTCTTTCCAGTTTTCATCTTTCATTTTTCTAATTTTTTTTTGTCAGAAATAAAATTCAAAGCCACACCATTAATACAATGGCGCTTGCCTGTTGTGTCTCGTGGGCCATCATTAAAAACATGTCCTAAATGACTGCCACATTTTGCACAAATAACTTCTTGATAATTTAAATTATTGCTTTTGATAAGCTTAATATGTCCTTGAATGGGTTGGTCAAAACTAGGCCATCCTGTGCCACTTTCAAATTTATTTAGCGTTTTGTAAACAGGATTTTCACAAGCTGTACATACAAAAGTACCTGGCTCATGTATATTGTTTAATGGACTTGAATTGCTGAGTTCTGTGCCAGATTTTCTGAGAATCTGATATTCAGCTGTTGTCAACTCTTTTTTCCATTCTGCCTCAGATTTTGTGACTTCAAATTCTGAGATTTCCGATGATTTGTGTTCTTCTTGTGCTTCTGTATGACAGGAGTAAAAACTAACAATAAGAACTGTGATGAGTAAATATTTCATTTTTAGCATAAAGTTAAGTCATCTAAGACGTTATTTTTTTAAAAAATATCTAAATTTGATTTAAACATAAAAAACAACTATGAAAAAAATCATTCTAGCATTTGTTCTTGCTTTATCAATCACAAATTGTGCCGAGAACCCTTTTACTGGTAAAAAGACTTTAGCTGTTGTGCCTAACTCTGAAATCTTACCGATGGCTTTCCAGCAGTACGATGAAGTGATAGATGGAAGCCATGTTCTCAAAGGGACAGACGATGCACAAATGATTACAAATGTGGGTCAGAAAATTACGGCTGCAGCCATTAAATGGTTAGATGCTAATGGTCATAAAAATTACACCGATGATTATCAATGGGAGTACAATCTCATTGATAGTGAGGAAGTCAATGCATGGGCAATGCCAGGTGGTAAAGTTGCTTTCTACACAGGAATATTACCAATAGCACAATCAGAAACAGGGATTGCAACAATTATGGGGCATGAGGTTGCACACGCTTTGGCAAATCATGGCCAACAACGCATGAGCGCTGGAGCTTTACAAGAAACAGTTGGCGTTGTAGGTGCTGCTGCACTGGGAGGTGAAGATACTAAGAATCAAGAGCTTTTTAATGTTGCTTATGGTGTGGGAAGTCAGGTTTTAGTGATGCTTCCTTTCAGTCGTAAACATGAAACTGAAGCCGATAAAATTGGTTTAACCTTAATGGCAATTGCGGGTTATGATCCTGACGAGGCTGCAAACTTATGGGTGCGCATGTCGGAAGCTAGCGGTGGTGGAGGCCAACCAGAATTTTTGAGCACACACCCGTCAAATGAAGCGCGTATTCAAAATTTGAATAAATGGGCAGGCGAAGCAAAGGAAACTGCACGTCATTTTGGTGTGACATCTTTTAAATAAATCATTTTGTTGCAAAAAGGTCACCCTAAATTACTGAATGCTTGGGCTTTCTATGACTGGGCAAACTCAGTTTATAGCTTGGTGATATCCTCAGCTATCTTTCCGATTTTTTACGGAGCCTTGACGCTTGTAAAAAATGGCGAGGGAGAAATCATCAATGACCAAGTTGAATTTCTAGGTTTTTCTTTTAATAACAATGCACTCATTGGCTATATCACGGCTTTTGCGTTTTTGATCATTTCTTTTTTGAGTCCACTTTTGAGCGGGATTGCGGATTATAGCGGCAGTAAAAAGTTCTTCATGAAACTCTTTTGCTATATCGGTGCCTCAGCGTGTATTGGTCTGTATTGGTTTGACCTAGATAATCTTTGGTTTGGCCTATTGTGCTACCTTTTAGGCTTAATTGGTTTCTGGGGAAGTATTGTTTTCTATAATTCATACTTACCTGATATTGCTCATAAAAATCAACAAGACCGTATCAGTGCAAAAGGATTTTCGATGGGCTATATCGGAAGTGTTATTTTGTTGCTAGTGTGTTTGAGTATGATTTTAGGATATGAGTTTTTCGGATTTGAATCTGAAAATATACCAACACGACTTTCTTTTGTTTTAACGGGTGTTTGGTGGATTGGTTTTAGTCAATACACTTTTTATTATTTGCCAAAATCTGAAGCTAAAGGCAAGATGACTTCGCGGTTAATCTTTCACGGGTTTAAGGAATTGAAATCTGTTTACCGCAATGTGCGCGAATCCATTGCTTTAGAGCGCTACTTGGCTGCGTATTTTGTTTACAGTATGGCGGTTCAAACAATCATGTTGATCGCCACTTATTTTGGTGTTGAAGAAATTAAGTGGGAAGAAGGAGAAGCCACGCAAGGATTGATTGTTAGTATTTTATTGATTCAGCTCGTTGCAGTTTTGGGTGCTTTTTTAGCATCGCGTTTAGCAGAGATATTTGGAAATATTAATGTGCTGATCGGATTAAATATAATCTGGCTCGCTATTTGTTTTTACGCATTTTTCATGGAAACGCCAGTTCAGTTTTATATCGCTGCTTTCTTTGTCGGATTGGTGATGGGAGGGATCCAATCTTTATCGCGCTCAACATATTCTAAATTTTTACCTGACAATGCGGTTGATACCACCTCGTATTTTAGCTTTTATGATGTCTCTGAAAAAGTAGGCATTGTCATCGGGATGGTTTTTTATGGTATATCTGCCCAATTGACAAGTAGCTTGAGGTATTCAATACTCTTCTTAGTAATCTTTTTTATTGGAGGAATTCTTTTACTCTTAAGAGTGCCACGCCAAAGATCTTAATCGTCAAACATGGCCGACATGATGACTTTGATACCGCGAAACATTAAAAACATAGCGGCGGCACAAACTAAAAGTGAAAAAATCAAAATTGGCCAATACAACGGTTTGTCTTGATTGCTAAAAGCGCTGTACATTACTGTTGGTCCTATAAAAAATAGTGGAAGTGCACCAGCCAAAAACTTGATGCCCTTTAAAAGTTTATCTTTATTTGTGTGTTTCATTGTCGATTGCTTTTCGAACACTACCGTGTTTTTTCAATAATTTTTCTGAGGTTGATAAATCTAATTTTAATTCTTCTGAAATCATTCGAGATCCGCGTTGAATGAGTTTTTCATTAGAGAGTTGCATGTCTACCATTTTATTGTCTTTCACGCGACCGAGTTTGACCATCACAGCAGTACTGATCATATTTAAAACCATCTTTTGGGCTGTTCCTGCTTTCATGCGCGAACTTCCTGTGATAAATTCTGGACCGACCACAACTTCAATAGGGAAATCAGCAAACTCACTTACAGGTGAATTTTGATTACAAGTGACGCAGGCCGTTGTAATGCCTTGTTCTTGACAATCTTTTAATCCGCCAATCACATAAGGTGTTGTGCCAGAAGCTGCGACGCCAATAACAACATCATTTTGATCAATTCTATGGCGCTGAAGATCTTGTATAGCCTGGCTTTTATTGTCTTCAGCATTTTCGACAGCAATACGTATTGCAGCATCACCGCCAGCAATAAGTCCGATCACCATATTTTGATCGACTCCAAAAGTTGGAGGGCATTCACTTGCATCCAAGATGCCTAATCTGCCACTTGTCCCGGCGCCAATATAAAATAAACGTCCACCATTCTTGAGCTGATCAGTGATTTTATCAACAACAGCAGAGATGACAGGGATTTCATTCTGAACAGCTAAAGCCACTTTTTGATCTTCAGTATTGATGTTTGTCAGCATCTCAGAAGTTGACATTTTTTCAATATTTCTAAAATGTGAATCTTGTTCGGTTGTCTTTATAAAATTGCTCATTTGACTTCGTAATTCAACTGATCTGTTTCTGAAAGGCTAAAATAGCCAAAAATATAGTCTTCGGGATTGTCTTGGTCAACAATATTACCTCTCACAGTTGCGGGCTGAGTTTGAAAAGGACCCCCAGCTGCACCAGTCTGATCAAGTAAAACCTCTAAATAATTATAATAGGTTTCTGAAATGCCATGTGCTTTGATTTTTAAAGTATCGCCTGCTTCCAAATCTTCTTCAGTGTAATAAGCGAAAATAGCGTTGCCGTTATTAAAATCATCATTCAAAATTGAGAAAACAGGATAAGCTAAGAAATCAACATCAAAAGTGTACAAATAGAAGTTTTTGAATGCAGCAGGATCTTTGTAAAAAACTTTGATCTCAATGTTTTCACCGCTAAAACCGCCATCATCTTTTTGTTGAACCGAATCGATTTGAGAAACAGGTTTTAGTTTTTCGGTGGCTTTAAAGTTGCGATCATCAACATTGACTTTGAGAGTGTATTCCTGATCTATTTGAGGTTCAAAATTATTTGTGGAATATACACCATCTCCATTTGTATCTGTGAATGTAAAGTTTTGATTGTTTTCATTGCTAAGGCTGACTAGCGCATCTGTAACTGGCACTGGCGTGTTTTCGTAAAATCCGCGTGTTCTCGAGATTTTGATTTTTTGAAAATGACCATCTGTTCCTTTTTGCCATTTGAGCGCAGCATCAATGACAAGTCGAGGTTTGCTTGTTTCCAGATCAACGATAATTGTGTCTTCACAACTCGAAAAAACTAAGCTGGATAAAAATATGAATGTATATAAAAGAAATGTTTTTTTCATTTTAAAAGGAAATTTGATAACTAACCGATGGAACAATACCGAAAATTGAAAACCTGTTGGCCTCATTTAAACCTGTTGTTCTGTTTTGTTCAAAATTCAAAGAAGCAGCATTTTTACGATTGTAGAGATTGTAGATTCCAAAAGTCCAGGAGGATGTCCAGTTTTTGGAAACTTCTTTTTCTGGCGTTAATGTTGCCGAAAGATCTAAACGATGATAAGTCGGTAAGCGGTTGAGATTTCGACCTTCATAAACAGGGATATTGAGTCCTTGATATTCAAACTGTCCAACAGGGAAACTCACAGGACGGCCGGTTTGTAAGTTAAAACTCGAATTGAAAGTCCATTTTTTATTTAAGTCATAGCTTGCTGTGATTGAGATATCATGCGTTTTATCATAGTTAGACAAATACCATTCGCCATTATTTATACCGTTCTCTTGAGTCGTTCTTCCAGGTGTGCGCTGTTCTGATTTTGAAAGTGTGTAGGCAAGCCAGCCTGTGAGTTTTCCAGTGTTTTTGCGTAAAAGAAATTCAAGCCCATAAGCACGACTTTCACCATTTAGAATGATTTGCTCAACAGCATCATTGGCAATAAGATTGGCGCCATCAACATAATCGATTCTGTTATCAACTGTTTTAAAGAAAACTTCGGCCTCAAGACTGAATTTTTTTCCTTTTAGATTTTTAAAGTAGCCCACCGAATATTGATTTAATTTTTGAGGTTTAACGTATGCCCCGCTTGGTGTCCAAACATCAAAAGGAGTAGGAGATGAGGTGTTGGATAATAAATGTAGATTTTGTGTTAAATGATTAAAACTCGCTTTGATGGAGGTGTCATCATTAAAGCTGTAAGCCAAAGAGAGACGAGGCTCTAAGTTGTAGAATTCCTTTTGAATACTGCTTTTTGATTGGTCGATAATTTCTATTGGTTCTGCTTTCTCATAAATCCCTTTTTCAGCATCATAAAGAATAGGTAAGTCATTAGTGTAACCTTTAAATTCTTTTTCGCCCATGCGCCAAAATGCATTTAAACGCAATCCATATTCAGCCTTAAGATCTGAGGATAATTGATGCTCGGCACTGATGAATGCAGCGTGTTCATAAGCATTTTTCTCAGCCAAATCATCAGTATTAATACCTGAATCTGGCCGTGTTGGTTTAATTGTACCAGGATTGATATTGTATTTGATAGAGCTGAGGCCGTAGTTGAGTTTAAAGCCTTCTGCGATGCGCTGTTTAAAATTAGCATTCAAATTGAAATTGCTGATATCATTTTTAAAATCAAAGCCCACCAAGTCTAAGTCGAGTTGAAAGTTATATAAAGAATACGAAAAATTGAAATTGGCATTCAGATCAGAATTAAAGCGATGCTTCAAATTTAAATTTGCAAATGAGCTGCCATAAGTATTTGAAAAACTATCATTGATAGTGACATAGTCATTCCCGTGATAAATTGAAATATTTAAGTCGTTATTCGCATTGAGCCGCGTTGTGTATTTTGCGTTTAAATCGTAGAAATATGCTGCGTTTTTATTGTCAGTCAATTTTAAAAATAAATGAGCATAAGTCCCTCGTCCAGCAAAGAGGAAAGAAGATTTGTCTTTCTGAATCGGACCCTCCAGTAAAAGTTGACTGGAAATAATACCAATACTCGCTTTGCCTTTAAAAGTTTTTTTAGATCCTTTTTTTTGTTTGATATCCAAAACTGAAGAAACGCGTCCTCCAAATTTTGCAGGAATTCCAGCTTTATATAATTTTAGGTAATCAATCGAATTGGCATTGAACACAGAAAAGAAACCAAATAGATGTGAGGCGTTAAAAAGAACAACATCGTCAACAAGAATCAAGTTTTGATCGGCATGACCACCTCTGACATTAAAACCAGATGTGCCTTCACCTCCGTTGGAAACACCAGGGAGCTGTAACAAAGAACGGATCACGTCAACTTCACCGAAAACAGCAGGAATTTTCTGAATACTTTCAGCCTTCAGTGTGTTGACACTCATTTGAGCACTTCTTGTATTCAGGGCTTCAACATCTTGTGTGATTATAATTTCGTCTAAAACTTCTTGTTTCTCTTTCAGTTGAATTCGCAGATTTTTGTCTCCATCTACTGTGATTTTTTGTGAATAGGTTTTAAACCCGAGGTAACTGATTTTTAATAGATAGGTTTCTTCAGTCAATTTTATTTGAAAAAAACCCTCAAAATCACTTGTTGTTCCAGCAGAGCCAATACTGATGTTGGCACCGGGAATAGGTTCGTTTTCTTCAGTTAAAACTTGACCAGCAACTTTATGTGTTTTTTGTGAAAATGCCAATTGAAAAAAGCAAAAGAGTGCAAAAAGAAGATAGAATTTATAATACAATTTTGTTTTTGACAAATATAATTGTATTGTGTATTCTTTTGTTAGAATATCCGTTAATGTTCATTCATATTTGTTTTTAAACAAAAAAAGTCTATGTTTATGTTAAAGCCAGCACAAAGTATCTAGCACACTATTTTATTACAAAAGCTGTTAATAACTTTGGTTTTTATATGCTTGAATTAATTGTATTTTTACAAACTTAAATCTGCTCGTATTAGATGGGAAAAATAATTGCAATTGCAAATCAAAAAGGAGGTGTTGGTAAAACAACAACTGCTGTTAATTTAGCGGCTTCCTTGGGAGTTCTAGAAAAAAAAGTTTTACTAATTGATGCTGATCCTCAGGCAAATGCATCCTCAGGTTTAGGTATTGATATAGAGTCGGTTGAGATCGGAACTTATCAAATTCTCGAACATACTGAAAAGTTTGAAAATGCAATTATAAAAACGGATTCTCCGAATTTAGATATTATTCCAGCACATATAGACCTTGTTGCCATCGAGTTGGAGTTGGTCGATCAAGACAACCGCGAACTCATGCTGAAGCAGGCTATTGCTGGGGCGAGAGAATTATACGATTATATTTTGATCGATTGTGCGCCTTCATTAGGTTTGTTGACGCTTAATGCTTTGGCAGCTTCGGATAGTGTGATTATTCCTATTCAGTGTGAATATTTTGCATTGGAAGGTTTGGGGAAGCTTTTAAATACCATCAAAAGTGTACAAAAAGTGCATCATAAAGATTTGTTGATTGAAGGTTTGTTGCTCACCATGTATGATTCGCGTTTGCGTTTATCAAATCAAGTTGTTGATGAGGTGAAAAAGCACTTTAGCGATATGGTTTTTAAAACTATTATTCAGCGCAATGTGCGCTTAAGCGAAGCGCCGAGTTATGGTGAAAGCATTATTAAATATGACGCTGCGAGTAAAGGTGCAAATAATTATTTAAGTTTAGCAGAAGAAATAATCAATGCCTAAGAAAATAGGAAGTTATGGCGAAGACAAAGAAAAAAGCATTAGGACGTGGTCTGTCAGCATTATTAAATGATCCTGATAATGAAATTAACTCTGCTGAAGATAAAAATGCAGATAAAGTTGTCGGAAATATTGTAGAGTTAGAGTTAGGTAGCGTTGAGGTCAACCCTTTTCAGCCGCGGACTAGCTTTAATGAAAATGCTTTAGATGAGTTGGCAACTTCCATTAAAGAGTTGGGTGTTATTCAACCAATTACGGTGCGTAAAGTGAACCGAAACCAGTACCAATTGGTTTCTGGTGAACGTCGTTTTCGCGCTTCTAAGCTTGTCGGTTTAGAAACAATTCCTGCCTACATCCGTATTGCAAATGATCAAGAGTCACTCGAAATGGCTTTGGTGGAAAACATTCAGCGACAAGATTTAGACCCAATTGAAATCGCTTTGTCTTACCAACGTTTGATTGATGAAATTGATTTAACACAAGAACAACTCAGTGATCGCATTGGTAAAAATAGATCGACAATAGCCAACTATTTACGGTTGCTGAAATTAGATCCAATTGTGCAAACAGGTATGCGTGATGGCTTTTTGAGTATGGGCCATGGACGTGCGTTAATTAATATTCAAGATCCAGAAAGACAAATTGATATCTATGAGCACATCCTCAAAGATAAACTGTCAGTTCGTGAAACTGAGAAGCTGGTCAAAACCTTAAATGAAGGACCAAAACCAAAAACAAGTCAGCCAAAAATCGATCAAGCCAAAGCCAAAGTTGTCAAATCTATCTCTGAGCATTTTGGTGCTAAAGTCGAGGTCAAGTTAACGAAGAAAGGAAACGGTAAGATTATTTTACCTTTCTCATCTGACGAAGATTTCGATCGCATTTCAAAACTCCTACAAGATTCTAAAGATGCGTAGATTTTTATATCTCCTTTTGCTTTTTAGCGGACTTTCTTATTCACAAAAAGAAGAAAGTGATTTAAAAATCAATCAAACAGAACAAAATTTTGAACAAACAGAAACTTCTTTTAGAGCGGATCCATTTGATGCGCTCGCGCCAGCAAAAGCTGCTTTTTATTCAGCAATCTTACCTGGCTTAGGGCAAATCTATAATGGCAGTTATTGGAAAGTGCCAATTGTCTATGGCGGCATCGGAACAAGTGCCTATTTTTATGTGCAAAATGATAAGGAATACAACCGTTATCGCGATGCTTATAAACGCCGACTTGCTGGTTTTGATGATGATGAATTTAGCGGATTGCTGACCAAAGAAAACCTGATTGATGCACAAAAGCAGTTTAGAAAAAACAGAGAGTATTCACTTCTTGTTATGATTGGATTCTATATTCTCAATATTGTTGACGCCAATGTTGATGCGCATTTAAATCAATTTAGTATCACACGTGATTTGAGTCTTCAAACGCGTTTTGAACCTAATTACCTCAGTGGAAAACCCGATTATGGCTTAAGCTTAAACATAAATTTAGATTGAGATGAAAATTGCAATTTTAGGTTACGGAAAAATGGGAAAAAACATCGAAAAGAGCGCAAAAAATCGCGGTCATTCTATTGTTTTGAAAACGAATGAAAAACCTAAAGAAAAAGACCTTAAAAAAGCAGATGTTGCAATTGATTTTAGTGAGCCTGAAGCTGCTTTTGATAATATTAGTTTAGCCATCACAGCGCAAGTTCCTGTTATTTCTGGTACAACGGGATGGCTTGATGATTATGAAAAAGCTGTCAGTTTATGTGATGACAAATCAGGACACTTTTTGTACGCTTCGAATTTTAGCATCGGAGTCAACCTCTTTTTTAAACTCAATACGTATTTCTCAAAATTAATGAGTTCGGTTGATAATTATGAGCCAGCACTTGAAGAAGTACATCATGTGCACAAGAAAGATGCGCCAAGCGGAACGGCAATTAGTTTGGCAGAAGAAGTCATCAATGCCACTTCATACACGTCTTGGGCATGCCCGCCAGATGATTCAAAAGAGAATATTCCGATTAAAGCAATACGTGAAGGAGAAGTTTTTGGTGTTCACACTGTAACTTTTTCTTCAGAAATAGACCAACTAAGTATCAAGCATTCGGCTAAGTCGCGTCAAGGCTTTGCTCTTGGAGCTGTAATGGCTGCAGAATGGTTAGCCCAACAAAAACCAGGTGTTTATCAAATGGCTCAGGTTTTAGACGATTTAATAAAATAATTTATCATGACATTTACACAACTCCTTTTATTTATATTAGCCGTTCAGGTTGTCCATTTTCTCGGGACTTGGAAACTTTACAAACGTGCTGGTCGCCAAGCTTGGGAGGCTGCTATACCTGTTTATAATGCCATTGTTTTAATGCGGATCATCAACCGGCCGTGGTGGTGGGTCTTCTTGCTGTTTATTCCAGTGATTAATTTGATCATGTTTCCTGTTATTTGGGTAGAGACGGCGAGGAGTTATGGGAAGAATTCTGCACTTGATACTATTCTGTCGATTGTGACTTTAGGTCTTTATATCTATTACATCAATTATTTTACAACTGATAAATTTATAGGAAATAGAAGTGTCAAGGCAAAAACAAAAACGGGCGAAACAGTGAGTGCTTTACTTTTCGCAATTGTTGCGGCGACGCTTGTACACACTTATGTAATGCAACCTTTTACCATCCCAACATCATCTTTAGAGAAGAGTTTGTTGGTTGGTGATTTTCTTTTTGTGAGTAAGTTTCATTACGGTGCTCGTGTGCCGCAAACACCAATTGCGTTGCCGATGGTTCACGACTCAATACCTGGAACTGGTGTTAAATCTTATTGGTCAGACCTCCAATTGCCTGAAATGAGAATCCCAGGTTTTCAAGATATTGAACGAAACGATATTGTTGTCTTTAACTGGCCGATTGATACTGTCCGCATGTTTGGTGATAGATCAGGAAAACATTACTTTAAACCAATTGATAAAAAATCAAACTATGTTAAGCGCGCTGTTGGTGTGCCTGGTGATTCCCTGTCTATTTTAGACGCGCAGGTGATGATTAATAATAAACCTTTGGAATTTCCTGAACGTGCAAAGCCACAGCTTTCTTATATCGTTCAAGGAAAGGGGCAAGGTTTTAATATGCGTAGTCTTGTTGAGGTCTATGGTGTGACTGATGGTTTGGCATGGTTCAATAAGGAAGAAAAACAATATTTGATTCCTGCCATTACTGAAGAAAATCTTAAAAAATTAAAGAGTCATCCAAATGTAGAATGGACGAAACCCTACATTAAGCCTCAAGGGGAAAAGTCAAACTCTATTTTTCCAAACAATAAGAAAGTCAATTGGAATCGCGATAATTTTGGTCCTATTTACATTCCAGAACAAGGCAAAACTGTGGCTTTAAATAAAGAATCTTTCTCACTTTATCGCCGACTAATAGAAGTCTATGAAGGTTCTGAAATGGGAAGAACGCAAGAGCTTAGCATAGAAGGAAATCAAGTTTTGATGAATGGCCGACCGATTGATTCCTATACTTTTCAGCAAAATTATTATTTTATGATGGGGGATAACCGTCATAATAGTGAGGATAGCCGTTATTGGGGATATGTACCGATGAATCACATTGTGGGGAAACCTGTATTTATCTGGATGAGTTTAGATAATCATTCTAGTGGTTTGATGGAGCGTATTCGTTGGGAGCGTTTATTTACAACTGTTGCTGGGGAAGGTGAGCGTGTTTCTTACTTCCAGTATTTTTTAATCTTGCTTGTTCTTTGGTTTGGATATCGTTATTTTTCAAAACGTAGAAAATCAAAAGAAGATTAATTATGGCTCAAAATATTTATCATCCCAGTTATTTTGGTCCTGTTGATCAGTATGTGTCTTTGCATGATGAAGATCAAATCATACTTGAAAAACAAGACCACTATCAAAAACAGACTTATCGCACGCGGCAATATATTTATGGTGCCAATGGTCCTTTGTTGCTCAACATACCGATTAAGCATCGTAAAGATGTCATTGCGCGTCAGTTTTATAAAGACATTAAGATTGAAAATAATTTCAAATGGCAACAATTGCATTGGAGGTCAATTCAGACAGCTTATCGCACATCGCCTTTTTTTGAATTCTATGAGGATGATTTTGTTGACCTATTTGAAAAGCCAGTAGAATCTCTCTATGATTTCAATATAAGATGTACTGAAGTTGTGCTTGAAGCTTTGGGTTTATCCACCGAACTCAATTTTACTGAAAGCTATGAGAAGTCATATGAAAACGATGATCAGATCGATGACCAACGCGATTTGATTGTTTCTAAAAGAAAAGCTTTTTTCGACCTTAAAAAATACAATCAAGTTTTTCAGGATAAATATGGTTACCATGAAAACCTGAGTATCTTGGACTTGCTTTTTAATTTAGGCCCCTCAGCACAAACGTATTTGTTCGAGGTTGCTTCTCAATAATTTTCGCAAAGTTTATTTGAGCTTAATTTTTGATTGAATCGGGTAGTGATCAGAGTATTCCACATCATAAGTGTGAAAATCAATGACCTTAAATTGTTTGTCCGAAAAGATGACATCGATGCGTATCGGAATGAAATCAAAGTCAAATGTACGGCCAAAACCCTTACCTGCAATACTGAAATTATCCTGAAGTCGATCTCCCATAATAAACTTCGACACATAAGAAATAGGCGAGTTATTAAGGTCGGCATTGACAACAACTGGGTGAGGTGATTCTGCGATTTCGCGTTCAATGATCTCAGCTTGTGATTGCTGTTTGATAAAGGATTTACCAATACGCGCCATTAATTTTTTCTGATTTTTATTTTGTAATTCACGCACATCTGGATCTATCTTTAAAGATTCAAAATGTAATCCAAAAAGCCGAATTGTATCTTTGTTGTGGAGGATATCTATATAAATGGCATTGTTGCTCGTGTCTTTAAAGTTTAAGTTTTTCTTGTTGATAATTTCCTTTTTACTAAAAATTCCAATTCCGTGTTTGCCTCCTTTTTTTGAGGCGACAACATAGCTGTAATCATAGCCTTCAAGTCGTGTTGTATCACTGATGAAATAATCTTGAAAAGTGACAATATCAGGGTCTTTTTGAGCGATGAATTTTTTGATTTTAGCCGTGATTCCATCCTCTTCTGCCCAATGGTATCTGTCAAAGAGACGCACGTTGTAGCTCATTAAGTCTAAGCTTCCGGCTTCGTCCATCAAGGTTTCTGCGTTGAATTTATAAATAGAATCAAAGTAAAGAAAACCGCATAGAATGGCGATGATTGATAAAATCATTTGCTTTTTAAGCTTGACTAGCCAATAAACAATAAAGAGTAAGTTGAGAACAAGTAAAAGGGGGAGACCTAAATTCAGGATGGAGAGGGTCGATGAAAATCGCGGAGGAATAAAAGGCAGCAAGTAGGCGCAAATCAATAGAATTGCGATGATAAAATTGAAAAAATAAATCAATTTCTCTACCGTGCTTAAACGCGATTTATTCATACTTACAAATCTTTACCTGCTCTAAACAAAAAGTCTTTTTCTTCTTTTGTCAAACTGCCATAGCCACTGCTGCTTATTTTATCTAATATCTTGTCAATTTTCTCCTGGCTATGCTTATCTTTTTTAGTGCTTTTCTTTTGCTGACTCTTTTTCTGTTTGTTTTTATAAACAGTTTTCATCTTAGGATTTTCTTTTTTTGAAAAACTGAAATTTGAAAATACACCGATACTATTTTCTATCCAGGCACCAATGTCATTCCCATTGTCGAGTTGCTTTGTGTAAAAATAACCAATTGCGGCACCGCCTAAGTGGGCTAAGTGTCCACCGGGATTTCCCAATGGGATCTGAATAAAATCAAGAACCACAAGGGCTGCTGCAATCCACCATAATTTTAAATTGCCTAAAAACATTAAACGAACTTGAAAGTTTGGAATTTTTGTGGCAATACCGACCAAGATGGCCATCACAGAAGCGGAAGCACCAATGAGGTAAGATTTACCTGTTCCTTGAAAAGCAGGGAACAAATTATAACTTAAAGCAAAGATGAGCGCGCCAAATATGGCACCCAGAATATAAAAGTTAACGAATTTTTTTCCGCTGTAGAAATTCAAGAAAATTTGCCCTGAAAAATAGAGAATAATCATATTTGATAGGATATGAAAAATCCCAGCATGTAGGAATGCGTAGGTTATGATGGACCACGGCTTAAAGATTAAATCAGCTAAGTCTTTTGGGAAAGCCAACCAATCCATTAAGAAATTAGAGCTGCTTGCACCAAAGAGAAAGCCAATAGTGTTGACGGCAAACGTGAGAATAAACATCAGAATATTGGCAGCGATGAATTTCTCTAGAATGCCTGCTGTATTGTATTTGTAGCGTAATTTGTCTTTCCAATCCATTTTAATTCCACCTATTCGTGTTAAATTCATTTTTCTTCCAATACCACATCACAATAAATCCAATAATGGCCCCGCCTATATGTGCCCAATAAGCTGTATTTGAAGGACCGAATAAAGATAAACCAGTCACAGCAGAAAAGACATTAATTGCGAAATAACCGCCAATTAAATACTTGGCTTTGATCGGTATTGGGATAAAGATAATGTATAAAGGCATATTTGGATAGACGATCGCAAAGGCTGCTAAAATACCAAATATGGCACCAGAAGCGCCAACCATCGGCACGACATAAGTTCGCAGTAAATCATTTGTAATATCTTGCGGAATTTTATCATAAACGCGGTATTGCCCAGTATCATAAACGCTCTGAAGCATGCTTTGGATTTGATCTGGTGTGACGCCAGCATTGATATAATGTTCGTATGCGGAGTTGAAATTAAAGTAACTAAACAAGATTTGCAAACCAGCAGCACCAAGGCCAGCGGAGAAGTAAATAAACAAAAACCTTTGTTGTCCTAAATAATTTTCAAGTGCACTTCCGAAAATATAAAGTGCAAACATATTAAACAAAATATGTGAAATGCCATCTTGTGAGTGCATAAACATATGCGTGACAACTTGCCAAATTTGAAAATTTGGATTGTCAGGAAACCATAAAGCAAATAATTGATAGGCGTAATCACCAATAATTTGAGATCCTACAAAAAAGAGTATGTTAGCTATTAAAAGCGTTTTTACAGTTTTAGTTATTCTTCCCATTTAAGCAAATTTTTTATCGATATCATCGACGGATAAATTAA
>JAKDUG010000040.1 GCA_030457805.1 Psychroflexus sp.
CATTGGTAATCTTCAAACAAATCTTATTTTTGTGCATACGCTATTGAGAATTTAATAACATAAAATTATATATAAGTATGGAAGCAGAAGTAATAAAAGGACAGGATTTAAAAAAAATTGCACCTGTTTTTGGACAACAATCTTTTGATGATCATGAGCAAGTTGTTTTTTGTTATGATAAAGAAACTGGCCTAAAAGCAATTATTGGGATTCACAATTCAGTTTTAGGACCCGCTTTAGGTGGAACAAGAATGTGGAATTACGAAAGCGAATGGGAAGCTTTAAATGACGTTTTGCGTTTATCACGCGGAATGACTTTTAAAAACGCCATTACTGGATTAGATTTAGGAGGTGGAAAAGCTGTCATTATCGGTGATGCAAAAACACAAAAATCTCCAGAACTCATGCGTCGTTTTGGTCAATTTGTCGATTCACTTAGCGGAAAATACATCACAGCTGAAGATGTTGGAATGGCAACAAAAGACATGGATACTGTACGAGAAGTCACTAAGCATGTGACTGGTATTTCTGAAAGCTTAGGTGGCTCAGGAAATCCATCGCCAGTGACTGGATATGGTGTTTTTATGGGAATGAAAGCTGCTGCTAAATACAAATTTGGAGTTGATACACTTGAAGGTAAAAAAATCTTGGTGCAAGGTGTTGGTAATGTTGGTGAAACACTCGTTAAGCATATCAGAAATGAAGGCGGAGAAGTTTTTATCACTGACATCAATCAAGAACGTTTAGAAGAAGTTTCAAAGAAACACGGCGCTAAAATTTACGAAGGTGAAGATATTTACACAGCTGATGTTGACATCTATGCACCATGTGCATTAGGGGCAACTATCAATGATGAAACAATTGAAAAACTGAAAGCGAAAGTGATCGCTGGAGCGGCAAATAACCAATTAGCTGAAGAAGAAAAGCACGGGCAATTACTGCTTGACAAAGGTATTGTTTACGCACCTGACTTCTTGATTAATGCCGGTGGTGTCATCAATGTTTACGCTGAATTAAAAGGTTTCACACGCGAAGACACGATGCGTCAAACTGAAAATATATACAACACTACTTTAGAGATTTTAAAGAAAGCTGAAGAAAGCAATATGACAACGCAGAAAGCTGCCATGAAAATTGCGCAAGATCGTATTGATCAAAAGAAAAATGAAAAATAATTGATAACTCGTTTTATCTAGACTTTTGAAGAGGTAATTTTCAGTTATTGAAAATCACCTCTTTTTTTATTTATAATACAAAACAGTCTCTTCTAAAGGTCTTCTCACCTTTTCGAAAGCGGCAAACTTATCTTCTTCAGCACGGTAACCAATTGGCATCACCAAGATAGACTTGAGTGATTTCTCTTTTAAGCCCAAAAGTTCGTCATAAGCTTCAGGTAAGAAACCCTCCATCGGGCAGGCGTCAACACCTTCCTTTGCACAAACAGTGAGCAGATTTCCCAAGGCGAGATAAGCCTGATTAATCGCCCAAATATCCTTTTCTTCTTTTGTCTTGTTATCAAAAAACTCGAGTAAAAAATTACGAAATGGCGCTAATGTTTCATCGGCCGTTTGACGAATTTCTTTTTGAAGCTCAAAATTATCTTCGATAAAAGCTGTGTCAACATTATTTTCTATACAAATCACCAAAATATGTGATGCCGTTCGAACCTGTTCCTGATGCATGCTTTTTTCATAAAGCTTTTCCTTGAGCGCAGGATTGCAAACGACTGCCAATCTTAAAGGTTGAAGCCCGTAAGACGTTGGTGTGAGATTAAATGCTTTCGCTACAACATCAAGCTTCTCTTGTGATACTTTTTTATCTATTTGAAACTTTTTAACAGCATAGCGCCAGTTTAAAGCTTTGAGGGTATTCATGATTCTTTTTGTGCAAATATAAGAAGAGGGTTCTGAAATTCGTCAGAAATCTGTTTGAACGACAAAAATCTTCAAAGTTTGTGATCTCAACTTTACCCAAAGCATTGGATTTCTATGGATAAGATGTTCAGCTTTAACCTCTGCTATAATTTGTGGATAATCCACCCAGTCTACATCAGAAATCTGATTAAACCAATTCGCTTTCCGCGGCATAAAATACAAAGCATCCTGCCAGTGATCGGTTTTAAACTCATCCCAATACAGCCAAAATCCCGACATTTCCAATGTGTTTAAAAATTGAAAATCAGGGAGTTCTTGGTCGAATTTCCGAAAAAGAATAGCTTTGAAAAGAAGCTGTTGTTGAATCTCCTCTACATTGTCAATACCCAGTTGAGAAAGAGATTCAGCAGTTTTCGGATGATATAGCAACGGGAATTGATGATTTTTTAACTTAGTGCATTTCTCTTGAAAGCTGTCTCGCCGATTAGGACCAATCCAACAAAAATCAGGAGTATCAGAAAGTCGCGCATCATACAAATAAACTTTATAGACCATTTCAAGATGAATGATTTCTGAAGCTTTTAAATCTTCAAAAATAAAATCAAATTCTCCCAGTGTTTTTGGCGCATCAAAAATCTGTAAACTATGTGAGAGAAGTCGAAAATCAGGAGAATTACTAAAAACGTGTTTTGCAAAAAGTTCGGCGCGTTTTCCGATGAATCCTAATTTTTTAAAAGACTCTAAATCCGCGACCTCAGGTGCTGAAATCTGAGACGCTTCAAAATTAAAAATCCCAATATGTGGTAACATATCAGGATTTTGTATCATTAATTGCGTTTGAAAAAACGCACGATATTGTTTTAAAAGCATTTGCATAAATTAAGCAAGCCCTAAAGCAATATCAATCATTTGTTTAAACGTCTGCTGTCGATCTTCAGTACTTGTAACTTCGCCTGTTACAAGTGAATCAGAGATTGTCAAAATCGCTAAAGCATCAATATTGTGTTTGGCCGCAATTGTGTACAAAGCCGCAGCTTCCATTTCGACACAAAGCACATTGTAATCCGCCCATTTTTTATAATCATCCTTTTGATCTGTGTAGAACAAATCAGATGATAAAACGTTACCAGCTTTGACATCGATATTGTTTTCTTGTGCAATTTGAACTGCTTTCTTAAAAAGTTCAAAACTTGCCGTGGGTGCAAAATCACCACCATCAAAACGATTTCTATTGAGCGAAGAAGTTGTTGATGCAGCCATTGCAATCACAACATCTCTCAACTTAATATCTTCACGCATTGCGCCAGCACTACCGACGCGAATCAGTTTTTTCGCACCAAAATCATGAATCAGTTCATGTGCGTAAATACTAAAAGATGGCAAGCCCATGCCGCTACCTTGAACAGAAACAGGGATGCCCTTGTATGTTCCTGTGTAGCCTAACATATTTCTAACAGAATTATAGCATTTTGCATCTTCTAAAAAAGTTTCAGCTATCCATTTTGCACGCAGTGGATCTCCTGGCATAAGTACTGTTTCTGCAACATCGGCAGAATTTGCATTAATGTGTATTCCCATAATTGATTAATAATTTTGATTTGAAGCTTTTCCTTGCATAATTTGAACGCCAGAAGAAGCGCCCAATCTGCTCACCCCAAGATTGATATACATTTCAGCTGTTTGAAGATCACGAATACCACCAGAAGCTTTGATTTTAACCGCATCAGAAATGTTGGCTTTCATAATTTTGACTGCCTCAGGCGTAGCGCCTCCACTTCCAAAACCAGTTGATGTCTTTACAAAATCAGCATTGGCTTTTTCTGAAATTTGAGAAGCCTCTGCAATTTCATCAGCTGTGAGATTGCAAATTTCTAAAATAACCTTTAAGATATGATCTCCAATTGCACTTTTGACAGCCGCAATATCAGCTTGTGCTGCTTCGATTTCACCTGATTTGATCCAGGATTGATTCAGCACCATGTCAAATTCATCAGCGCCGTCTTTCAATGCTTGTTTTGCTTCTTCTACTTTCGCTTGAGTTGTGGTATTTCCCAACGGAAAACCAATCACAGTGCAAACTTTAACTGGAGAATCTTTCAGCTGTTCAGCTGCGTATTTAACAAAACAAGGATTGATACAAACACTCGCAAACTCATATTGTGCAGCTTCCTGACAAATTTTTTTGATTTGAGCTAAGCTTGCCACTGGTTTAAGTAAGGTATGGTCTATATATTTATTAATATCCATAATCAGTCATTTATACATTAAATCTAAAGTTCATCACGTCGCCGTCCTGAACAATATACTCCTTCCCTTCAACACCTAATTTTCCGGCTTCTTTCACTTTAGCTTCACTTCCAAAATGAACAAAATCGGCGTACTTAATGACCTCAGCACGGATAAATCCTTTTTCGAAATCTGTGTGAATCACGCCAGCTGCTTCTGGAGCTGTAGCACCAACTTTGACAGTCCATGCGCGAACTTCCTTTACACCAGCCGTAAAATAAGTTTGTTGATTCAGTAAACGGTATGCCGTCCGAATTAATTTAGAGGCACCTGCTTCATCCAAACCAATGTCCTCTAAAAACATTTTGCGTTCTTCAAAATCATCCAATTCAGCGATATCGGCTTCAATACCAACAGCTAAAACAAGGACTTCTGCATTTTCATTCTTCACAGCTTCGCGAATTTGCTCGACGTAAGCATTGCCTTCGACGGCTGAAGATTCATCAACATTACAAATATAAAGCACTGGTTTATCTGTAATAAACTGAAGTGGTTCGACAAATTCTTCGCGGTCATCTTCATCTATTTCAATAGCTCTCACAGATTGGCCTGCTTCGAGCCCAGCTTTCAATTTCTCTAGAACAGCATATTCACTTTGCGCCTCTTTCTGGCCTGTTTTTGCTGCTCTTTTTGTCTTTTCTAGTTTTTTATCAACCGCTTCAAGATCCTTGAGCTGAAGTTCGATATCAATTGTTTCCTTGTCGTTTAAAGGATTAATTTTTCCATCAACATGCACAACATTATCATCATCAAAGCATCTTAAGACGTGTAAAATCGCATCCGTTTCACGAATGTTACCTAAAAATTGATTTCCTAATCCTTCGCCTTTGCTCGCGCCTTTGACCAGGCCAGCAATATCCACAATCTCAACTGTCGCAGGAAGAACACGTTCAGGTTGAACAAGCTCTTCAAGCTTTCTGAGTCGTGGATCTGGGACGTTGACAACACCTAAGTTAGGCTCAATTGTACAAAAAGGAAAGTTAGCACTTTGTGCTTTTGCGTTAGATAGTGAATTAAATAAAGTTGATTTTCCAACATTTGGTAATCCGACAATGCCTGCTTTCATCTATAAAAAGTGATTAAAAATTTGAATGGCAAATGTAAGCAATAAGTCAGAACTTAGTTTATAAACTGAATTGAACTTCTTCTTAAAAATAGATAAGCTTAACGAAAGTCTTGGTATGGAAATTTCTCAAACAAATATTCATTGTGTTTTCCAGCGCTCGTCACTCACTCCGCCCTAATGATAAATTGACTTTATTTTAGTTGCTTCTTTACTTTCAGGGTTCATTCTCTAGATAAAGGGAGAAATAGTGACAACAATTGAACGTTAATTTTTGTTTAAATACGTCTTCAACATTGCACAAAACAGAAGATATCCCTAATTTTAACAAAAAAGTCATGGATAAAACAGACACACTTTCCGGAAGAATAAATCAATTGAAATCCGAAGGCTATACTAAAGATTTTAAATTAGCTGAAACACATTTGTCAACATCAGATGAAAAAAACACTTACACCGATAAAGATTTTATCGTTGATCGTGTTTATCGTTTTGAAGGCATGTCGAATCCTGGAGACAATTCAATCCTATACGCCATCACAACAACAGCTGGCACTAAAGGAACTTTGGTTGACGGATACGGCGTTTCTGGTGGACAAGTTTCTAAAGAAATAAGAGAGAAATTAAATTTATCACTAAATCGTTAAACAAAAACATATACATAAAATGGGGTATTTAAATTTAGATAATGAAAAAACAAAAAAGACAGTTGGTGAACTCAACACGCTTTTAGCTGACTATCAATTGTACTACCAGAAATTAAGAAATTACCACTGGAATATTCGAGGTCGTAACTTCTTCGATTTACATGAGAAATTTGAAGAAATGTACAATGAGGCAATGCTGAAGATTGATGAAATTGCTGAGCGTATCTTGACACTTCGTTTGAGTCCTGTGAGTAATCTTTCTGACTACTTGAAGCGTTCAAATCTTGAAGAGTCTGCTTCAGATATTAGTGATTCTGAAATGGTTAAAAATTTACTTTCTGACCATGGTAAAATCATTCAACAAATGCGTCAGGTCATTGATGTAGCTGATAAAAATGATGATGAAGGAACAATTGACCTTGTTGGCGCCTATATTCGTGAACTCGAAAAAACAAGCTGGATGCTTGACGCTTGGGCATCGAAGCACTAAGTAAAACTTAAAAACATCAGATGCAAGAAGCTGAAAAAAAAAGTGAGTTTTTAGACCAGACTAAGAATGTCTGGTCTTCTTTTTATAGCAAAATTTTTGATTGGTTCAACATCCTTATCGATAGTTTACCCAATCTTCTGATTGCCATTCTCGCTTTTTTATTATTTCTTCTCGCGGCTAAATATATCGGCAAACTTTTTACCAGAATATTTAGACGCAGCAAAACAGACCGTTCTCTTCAAATTGTGATGGTCAAGATCATCAAAGTTGTCATTGGTCTTGTCGGTTTTTTTGTCATGCTCGGTATCTTAAACCTCGATACTGTTTTAACGACCGTTTTAGGGGCGGCCGGCGTTCTGGGACTCGCAGTTGGTTTAGCGCTACAAACTTCACTTAGCAATACTTTTTCAGGTATTATTATCAGTTTTCTCAAGAGAATCAGAATTGACGATTGGATTGAAACAAACGGTCATGCTGGTCATGTTGTTGAAGTTAACCTGAGAAGTGTTGTCATTAAAACGGCTGCCAATACCTATGTCATGGTGCCGAATACTAAAATTATTGAAACTGTTTTTGAAAATTTCACCAGCACAGCTCGTGGTCGGATTACCATCAAATGCCGCGTAAGTTTTGATAGTGATTTAGAGAAAGTAGAAGAACTCACTAAACGCATTATCCAAAACAACTTTGAACAATTAAGTAACGAGGAAGTCGAGTTTTATTACATTGAATTTGGGAGAAGCTCCGTACAGTTTATCACCCGTTTCTGGACAAATGTGCAAAACCAAAAAGATGTTTACAAAGCGCAGCACCAAGGCATTATGGCAATCAAATCGGCCTTCAATAAAGAGCAGATCAACATTCCTTACCCAATCAGATCACTAGATTTTAGCAAAAGCGAATTTGGAGAGAAAACTTAAAAAATAGAAGGCCTTGCCTTAAAGATTAAGAATTTTTCGTGAGCATGGATTGATAAAGCTTTTCGTAAAGCGGAACAATTCTTTGCATGTCAAACTCTAAAGCAATTTGTCGAGCGCGCATTTTGAATTGAACAAGTTGCTCTGGATCCGATAGGATTTTCACAGCATTGTTTGCCATATCATCAATATCACCTAAATCACTCAAATAGCCTGATTCTCCATGACGGTTGACCTCAGGGACTCCCCCAACATTTGTAGAAATCACAGGAACACCATAAGCCATCGCTTCAAGCGCTGCTAATCCAAAACTTTCTTTCTCAGAAGGCAAAAGGAATAAATCAGAGTAACACAATATTTTCTCTATCTCGTTACTTTTCCCTAAGAACATAACTCTATCTCTGATTCCTAGCTTATGCGCTAGTTTCGAAGCATTTTCACGTTCAGGACCATCACCAATAATAATCAGTTTTGCTTTGATTTTCTGCTGAATTTTATCAAACACTTGAATCATATCATCGATGCGCTTGACGGGTCTAAGATTACTCACATGTGTGATGATTTTTTCGTCTTCCTCAGCCATCAGATCGCGTTGACAATCACCGACATTCTTAGGGAGATTTTCAAAATCTATAAAGTTAGGAACGACGTGAATATCTTTATTAATATCAAAAATAGCGAGCGTATCTTGACGGAGACTTTCAGAAACAGAAGTCACAACATTACTTTGATTAATGCTAAAATTAACTGCTGGTTTGTAAAAAGAATGACTTCCCACTAAAGTGATATCTGTACCGTGCAAAGTTGTCATCATCGGTAATTCGATGCCCTCAGCCTTTAGCATTTGCTGTGCCATAAACCCTGCATAAGCATGTGGAATCGCATAATGTACATGTAATAAATCAATTTGATGTTCTTTAACAACGGTCACTAATTTGCTAGACAAAGCCAATTCATAGGGCTGGTAATGAAACAAAGGATATTCAGGAACAATAACCTCGTGATACTTGATGTTATGCGATAAATATTCTAAACGCACAGGTTGTTTATAAGTGACAAAATGAATTTCATGTCCTCTTTTAGAAAGTGAAATTCCGAGTTCAGTTGCCACAACTCCGCTCCCACCAAATGTAGGATAACAGACAATTGCTATTTTCATCCAAAATTTATTTTGTAATGCTAAATTACAACTTTTAGAAACTAATAAATCTTAAAGTCTTTGCAAATATTTTCAGTCTAAAAGTGAATCGTAAATGAATTGTTGAATTTTTGTCCGAATGTCTTCACTGATCAGTTTTCGGTTGGTCGCATCTGGATAAATCCGATTTGACAAGAATACATATAAAATATCTGTAGAAGGATCAACCCAAGCATAGGTTCCTGTAAATCCTGAATGTCCAAAGCTTGTCATTGATAAACAGCCACAAGTTGGTCCGACTTCATCCAACTGAGGCTTATCAAAACCTAAACCACGACGGACATCTTCATCACAATAATAGCATTTATTAAAGGTGTGTAATGTACGTGGTAGAAAATAATTCTTGCCTCCATAACTGCCTTCATTCAGATACATTTGCATCATCTGAGCAACGCTTTTGGCATTACCAAACAATCCTGCATGACCGCCAATTCCACCAAGCATAGCTGCGCCTTGATCATGCACATAACCATGAATAAGTTGTTCACGCCACAACTGATCATCTTCAGTGGGAACTATTTGACTCAAAGCCGTGTGTTCGCGTGGTAAAAAATACAAATCCTGTATTCCCATAGGCTTGTAAAACAAGTCTTGTACTAAGCTCTGTAAGGAATCTTGATAGCTTGTTTCAATGTATTCCTTTAGAATATAGAAAGGTAAATCGGAGTATTTATATTCATCTTTCTCACGTAAATCTGATGTCTTGATCTGTTCATAAATAGAATCTTTAAAATCAGAACGCAAATAGAGATCTTCAGCAACATGGATTGAGAATGAATCTGACTCTTGGGTGGCGTAATAGTCTTCTCTATTTTTTAAAGTCTTCATATAAAAAGGAATCCATGCTTCAAACCTGGCATAATGTGACAACATTCTTTTGAGAGAAACATCCGCTTTGTTTGAGTCTCTATAATCTGGTAAAATATCTTTCACATGGTCTTCAATACTGACTTTATTTTCTTCTTCCAAGCGCATGAAAACAGGAAGTGTTGCCAGAATTTTTGTCAATGAAGCTAAATCATAAACATCATCATTTTTAACATGAATCTCTTTATCGTAAGTGTGATATCCATAAGATTCCTCAAACACCACTTTCTGGTCTTTAGCTATTAAAAGCTGAAAGCCAGGAGACATTTCTTTATTGATGACAAGCTCAGCAATGCTATCGAGTTTGGCTCTTAATTGAGAGGCATCAAAATTGTGATTTTCTAAAAAATCATGACCCAATCGGCCGAGTGATCGCGTTTTCAGCCCTGTCCCTTCTGGATAAGCAGACGTAATCGAAACAGGTAATTTACCTTCCGCCTGACTTGCTCCAAAAATGACCTCTGCTGTGACTTGTTGCGCTTCATCAGCATTTTGATAGGCTTGCACAATAGATTCGATTGGCAAAAAACTCTTGAGATCTAACAAGGCATAAGGACTTGTAAAATTGGCTAATACTACATTATTTTGCTTAGCGATAAGCTGAATTAGTTTTGTATCAGAACTCTTGAACTCGTATGATTTCCAGGGTGTTTCATCTGATTTATGATGCCCTATGATAACTGTGTTATAATGGTCTAACTGCTGAAGCAAATCATCAGAGTCAGCCGTAAAATAATCAAGCTTAGCATACGCATTTAAGGTATTATAAAACTTTTTTGCTTTTGCATCTCCAAGCTTAACATAGGCTATTTTTTGATCTTCAAGATCAGAAATGGGCAATAAACCCAAATCATTTTTGACCAAAGTGATTGCTTTCTGGAATGCTTTAAAGCGTGTTGCTTTATTTTGATCTGTCGCAAGATCTTCTTTTAAATGCTTCTGACTAATTGGCTCATAATTATATAAACCCACCTTATATTTAGAATAAAGTATTTTATGAACAGATTTAGACAAACGTCTTTCTGTAATAACACCATCGTGATATGCTTTTTTAATTTTGGAAAAGGCAGCATCCAAATCATTGGGAATTAATAAAATATCATTTCCTGCTAAAAAAGCTTTTAATTCTGCCTCCCCAGCTGCTCCATAATTACTGGCACCCTTCATATTGAGCGCATCTGTAAAGACCAAACCCTTGAAATCTAATTCATCTTGTAATAAACCAGTCACAACGCGTTTAGACAAAGATGTGGGAAGTGTTTGTGAATTTGTTAGCACTGGCACATTCAAATGCGCAACCATCACACTTGTCAATCCGTGGTTCATTAATTTTCTATACGGATAGATTTCTGTATCCATCAATCGGATAGAATCGAAATCAATACTTGGTAATAATTTGTGTGAATCCTGATCCGTATCGCCATGTCCAGGGAAATGCTTTGCACTCGTCAATACATCTTCACTTTGAAAACCTTTGATCAAGGCGATAGACTTTGCAGTCACATTTTGTTTTCCTTCTCCAAAAGCGCGATTCCCAATGATTGGGTTTTTAGGATTGCTATTCAAATCAACGACGGGTGCAAAATTAAAATGCACACCAACGCGTTTTGAATGTTGTGCAATTTGTTGAGAGACCTTAAAAACAATGTGATCATCATCGATTGCACCGAGTGTCATATTATAAGGAAATGCAAAGCTGTTCTCTAAACGCATCGCCAAACCCCATTCTGCATCCATACCAATTAAAAGTGGTGTTTCTGCCACTTCTTGAAACTCATTCGTCAATTTAACTTGCTTTTCGGGAGTTCCTTTTGAGAAAATAATGCCACCAATGTGATATTTCTTTAGTCGGTATTTTAAAAAATTAATATCTTTTTCAGAAGCACTTGAGAAGATATCTAACATGAAAAGTTGACCGATTTTTTGATCGAGATTCATGTTTTTATAAATACTATCAGCCCATTCGCGCTGATGTTCTTTATGCACCTCATCAATGAGGGGATTGTTATTTTGTGCGTAAAAAAAATTGGCTGCAAAAAGAGCCAATAAAAGAAATTTTTTTGTCATAAAATTATTTTAAAAAGCGACTGTGCCAGCTTTCTGCGAGTGGCACTTCCCAGTATTCATCAAACTCTGCTTTAGTATTAACGAGATTATTAAACACTATAGTGCGTGGAGAAACAGATTTTTGTTTGACCATTTTTTTAAAATCAACCAAAGACTTATAAGCGACATGCTCGCTATGCTTATAACTGACATTCATTTTATCTAATAAGTCAAGCTTGTATTTCTCTTCCAAAGCTTGAATGAATCTGACTGAAGCATCTATAGAGCAACCACTTGTCGCACTTAGTGATTCATCAAGACCAAAGACAAGAAAACGTTTGTAAGGCATTTGATAAGCAACTCTAAGTTCCTTTCCGTGGACTGTCCATTCTTTTAAAAAATTTTCAATTTCTGGTTGCAAGCTTTGCAACTCTTCTTCTGAAAAACTTCTATTCGCCTGATAAACCCATACACGAGCCTCATTAGGCAGTTGATTAAAGTCAATTAGCATAATTTATAAATCTTCAGCGTTAGCAATCATTTCTACAACATCCAAAACTTCGATGTCGTTTTCTTTTTCTTTGGTTTTCACACCATCTGTCATCATTGTATTACAAAAAGGACATCCGGCGGCAATGGCATCTGGTTTTGTTTCAATAGCTTCTTCTGTCCGATGCACATTGACTTCTTTATCCCCTTTTTCAGCATCCTTAAACATTTGTGCTCCGCCTGCACCACAGCACAAACCTTTCTGTTTACAACTTTTCATCTCAACAAGTTCAACATCTAGCTTTTTAAGTAATTCACGTGGTGCTTCATACTCTCCATTTCCACGTCCTAAATAACACGGATCGTGATATGTGATGCGTTTTCCTTTAAACTTACCGCCTTCAATTTTTAATCGGCCTTCATCCATGAGACCTTTCAAGAATTGTGTGTGATGTACAATTTTATATTCACCTCCTAAAGAAGGATATTCATTTTTAATTGTATTAAAACAATGTGGGCAAGCCGTCACGATTTTTTTGACTTCATAGGAATTCAAAACTTCGATATTTGTCATGGCTTGCATTTGAAATAAAAACTCGTTCCCAGCACGTTTTGCAGGATCACCGGTGCACGATTCTTCTGTTCCTAAAACAGCAAAGTCAACACCAATTTTATTGAGAATTTTCACAAATGCCTTTGTGATTTTTTTTGCACGATCATCAAAACTTCCAGCACATCCAACCCAGAATAAGACTTCTGGTTGTTTGCCTTCTGCCATATATTGTGCCATCGTTGGCACTTTTAATTCTTCACTCATCGTCAATTCTTTTTATGCTTTTAATTTTACTTCTTATGCTTCCTCTGCCCAACCCAAACGATCTTGTTGGTTGTATGGCCAAGGCGCACCATTATTTTCGATATTAGTCATTGCACCATTTAACTCTGAAGGCGCTGCACTTTCTTCCATCACAAGATATTGGCGCATATCCATGATAATTGAAAGCGGATCAATTCCAACAGGGCAAGCTTCAACGCAAGCATTACATGTGGTACAAGCCCACAATTCTTCACGGGTGATATAATCATCGAGAAGTTGCTTCCCATCATCTTCAGGTTTAAAGTTTTTATCTTTATTGAGCCCCTCTCCGACTTCTTCAAGTCTATCACGGGTGCTCATCATTATTTTTCGCGGTGAAAGTAATTTCCCTGTTTGATTGGCAGGACATTCAGCTGTACATCGGCCACATTCTGTACAAGTATAAGAACTGAGCAATTGAAACCACGACAAATCTTGAACATCACTTGCTCCAAACTTCTCTGGCATTTCTTCTTCATCGCCTGCTTCTGGTTCAGCAAAAGGATCGGCATCTGGATCCATCATCATCTTTACTTCATCTGTGACAGCTTCCAAGTTTCTGAACTCGCCTTGTGGCTTTAAGTTTGAAAAATAAACGTTTGGAAAAGCCAATAAAATATGGAGATGCTTTGAGTAATAAAGGTAATTTAAGAAAAACAAAATTCCTAAAATATGCATCCACCACGCTGCTCTTTCAATAACAATAACACTTGCCTCTGCCATTCCTTCAAAAAATGGTGCAATATATTGACTTATTGGAAACGCGCCAACAACGCCTGCTTCATGCGCATAACCAGCGGCACCAACTTGTTGTAAATGCAAGTCAGCTCCATTCATAGTCAAGAATAAAATCATCAAGACCAACTCGATATAAAGAATATAGTTGGCATCGTTCTTTGGCCAACCTTTCATTTCTGTTAAAATAAAACGTTTAATTTTAATGATGTTTCTACGAATCCAGAAAAGAATCACACTCACAGCAACGAGAAGTGCTAAAATCTCAAAACTCCCAATGAGAAAACCGTAGGCCGGCCCTATGAATGAAAAAACACGATGTGTTCCAAAAAGGCCATCAATAATAATTTCTAAAACTTCGATATTGATAATTACAAATCCGACATAGACAATGACGTGTAGAGTCCCGGCAATTGGTTTGGTTACCATTTTAGATTGGCCCATAGCAACGCGAAGCATTTTTGAAAGCCGTTTATCTTTTTGATCACTTCGGTCTAGATCTCGCCCTAATTTTATGTTTCTTCTCATACGCTGCACATTCCGTGCAAAGAAGACTAGTCCAAATCCAAGGGCTAATAAAAATAAAATTTGTGGGATAAATTGCATAGTCAGATAGTTTTAATCTTGTTGGTATGGTTTATTTTTTTTGCCAAAAATTGAAAAGTGCACGTAACGCTTAGGGTTTTCCTTAATATCTTGAAATAAAAGTTCTAGTTCCCTTGATGCATTATCTAAGTTTTGGTAAAGTGAATCATCGGCGATAAGTTTTCCCAAACTTCCTTCACCATTCTTAAGCTTATTGCTAATAGAATTGAGGTTGTCAATTGTTTCATCAACTTTTGTAAACATCTTGTTGTACTCAATTGTCGATAAGCTATCTGATATTTTAGAAAGGTTGCTCGATGTATTTTTAAAGTTATCAATCGACTGGTCAATATCTGAAGAGTTTTTTGCTAACATCTGATCAATACGTGCTGTTGTGCCCTTGAGCGACTTCATTGTCTGACTCAAATTTGTGATTGAAGATTTGATATCAGATTCAGTTTCTGAATCTAAGATCCGATTAACACCAGCCATCAAAGAATCGATACTGACAACAGTTCCTTCAACCTTGTCTTGTAATGGAGAGAGTTTTTCATTGACAAGTTCAAGCAGACCTTCTTCTGTTTTTCCTTCTAAAGTGTCTTTTGAGACAGCCATTTCTGGGTTTTTGAAGTCAGGTACAATTGAGATTGACTTTCCACCAATAAAATCGCCTCCATAAATCTTAACGACACTTGTTTTTGAAAATTCAAAATCTTTATCAATTCCCATTTCAACGATGATATCTCCAGTTTTGTCAAAAAAACTAATGTTGGTCACTTTTCCAATCTGAAGGCCATTAATAGTCACTGAAGAAGATGTTCCGAGCCCTTCGACATCATCATAGACAGCATAAAAATATCTTGTATCTTTAAGTAAATTGTTACCCTTCAGGTAACTATACCCAAATACGAAAAGCAGTATTGCAGCAACGGCAATTAAACCTGCCTTGAATTCCTTTGTTAGTTTCAAATCAAAAGTTTTATAGTGTCAAATGTAACA
>JAKDUG010000223.1 GCA_030457805.1 Psychroflexus sp.
TTTTGTTTTTTAATCTTACGAGTACTTCCTTTAATCTCAGCTCTCTCTTTTGCCTTATGCGTTCCTTGACGTTTGTTAGCTAAGTGCTGCTTCACGTCTAAATAGATCGCATGGTCGTTTGGCTCAATACCGAAAACAGAATCTAAGATATCGATTTCTCGTCCTGTCTTCTGGCCATTTATGTCTAAAACTGCTACTTTCATTATTTAAGAATAGTTACGTAAGAGTTTTTACTTCCTGGAACACACCCTTTAACAACAAGGATATTTTTCTCAGGAACTACTTTTAAAACTCTAAGATTTTGAACTTTAACATTTTTGTCTCCCATTTGACCAGCCATTCTCATTCCCTTGAATACTCTTGCAGGATATGATGCTGCACCGACAGAACCTGGAGCTCTGAGGACGCTTTGCTGACCATGTGTTTTCGTAGACCCTCTAAAGCCGTGTCTTTTAACAACACCCTGGAATCCCTTACCTTTAGATGTCCCACGTACGTCGACAAATTCTCCTTCTGAGAATAAATCAACACCGATGGTGTCACCTAAACCGTGTTCGTCTTCAAATCCTTGAAATTCGATAACTTGTCTCTTAACAGAAGTACCAGCTTTTTTAAAGTGACCTAAGTCAGCTTTAGTGGCATTTTTGTCTGATTTGTCATCGAAACCAAGTTGAAGAGCACTATACCCGTCAACCTCTGCGGTTCTGACTTGGGTAACGGTACATGGGCCAGCTTCGATTACTGTACATGGAATATTCTTTCCATTTTCGTCGAAGAGGCTAGTCATACCAATTTTCTTTCCTATTAACCCAGACATATTTATAATTTATAAATTAATTAAACTTTAATTTCTACTTCTACTCCACTAGGCAATTCAAGCTTCATTAAGGCATCAATTGTTTTTGATGACGAGCTATAGATGTCTAGCAACCTCTTGTAAGAGTCCAGTTGAAATTGTTCTCTTGCTTTTTTATTAACGTGAGGAGATCTTAAAACCGTAAAGATTTTTTTCTTTGTTGGTAAAGGAATTGGTCCAGTCACAACAGCTCCTGTCGTTTTCACAGTCTTTACAATCTTTTCTGCAGATTTATCCACAAGATTGTAATCATATGATTTTAATTTTATTCTGATTTTTTGACTCATGATACTTATTATTCGTTTGATCCTGTTGCTGCTTTGATAACTTCTTCTGAAATACTAGAAGGTGTTTCTTTAAATTCTAAGAATTCCATTGTTGATGTTGCACGTCCTGATGAAAGTGTTCTTAAAGTCGTGACATAACCAAACATTTCTGATAATGGCACATCTGCTTTAATCACTTTTGCACCTGAACGGTCTGACATGTCATTAACCTGACCTCGTCTTCTGTTCAAGTCACCGACGATATCACCCATGTTTTCTTCTGGTGTGACAACTTCGACCTTCATAATTGGCTCTAAAACAACGGCTCCTGCTTTCTTAGCTGCAGTTCTATATCCCATTTTAGCTGCCAATTCAAATGATAATTGATCAGAATCCACAGGGTGGAAAGATCCATCCTTTAAGACAACTTTCAAGCTATCCATTAAAAAGCCTGCTAAAGGTCCGTTTTTCATTGCTTCTCTAAATCCTTTTTCCACTGAAGGAATAAATTCTTTAGGGATACGACCTCCTTTAATTTTATCGACAAACTGAAGTCCTGTACCTTCAAAATCATCATCAACTGGCCCCATTTCAAATACAATGTCAGCGAACTTACCACGACCTCCCGATTGCTTCTTGAAAACCTCACGGTGATCAGTCGTTTGTGTAACAGCTTCTTTATACTCAACTTGCGGCTCACCTTCATTCACCTCGACTTTGAATTCGCGCTTTAAACGATCAACTAAGATTTCGATATGCAATTCGCCCATACCTGAAATAATTGTTTGACCTGACACTTCATCAGTCTTCACTTGGAATGTTGGATCTTCCTCTGATAGTTTTGCCAAAGCAACACCGAGTTTCTCAACATCAGCTTTTGTTTTTGGCTCAACAGCAATACCAATAACTGGCGCTGGGAATGTCATTGATTCCAATATAATTGGCGCATCAAGACTTGTCAGCGTATCTCCAGTTTTAATATCTTTAAAACCAACTGCCGCCCCAATATCTCCTGCCTCGATACGATCGATAGGCTCTTGCTTATTTGAGTGCATTTGGTACATTCTTGAGATGCGTTCTTTCTTTCCTGAACGGTTATTCAAAACATAAGTTCCTGCATCTAAAGCACCAGAATAAGTTCTGAAAAAAGCAAGACGGCCAACGAATGGATCCGTTGCAATTTTAAATGCGAGTGCAGAAAATGGCGACTCGACGTTTGGCTTTCTTATCTCAGGCTCACCCGTGTCTGGGTTTTCACCTTCAATTGCCTCAACATCAACTGGCGATGGCAAGTAGCGCATCACAGAGTCAAGCAACGCCTGAACACCTTTATTCTTAAAAGCAGAACCACACATCATCGGAATGATAGACATGTCAATTGTTGCTTCTCTAAGTGCAGCGACGATTTCATCTTCAGTGATTGAATTCTCATCTTCAAAGAACTTCTCCATCAAACTTTCATCGTACTCCGCGACAGCCTCAACTAATTGCGTTCTGTATTTATCAACATCAGCCATCAATTCAGAAGGAATTTCGATCTCTTTGTAAGTCATACCGAAATTCTCGTCATCCCAAACGATTGCTTTTTTTGTAATCAAATCAACAACACCTTTAAAGTCAAGTTCATCACCGATCGGAACTTGCAACGGGACAGGGTTACCACCTAACATTTCTCTAACTTGCTTACACACGTTAAAGAAATCAGCACCTTGTCTGTCCATTTTGTTAACAAATCCTAAACGCGGAACTTTATATTTATCAGCCTGTCTCCACACTGTTTCTGATTGCGGCTCAACACCATCTACAGAACTAAACAATGCAACAACACCATCAAGAACTCTTAAAGAACGCTCAACCTCGAC
>JAKDUG010000224.1 GCA_030457805.1 Psychroflexus sp.
CTAAGATGTCTTGTTCGATATCACCAGTAGTGTAAAATGGAGGTGCAATTTTAACAATTCTGTTTTCATAATCTAATGCCATTCTGACAATCGGTATTTGTGCTTGATGTGCAATATAGTAGAACCCTGTTTTCCACGTCTCTACTTTTTGTCGCGTCCCTTCTGGTGCAATGGCTAATCTGAAAACATCTTTATTTTTAAAGATCTCAACCGTTTGATCGACTGTTGAACTCTTTTTTGAACGATCAATAGCAGCGCCACCCATCCAGCGGAAGTATGAACCAAATGGCCAGCGAAAGAGCTCTTTTTTTCCAATGTAATTAATTTCAACATTAATTGCATTTCTAATGTAAGCGCCTAAAAAGAAATCGTGCCAGCTGGTGTGAGGAGCTGCAGCAACCACGCATTTTTTTATTTCAGGGGGAATATTGCCTTCTATTTTCCAACCTAAAAGACGATGAAATATGAATATATACAAGATCTATAGCGCTAATATGAATATACGAAAGTAGGTTTTCTTGTTGAGATTAATGTGCTTTCATCTCAGCTAAACTGTAGATAATTCTGTTTTGGGCATTGGGTTGTGAGCCAAAGATACTTTGTGTGATGTCTAAATCTTTATTGATAATTAGCCAATGCGGTGTACCTTCACAGGCAAATGCATCGTAGGCGAGATGATTTTTATCGATGTAAATTTCAAGTGGAATTTCTGGTGTTGAGAAAATTTGAGCAATAGCTTCTCGTGTCACGCTCTTGCGAAAATTAGAGTGAATGAGAATAACTTGTATTCCGTATTCTTTTTTGAGCTCATAAGCAAAGGGAATAGCGCGCCCCGTGCAGCCTAAACAATCATTGTTGTAGAATAAAACAAGTGTGGTTTTTCCTTTAAATAAATCAGCTTTTAAAGGCGAATCTTGTAAATCGAGATCCTTAATTTTTGCGAAGTTTTTTAACCAATCTGCCATATTTCAAACATACAAAAAAACCCTGAACGCGTCAGGGTTTTAAAAAATATCGAATTCTTTTGATTAGAAATTAAGCTCAACGCCAAACAGGAAATTGATGCCAGCTTGTGGATAATAGCCTGCGTCTCCACGGGTTTCTGTGTTGCCATTTGAGGTAACATCATAGGTGTAGAAAAATCCATTGGATTCATACTTGACATCAAGAATGTTATTCACCAATCCTGTGAAAACAATACTTTCAAAGACAGGTGAGTTTGTCCAGTTGTATGTAAAATTTAGATCATTGATGAAATAGGCATCTAACTTTGATTTCTCAGCATCGATGTTTCCCATGTATTGCTCTCCGACATATTTGCTGAGAAGGGCAATTTGAAAGTTTTCTTGTGGATGAAAAATAAATTGATTTCCGGCGACAAAATCTGGTGAAAATGAAATATTAGTATCTCCCAGCTTTTGTACTGAACCATCGAGATTTGCATAGAAATCGATATTTTTGTTACGGCTCAAAGCAACATTTGGTCGTAAACTAAATTTCGAACTCAGCTTGATTGAGGCATCAATCTCAAGACCTAATCGGTAACTTTTTCCACTTGTTTCGCGAATTGCTGAACCAACATCATCAATAGCACCCGTCAGTACCATTTGATTGTTGTAGCGCATGTAGTACAGATTGGTATTGATCTGAAACTTGTCATTATTGAGGCGCCAACCCAGTTCAAAATCGTCGAGTTCCTCGGCTTTGGTGATGCCGTTTTCAAAATCTTTCCGTCTTGGTTCACGATGCGCTCGGCCGTATGATGCGTAGAGCTGATTGGTGTTGTTTACTTGATAGCTCAAACCTGCCTTTGGGTTGAAAAATTCATCATTTTGATTGACGTTAAACGGCACCTTGTCCGATGATAAACCAGTTGTTTTGTAGGTGATAAAGCGGCCTTGCAGATCCAAGAAAGCTTGCCATTGCTCATCAAACTTATAAGTGACTTTACTGAAAATGGTGTATTCGTTTTTTGTGCCATTGCTGTCGTAATAATGATCATAAATTTCAGAATCTCCTGTGTCTTGACTCCATATAACCTCGCCAAAATGATCGTTAGTATAGTAACTGTAATAAAGTCCAGTGGTGATATTGAGATCCTCTGTATTATAAATGAAATCTCCACTGATAACAAAATAATCATTGTCAAGCCAGCGCCTTCTGATCAAATCGGCTTCTGCCACAGCGGCATTTTCAATATTGTGAAACCCTAGATCTGCATCTTCTTTGTATTGTTCAAAAAAACCTCTTCCTCTCGTGTAATTCAGACTGACTTTGCTCGACCAGTTTGCATTGTAATCTTGATGCCAGTGCAGCTGATAATGATCTTGTTTATAAGAGTCATTTTCGTTTTCATAAAACCTTTGGACACCATTTCCATCTGTGTACGCTCCTGCGGAATTATAAGTGCGATCATTCTCGAGTTTTTCTGAGTCAATTCCGTTCCAAGCCTGGTAAGTGACTTGTTCACCGCCAAAAGTTAAAGCTTTGATGTAGGTGTCCTTGTGTGAATAAACGCCTTGCAGAAAGTATGATTTAAGATCGGATGACGCCCGATCGACATAACCATCAGATTTAATTTGCGATAAACGACCAGAAATTTCAATATGGGAATCTAACATGCCAGTGCTGTATTTCAGCGTGTGTTTATGCGTGTTGAAAGAGCCATATGAGTTTGATAATGATCCGTTTGCCTCAGATGATGAGGCTTCCGTCAGAATATTAAGACTTGCGCCAAATGCACCAGATCCGTTAGATGATGTGCCGACGCCGCGTTGCAGTTGTAAATTTTGCGTTGTGGATGCAAAATCGGGTAGGTTGACCCAAAAGCTACCTTGACTTTCTTGATCGTTGTACGGAATCCCATTAATGGTCACATTTACTCGGGAAGCATCACTACCGCGCACGCGAATCCCTGAATAGCCGACACCATTCCCCGCATCAGTTGTCGTCACTACGGACGGAAGGTAATTCATCAA
>JAKDUG010000041.1 GCA_030457805.1 Psychroflexus sp.
CTTTAGGTGGTTACGTGAAGATTGCTGGAATGATCGATGAAAGCATGGATAAAGAACAAATGGCAAAACCACCGGAACCATGGGAGTTTAGAAGTAAGCCGGCATGGCAGAGATTGATTATCATGCTTGGAGGTGTAACGGTCAATTTATTTCTAGGCTTTTTCATTTATATGATGATTCTGTTTGTCTGGGGGAAAGATTTTGTGACGCCAGAAAGTCTTGATAAAGGTTTTACGACGGTGTCCGTCATGAAAGAATATGGTTTTCAGGATGGTGATAAGATTTTGAGTGTTGATGGAGAGGTGCTTGAGAGCCAGTTAGACATCAACCTTTATACGATGCTAAAAGATCCAAGAGAGGTTAAAGTCGTGCGTCAGGATGGATCGACGGCCTCAATAGAATTGCCAGAAGATATTGGTGTAGATCTTTTTAAGCAAGGTTTCATGCAACCTTTTACACCGATTTATCATACAGTTATCGATAGTGTCGTGCCAGATAAATCAGCTGCTTTAGCAGGTTTGAAAAAGGGCGATAGTATTGTGAGTATCAATAATGAATCTGCCGTATTTTGGCATGAGTTTACTGATAAAATTCAATCGAGTGCTGACCAAACGGTAGAGGTTGGGTTTTACAGAAATGGTGTTTTAGAGGATTTAAGTCTTGATGTCTCAGATGAAGGTGCAATCGGTGTGACTTCAATGCCAGAATTTGATATCTCACATCGCGATTACACATTTGTAGAAAGCATCTCAGGTGGTTTTTACATGGCAGGAGAGCAGTTGACCAACTACATGGCGCAGTTCAAATTTATCTTCACCAAGAAGGGCGCAACACAAGTGGGTGGCTTTGGAGCGATTGGTGGTTTATTTCCTGACACTTGGAATTGGATTGGCTTCTGGGAAACAACAGCTTTTATCTCAATCATTTTAGCATTTATGAATATCTTGCCAATTCCAGCTTTAGATGGTGGGCATGTGATGTTCTTATTGTACGAAATTATTTCAGGACGTAAACCGAACGATAAGGTGATGGAGTTTGCGCAAATGATCGGCTTTTTTATTCTAATTGCTTTGGTTTTATACGCCAATGGAAACGATGTTTACCGCTGGTTGTTTGAGTGATTAAAAAAAGTAAATAAAAGTTTTGTTTAATTAAAAAATGGGCGTATATTTGCAACCGCAAAACGCATATGTTTTGCGAAAATTAAATTCCTCTTTAGCTCAGTTGGTTAGAGCATCTGACTGTTAATCAGAGGGTCCAAAGTTCGAGTCTTTGAAGAGGAGCAATTAAAGCCTAGCATGAAAATGTTAGGCTTTTTTGTTTTGAAGGATTTGTTATTCAGGAAATCTTATACCTAATGATCATGGATCAAGTCAAAAATTGTGGAATTTCAGGATTATGCAAAAATTGATGTTAATCTGTTTAGATAGAATTCTACATTTTCCTCTCCTCTAAATTGTGCCCTAAAGGTTTTATTTTAGCATTGAAGCGTTTAATACCTCTAAAAATGTTAACATCTTTTTAAGTCAATAGATTCGTTATTTAGCAAGAAATAGTTAAGTTATGAAGAGTCTTTATAGATGAAGGCTCAAAGTTTAACACATAAAAAAAATACTAAAATGAAAGCGATACAGATTAATGAATATGGAGATGAAAGTGTACTGAATTATACCGATGTGAAACGTCCTGAACCACAGGCAGATGAAATCTTAGTCAAAGTTCAAGCTGCAAGTGTAAATCCTGTGGACTGGAAAATTCGCGACGGGAAAGGAGAAGATTTTGGAATGAAGCTTCCTTTGATTTTAGGTGCTGATTTCGCGGGGACTGTTGATGAAATCGGTTCAAGCATTAAAAAAATTAAAATTGGAGATGCCGTCTATGGTAAGATTCTCTTGGGCTGCTATGCGGAATACGTTATCGTCAAAGCGGATGAACTCAGTCTAAAGCCTGAGACTCTTGATTTTGAAAATGCGTCTTCAATTCCTATGGGCGCTCTCACTTCATGGCAGGCGATTTTTGATACAGCACATCTCAAAAGTGGCCAAAAAATTCTTATACATGCAGCTTCTGGCGGCGTCGGATCCATGGCTGTTCAATTAGCGAAAGCTAAAGGCGCCTATGTGATTGGGACGGCATCGGGCAAGAACAAGGATTTTGTCAAAAGCCTGGGGGCGGATGAGTTTATTGATTATACTTCTACAAATTTTGAAGATGTTGTTCAAGACATTGATGTGGTTTATGATACCATTGGGGGTGAGACCCATGAACGTTCTTTTCAGGTCTTGAAAGAAGGTGGTTTTCTTGTTTCTATCGTTAAGCAACCTTCAGAGAAATTGTTGAACGAATACAAGATCAAAGGTGGTATTATCGCTTCTGTGCCGAATCCAAAACAATTAGAAGAAATTACTGAACTCGTTGAAAAGGGGCAGATAAAAACGGAGATAGAGAAAGTGTTCCCTCTTTCGGAAGCAGCAAAAGCACAAAAATTAAGTAAAGAAGGACATGTGCGTGGTAAAATTATACTGGTTCCTTAAACTTTGCGTTTATAAGATATAGGACTAGGATGTGATCAAGTAGAATTGATGGTGGCTAAAACACGATCTATGTAGCTCTTTAAGTTTTTGAAAATCCTGCTTTATACAAAGAAGAGCTTTTTGTAGAAACAACAAAGTTATTTTTAAAGAAACTTTTTTAAAGAAATTAAAAAATGCTCTCTATTGATTTGTCTACATCGTTTTTTCTTTTTCCATCAATTCTTTAATTAAGAGAGTGGCTTCCTCAATATCATCACAACACATGACAATAAATGCGTTTTTTTTGGCATTTGTAATGGCATGGCTTAATGCTTTTTTTCCAGAAGTGATCACCATATGTTCACGCAGAGGAGTCACTGATTCTATGCCGTCCTTTATCATTTTGATAAGTTGATTTTCGCTTTGTCCTCTTAGGTCTTTATCACTTCTGATAATGATTTTGTCAAACATTTCAGCCGCGATTTTACCAATTTCAAAATTATCTTCTGGTCGGCGATCGCCAATTCCTGCAACAATTCCTACCTTTTGTGAAGCGTCTATGGCGTCGGTATATTTCTGAAGAGCCAGCATACCAGCGCGGTTATGGGCATAATCGAGTAGGACTTGAAATTCCTTGAAGTTGTACAAATTCATTCTCCCTGGCGTTTGTGAAATTGAAGGAATAAAAGTTTGTAAGGCAGCCTTCATGTCTTGAATATCGATATTTCTTGCATCCGCAGCAATGATAGCGGGTAGGATGTTTTGAATCATAAAACTCGCTTTTCCGCCTAGTGTCAACGGCACATTCTCAGCTTTCATAATCCGCATGCGTTTTGATCCTTTGTAAAGTGTGATAAAACCATTTTCATAGACAGCGGTGACGCCACCTGTCTTTTGAAATTCTATTATTCTCGGGTTGTTTTCGTGCATAGAAAATAAGGCAACTTTACTCGATACATTTTTTCTCATGTCATAGGCATAGTCGTCATCGGCATTTAGAATAGCCGAACCTTCTGGCATGACGGTTTCGGCAACAACAGATTTGACTCTTGCTAATTGGTCCATGGTGTGAATGCCTTTTAAGCCTAGATGGTCTTCAGTGACATTGGTCACAATAGCAGCGTCGCACGTTGAAAAGCCAAGGCCTGAACGCAATAAACCGCCGCGTGCACATTCGAGTACGGCTAGATTAATTGTTGGGTCTCTGAGAATGAAAGCTGTACTTTGAGGGCCGGTACAATCTCCCGTTTTTACCAAATGATTTTGAATATAAATTCCATCACTTGTGGTATAGCCAACACGACAACCACTCATTTTAGCGATGTGTGCCATTAAGCGTGTTGTGGTGGTTTTGCCATTTGTGCCAGTGACTGCAATGATTGGAATTTTACCATTATCTCCTTGTTTTGGAAACAATTTATCAACCACAGGCGTAGCGACATTTCTTGGTTTTCCTTGAGTCGGTGCAAGGTGCATTCTAAAACCAGGACCAGCGTTAACTTCTAAAACGGCACCTCCACTTTGAGCTAAAGGCTGGCTGATATCTTTTGAGACGATATCAATACCGCAAATGTCTAAATCAATTGTTCTTGATATGCGCTCTGCCATCGTCACATTTTCTGGGTGTACAATATCAGTGACATCTTCGGCAGTTCCTCCAGTGCTTAAATTGGCGGTGTCTTTTAAAATCAGTTTTTCATTTTTTTTCAGAACGGATTGAAGAGAGTAGCCTTTAGAAGCAATAATGGTTTTTGTTGAATTATCAATGCTGACTATCGTCAATATGTTTTCATGGCCAACACCGCGTCGTGTATCTTTATTCAGCTGCGTGATCAACTCTTCTATTGTCGACTTTCCATCACCTGTCACTTGGGCAGGGCTGCGTTTTGCGGCAGCGATAAATTCATTGTTAATCACTAATAAACGGTAATCATTTCCAGAAATATGTTTTTCAATGATGATTCTGTGGGCTATCTTTTTAGCTTGAGTAAAGGCTTTTTGCGCATTTTTAAAAGAATTAATGCCTATGGTGATGCCTCGTCCATGATTGCCATCAATAGGTTTGATGGCTAATGGAAAGCCAATCTGATCGCAGGCTTCTTTCAGATCTTCTTTGGAAGATATGATGACGCCATGAGGTGTTTTGATTTCAGATAGCTCTAGCATAAATTTGGTTTCGGCTTTGTCAGCAGCAATTTCGACACCAATACAGCTGGTTTCACTTGTGACAGTTGCCTGGATTCTTTTTTGTTTATGACCATAGCCCAATTGACAAAGTGAACTATCGTTTAATCTTATCCAAGGGATATCTCTTTTGACGGCTTCAGCTATGATCGCCGCAGTGCTGGGGCCCAGTCTTTCTTTATTGCGCAGCTCACGCATGTGTTGAATGTCCTTTTCAAGGTTGTAGTCTTCAGCTTTAATTAGCGCTTCACAAATTTTTATAGCAGCCTCAGCCGCGTAGCAACCAACATTTTCTTCAACATAAGAAAATACAACCTGATAAACGCCTTTTTCTCCATAGCCACGGGTTCTGCCAAAGCCTGTTTCCATGCCAGCTAAGGTTTGTATTTCGAGGGCAATATGCTCAATAATGTGTCCCATCCAAGTCCCTTCCTTGACCCTTTCGAAAAAACCACCTTCATGTCCTTCAGAACAATGGTGGCTATACATGCTAGGAAGTAAGGATTTGAGTCTTTCATAAAACTTATTAATTTTATGAGAAGGTTTTTCTTCCAATTCTTCTAAATCTAATATGATGACGATGAGTTTATGTCTATGGATGGACCAGTAGTTAGGTCCTCGCAAAACATTCATTTCTCTAATTTTCATGATATGATAATTTAAAGGCACTTATTTTACTAAAAATAGCTTTTTTGAGTTTAATTAAGGTTATTTTTGTATTAAAATAACATATTATGAGCAAAAAAGGAATTTTGATAATGATTGGGGGGAATGAAGATAAAGGGCAGTCACTTGAAACCAGTGAGCAGGATCACCTTGAGTTTATAGAAGAAAGTATTTTAGGGAGAGTTGTTTATGAAAGTGGTGGACCCAATGCTAAAATTGTCATTGTGCCTACTGCTTCTCGAATCCCAGATCAAGTCGCGGAAAATTATTTAGAAGCTTTTAAAAGGTTGAATTGTGAGGATATCACAGTCGCTGATATTCGGTGTCGTGAAGATGCTGAAACTGACGAAAATATCAATTTATTTAAACAAGCCGATTGTGTTATGTTTTCTGGCGGAAAACAATCGCAAATCATTGAAAAAATAGGAGGAACGCGCATTCATGAGGTTCTCTTAGAACGCTATCAAAACGAAAAATTTGTCATCGCTGGAACAAGTGCTGGCGCGATGTGTATGTCCCAAGAAATGATTGTTGGTGGCGGTGTCAAAAATAGTTTTAGTAAAGGAGAGGTCCGTATGGGGAAAGGATTGGGATTTATACCGAACTTAACGATTGATTCTCATTTTGTACGTCGAGGACGCTTTGGGCGTTTGGCAGAGGCAGTCTCTATTTTTCCAGAATTTAGTGGCGTTGGTTTGTCAGAAAACACAGGATTAGTTGTGAAGAAATGTAACACTTTTGAAGTGATAGGCTCTGGCATGGTGATTCTTTTTGATGCAAGTGACTTGCGCTATAATAATCAGAAAAGTAAAGAGGTTGGAGAACAAATGACAATTGTGAATTTAAAAACACATATTCTTGCTAGCGGTTGTCATTTTAATCTTGATCAAAAAAGAGTCAAGGTGTTTTCAGATGGTGCTGTGCCATCTCATGCTTAATCTTTGTAAATCGCTAATTCATTTTTACCTGTTGAAGATTGACAAGCACGATACATTCCTTCAGTATTAAAAGGCATTTCTATGTGGCCTCGACGATCGATAGCGATCAGCCCACCTGAACCGCCGAGTTCTAAAACACGTTGATGTATGACTTCTTGACAGGCTTCTTTAAGAGACAAACCTTTGAACTCCATTAAGCAAGAAACATCGTAGGCCGCAACGCTGCGGATGAAATATTCGCCATAGCCAGTACAGCTGACGGCACAGGTTTTATTGTGGGCGTAGTTTCCTGCGCCTAAGATTGAACTATCTCCGATGCGGCCAGATTGCTTATTGGTCATCCCGCCTGTGGAGGTTGCTGCCGCCAAGTCGCCTTGCTGATCCAAAGCTACACAGCCAACCGTTCCCAAGTTTTGGTTTTTTTTAGCGGAATGGTCTAACTGAAATTTTTCTGATCCACGAATTTCTTGCCATTGTTGATAACGGAACTCATCGTGAAAATAAGCAGCTTTCTCCATTTTTAAATTTAAGGATTTTGCGAGTTTTAAGGCACTTTCTCCTACCAGAAATACATGCGGACTTTGCTCCATGACGGCGCGGGCTAGAGAGATTGGGTTTTTTACACCCGTAATCATGGCAACAGAACCAGCTTGGCGCGTTTTGCCATCCATGATTGAAGCTTCCATTTCGTGAGTGCCTTCTGCGGAAAAAACACTTCCTTTTCCCGCATTGAATAAAGGGGAGTTTTCCATCACCATTATCGCTGCTTGGACGGCATCATTGGCTTTTCCCTTTTTTTCTAAAATAGAATACCCCTTTTTTAAAGCCTGAGAAAGTATCTTTTTATAAGCTTTCTCTTTTTTAATTGTCATTTTTTCTTTGATGATTGTCCCCGCGCCTCCGTGAAGTGCAATTGCGAAATCTGCCATAGTTTTCCTATTTTTATGATGCGTAATACAAGCTATAAATATAAAGCAAAAAGGAAAATCACGAGCTGTTCTTTATTCATTTAACTTGATAAAGAGATGGTTAATCTTATTTGTGATTATGTAAAGTTGCCTTTTGATCAGAGCAATTCTGTTGCAAGTCTAGGATGATTTGCGTTCCTAAAGCTTCACCATTTTCATCTTTTTTATCGATGATTTTATATTCAATTTTGCCTACGTAGGATTTGTTGTGCAATTCTATACGTTCTTTAACGATTTGCATTCCCATGCTTTTATGTGTCTTTGATCTGTTTTGTTTTGTCCTGTTTCCTCTTCCAATCCCATTGTCATCAATAATGATCTGTGTGCTATTTTCTACACATAGGATGTTGATGCTCAGCATTTTTTCTTCGTGTTGACTTCGCAATAAACCATGCCAAATTGCATTTTCAAGAAAAGGCTGAAGAAGTAATGGTGGAATGAAGATGTTCTCAATTTCAGGGGCATCATCACCTGTAATGTTGAAGGTGAAATCCTTTTCAAATCTATTTCCTTCTAGCATTAGATAATAGTGAGCCAACTTGAGTTCTTCTTGTAAAGGAATCACTTGTTGCTTAGAGGTTTCGAGGACCATTCTAGTGTAGCGACTAAAAATTTTAAGATATTTTATGGCCTTTGAGTTTTGCTCGCTCTGAATGAGATAAGTGATGGCATTGAGGCTGTTGAATAAAAAATGAGGATTAATCCGCAGACGCGTAACCAAGATTTCTGCTTGTGCTATATTGCGTTCATAAATGGCGTTCATTTTTGCCTTTTCTTCTTTGGTAATGCGCGCATTTGTTTTTTTCTTTGTGCGGTAGTTTCTGTATTGTAAAAGGAAAATAATCAGGATAAAAATAAAACCAATTCCTAGCAGAATAGAAATAGCTTTTCGGCGCTCGAGTTGCTCTTTTTGTTTGTCAACAACGGCTTTTTGCAAAGCTTTATCCTTCACTAAAAGCTGAATACGATTTTCTTTTTTTTCTAAATTATATTGTCGTGTGAGCGCTTCTATTTTAATGTTTTGCTCTTCTATTTTGATGCTGTCCTCGTAAGTTTCTGATATCTTGTAGAATTTTAAGGCTTCTTTATAATTTTCTTTTTTTTCTAAAAGTTGTGATATTTTAAAGGTGTTGACAATGATCATTCCGAATTGATTGATCTGTTTTGAAATTTCTAAAGATTGATTGAAATAGCTCTCAGCTTTGTCATAATTTTCTTTTTCAAAATAGGTTTGACCTAAGCTATATAATAGTCCAGCTACGCGATGTTTGTTCTTTAACTTTTTAAATAAGTCAATTGATTTTTCGAAGTAAAAGATGGCCTTACTATAATTTTTCCCTTCTTCAAGATAGGAAGTACCGTAGTATTCATAGGTGATGGCTAAACCAAATCTGTCATTTCTTTCTTGATTGAGTTCAACAAGTTTTTGTAAATATTGACGCGCCATCACGTAGTTTTCTTTATCGATGTAATAATCAGCGATTGAGAGATAATTCATCGAAATACCTAAAGTATACTCAAGTTTTTTTTGGGTCTTAAGTGCTCTCTTGAAGTAGGAAAGACTTTCATCAGCTCGATCAGGTAAATTACTTAAAGCATTGCCAATTCCATTACAAGCAATACCTATATTTTTGAGGTCGTTTTCTTTTTCAGCAAGAGATAAAGCCTTCATATAATATAGTATCGATGTATCATATTTTTGATTATAACGGGCAGCTACACCAGCATTGTTGGAGAAAATCATTTTATGAAGTGGATCGACTTTTTTATTTTCAATAAGCTCATAAGCTTTGATGTGAAGGTTTAAGGCATGATCATATATTTGATGGTAACGGTTAAGCAAGCCTAAATTGTCTAAGGCTTTTGCATAGAGTAAAGAATCGTTAGTCATGAGCGCTAATTCAACTGCACTTTCAGCATGTGATATTTCTGAGTCTTCATCATGTTTTTCTCTATGAATTTTTCTCGAAAGCTTCATTTTATAAATGACTTTGAGTGAATCATTGGTCTCTTGTTCAAGTAAATTTCTGATGCTATCAAGCTGTGTTCTTAACTGTGCTGAGGATAGACTTGACAGCAAAAAAATAAAGAGAATGAGTGTATTTTTAACGAGACGAAAAATGTTTGTTTGTGAAAGAGATAAGAAGGTGAAGTGTAGGTTCAAATCAGGATGGCTTTAGTGATTGTTTGAGAAAAACGACATTTTATATCTAACTTTACTGCAAATATGTTAATTTTTTTACAATAAAATGCACTAATTTAATATAAGATGTTTTTAATTGAGATGATTTCTGTGAAATAAGAAAATATAAAAGATCATGCGTCTGGCGTTTGCGCATTAAAAATAAACTCAATTTCGGTTCCTATGGCTTGTCTTTTTTTGTTTTTTAAATCATTAACTTTAAAAGCATAATTGAGGTTTTGTCTGTGATTAAAATGGTCGAGACGTTCTTGACTGATTTTTAAGCCGATTTGTTTCTTTTGAAAAATTTTTCTTCCGATATGCTTTTTTGATTTTTGCCGACCAATCCCATTATCACGAATTTTCATTGTGACTTTATCCTCATTATTGGAAAGATGTATAGCTATATTTTTCTCACCTTCTTTCAGCATCAAACCGTGCCAAATTGCATTTTCTATAAAGGGATGTAAAATCATTGGCGGAACCATAATTGTATTGAGGTTGACCTTGTTTGGGTTATGGATGGATAGTTTTATTTCTTCTTCAAAACGGCTATTCTCAATATTGACGTACAATTTTATGATTGTTAATTCTTCTTCCAAAGTGATGCTGTCAAGCTCCGTGCTATCAAGAATGTAACGGATTAATTTTGAGAATTTATTGAGGTAATAAACTGCTTTTCCTTTCTCATTTTCTATTAAGAAAACCTTGATTGAGTTTAAGGCATTAAAGATAAAATGTGGGTTCATCTGATTTTGAAGAGATACTAAATGCAAATGATGGATTTGGTTTTCAAATTCTGAACGTAGATGTGTAACTCTTTCTTTTTCAGCCTTGGCTGTCAACTCCAGAATACTCTCTTCTTGTTCTTTCAATTGCGCTGTCAACAATTGATTTTGATTCTCTTTAATGTGTTGGTTTTCTAATGATTTCTCAAGCAGAGCTGTATTGATGAGCTTGACTTTATAGGCTAGACCAAGTGCGAACACGAATTGTTCTATGAAAATACCTAGATAGAAAAGTAAAAAAACATCAATATTAAAAAAAGACCACCCCATAATAGGAAAGAATAAAGCAATCATCGCAAAACTGATGAAAATGACGCCGCCTGTGATAAAAAAATATTTCAGTCTTCCCGGTAATTGGCAAGATTTGATCAAGGTGTAAATAGCAAAACAAAAGAGAATAGGCACAAATAGATAGATATAGAAAAAATCAAAAATATTTGGGTCTTTTACTATAATGGTATAAATAAAGACCAAGGTGGCTATTGTGAATACACTGCCGATGACTTTAATAATGAACTTGTAGAAATTATAAAGGTGTTGTTTAACGTCCAGAAAGTAAAGGAAGAAAATGAAGTAAGAACAGTTGTAGATCACCTGTGAATACCAGCGTAATGACCGGAAAGAGGAGGATTGCAGTTGATCAATACAAGTGAAGTCATAGGGTGTGGTGATGATAAAGTAGAGCAGTAAGAAAAAAGTGTAATTGGCATAAAATAAGAAGCTTTTTTCTTTTGAATTAAAGCCAATGATCAAGCTAATGACAAAGAAAATGGATAGGGCGCTGACCATCAGCTGCCAAAAAAAAAGCGAAAATTCAAGCGTCATGGGGGTATCAAATTTTATCTAAAAACTCAGATTTTTTATTTCGAGAGACAGGAATTTCTTTTTGATTATCAAGAATCACGTAGCCATCAGTTCTTAAATATTCACTGACCTTTTTAAGGTTAATAACATAACTGTTGTGAACACGAAAAAAATCATCTTCGGGTAATAGCTCTTGAATTTCTTTTAATTTCTTAGAAATAAAGAGCGGTTTTTTATCAACCAAATGAATCTTGCAATAGTTCCCATCACTTTTACAATAAATGATTTCATCAGTATTGATAAAAACAAGCTTTCCTTCAATAGGGATGGCGATGCGTTTGTTGGTATGGGCACGCAAACGCTCCTCTAAAGCATCATAAGTTCGACCGTTGCGTTTATCAGCCTCGAGTTTTTCAACAGTGGCGATCAGATCATCTGAGTCGATGGGTTTTAACAGATAATCTAAGGCATTTTCTTTAATCGCTTTAATGGCATATTGATTATAAGCCGTGATAAAAACCACACTAAAGTCACGTTTTTGAAAATGATCTAAAAGTTGGAAGCCATCCATCTCTGGCATTTCTACATCCAAAAACACACAATCAGGATTGTTGTGTTTCAAATAGGTAATGGCTTTTTGAGGATTGGTAAAGGTTTCCAGCACTTCGACATCTTTACAGAAATTCGCAATCTCCCATTCTAGGCTTTTGATCGCCTTGAGCTCATCGTCTATAAGGATTACTTTCAGCATTTTTATTCGGTTTGGTTCTGACTAAAATTACAAAAAAAAGACATTGCTAATAGAGAAATTGTATAACTGGTAGAAAACAACTTGTATTTGGCTGTTTTACAGGCTGATCAAAAGGAGAGGTTTAACATAGAAAACAGCAAATCACCAGTTATCCTCAAAAGTATGCCAGTTACAAAGTGGATAGTACCGTTTGTAAAATAGCCCATTGATTACCAGTGTTTTATCTTAATATTTGTGCGTCTAATACAAAACAAAAGTTATGAAATCCGTGATAAAATTTGCTTTTTTAATGATGTGCCTACTTGCTATAACATCAACACATGCGCAATTTCTTAAGAAGTTAGGAGATAAGATGAGCGATGCTGCTGAGAATACGGTGACCAGAAAATCTGCCGACAAAACATCTCGTGAGGTTGGAAAAGGAATGGATGGTATCTTTTCAAGCACATCAAGAAAAGAACGCTCCAAAATAGCCAAACCTGACAACAAGTATAAGTTCGACTATCATTATCAGATGGAAATGACATCTGATGAAAACACAATACTGATGGATTATTATGTCAAGCCAAATAGTGATTACGCTGGGATGGCTATGAATCAGGAAGGCATGCAAATCTTTATGGTGTTTGATTACAATAAGTCAGCTGCTTATAGTTTTATAGAAGGCCAAGGCCAAAAAATGTACACTCCAGCAACTTTAGATTTAGAGACGGCAAACGATTGGGCCAATAATTCATACACAAAATCAGATTATACAGTCACCGAGCTGCCTAACAAAAGCTTCTTAGGGTACTCATGTCAAGGGCGACAAATTGAGAATGACGAATGGAAATTCACGATGTATTACACAGATGAGGTAAAAGTCGGATTCCAAAATATTCTGAATGCCTCTACAGAACAGGACAACAACCCTTCTGTACTCAGGGAATATTTTAATGATGCTGAAAATGCGATGATGATGTACATGGAAACGATAGATAAAAAACATCGTGGAGATGAATCAGTGACAATGGAATGTGTTGCGTTTGAAAAAGCAAGCAACAATTTCACGACCAAGGGCTATCAAGCAATCTCTTATTAAATGATAAACCCAAGGTTATAAATGTGGCTTCGGAAAATAAAAATCTAAATGCAATATGATGGAAGATAATACTAAAACAAATCAAGGAGAATCACCAGAATCTACTGCTCATATGGGGGCAGGATCAGAAATCTCTTCAGAAGGAAAAACGATTGCTATTATAAGCTATCTCACACTGATCGGATTGATTATCGCTTTTGTGATGAACAACGACAAAAAAGAAGCCTTTCCAACATACCACATCAAGCAATCTTTAGGGATAGGCTTAACGGGATTAGCCCTCGGTATAGTTGGTATGGTTCCGATCCTAGGATGGATTGCTTCAATTCTGGGTTCATTCGTGTTAATTTATTTATGGATCATGGGGCTTGTTAATGCTGTTAATGGCAGAGAGAAGCCAGTGCCATGGATAGGTGATAAATACGAAGAATGGTTTAAGAATATTTAAAATTTAATACAAACTGACATCTTAATTATTTAATCAAAATGCAATTGACTTTTAGTATCTGCTTCTGCGGATAGAAGACGAATGCAAATTAATCTCAATTTTATTTATTATGAAATTTAAAAATTACTTATCAAGTGAAAATTTACAGAGCGCTTGCTTTGCAAGTACTCGAATTTACGTGACTCTGGCAGCATTGCTTGTGGGAAGTACGTTGATGGCTCAAGAAACCCCTGAACTTGTGGATTCATCCCCGTTAAATCCTAAAGATCTTACAGAGTTGGGCAACAGAATATACTTTAATGGAGAAAGTTCTGATGGAGAAAAATGGCTGTATAGTACAACAGGAGAGGAGGCCGTGAGACATTCAGGTATAGTGCAGCCAGGACAAATTGGTGATGATCCGTCAGAAATGATTGCCTATAACGGACAATTAATTCTTAATGGGCAAAAAAAATTCTCTGGTTCACCTTTTGGTTACTTCGCCTATGAATTGTTAAGTTTTGATCATTCTGAAACATATCAGGTTCTTGATTCTCCAGGTTTAATAAAACAAATAGGCCAAGTAGAAGGTTCTGATCCTAGAGGTTTTACAGAGCTCAACGGGGATTTATATTTCTCAGCTGATGACGGCATTAACGGAGAAGAGTTATGGGTCACCGACGGCACCGAAAATGGCACACAGTTATTAAAAGATATCAATACAGGTTCTGATGATAGTGACCTTTTCGAATTTTATGAATATAACGGAAATCTAATTTTTAACGCTGTAGATGGTAACAACGGTATTGAGTTGTGGATTACTGATGGCACAAGCAACAATACAGAGATGGTGAAAAATATCAGCCCGGGTTCTGTAAGTTCAGTTCCTGTCGGTTTTACAGAATTTGATGGAAAAGTTTATTTTACAGCAAGCAGTGATGAGGGTAGAGAACCTTGGGTTACTGATGGTACGGAAGGCGGCACACATATATTAAAGGATATTTACCCTGGTGGCGGCGGAACCCCTAATAACAGTTTCGCTGAAGATTTCACTGTATATGACGGAAATTTATATTTTAGAGCTGATGGTGGAACAAATGGGAAAGAACTTTGGGTCAGTGATGGCACAGAGAATGGAACCGAACTATTTAAAGACATCAACCCAGGATCATCTAACAGCTTACCTTCCAACTTTAAAGAATATAACGGTAAACTGTATTTTTCAGCAAAAAATGGTAGTGGACATGGGTTATGGGTAACTGATGGGACCGATGCTGGGACCGTAATGATACAATCTACATCCAGCATACCGCGAAACTTATTCACCTACGACGATAGGTTATATTTTGTTGCTGACGATGGTTCAAACGGGCGCCAACTATGGGTTAGTGATGGGACTGTATCAGGAACTGAAATCGTATCCCCTGATGTTGCCCCCAACGTCGATCCACTTCCCGAATTTTATGAGTTTGAACAGGGCATTGTCGATGGCACACTTTTTTATACAGCCGATTACGACGGTAATGGTCTCAGATTATATAAACTAACCACGGACCACTTAAGTGTTGAAGAACTTACAAAAGATGAACTGACGGTTTATCCCAACCCAGTTGAAGATATACTTCATTTAGAGTCTAACGCTTATCAAATCTCTGAGGTTGTTTTGTTTTCTACAACAGGGCAACGTCTAAAAA
>JAKDUG010000225.1 GCA_030457805.1 Psychroflexus sp.
CAAATTTAATTATATATATCGTAAAATCTGTTAATACAGGGTTAATAATGAATTTTGTTTTTTATTCTTTAACAAATTAAACCCATTTTTTCGGGTTTTTAAGTACTTTGATGAGCTTTGCTTCATCCGACTCCTCTTTTACTTGATAGTCATATTGCCATTGGACATGTGGCGGCAAACTCATTAAGATGCTTTCTATGCGGCCGTTTGTTTTGAGGCCAAATAAAGTGCCCTTATCATGTACCAAATTAAACTCGACGTAACGCCCGCGTCTCACTTCTTGCCATTCGCGCTGCGCAGTTGTATATTTAATCTCTTTTCTTTTTTCAACTATGGGAAGATAAGCCTCGATAAATGAACGACCAACCTCCGTGACAAAAGCATACCAATCATCGATGGATCTTCCTGAAATGGGCTTTAAATAATCAAAAAACAAGCCACCAACACCTCTTGCTTCATCGCGATGGCTATTCCAAAAGTAGGTGTCACACTTTTCTTTATATAGCGGATAAAATTCGGGATCATGCAGGTCACAAGCTTTTTTACAGACTTTGTGAAAATGTTCTGCATCTTCCTCAAATAAATAATAGGGCGTCAAATCTTGCCCACCACCAAACCATTGATCGATGAGTTGTCCTTGTTTATTGTACATTTCAAAATAGCGCCAATTGGCGTGAACAGTTGGGACCATTGGACTTTTAGGATGCAGGACTAAACTCAAGCCGCAGGCATAAAAATCACAATCTTCTACATTGAAATAATTCTGCATGGATTTGGGTAACTCTCCATGTACGGCAGAAATATTGACTCCTCCTTTTTCAAAGACATTTCCGTTTTCAATGACGCGTGTACGACCACCACCGCCACCTTCTCTTTCCCATAAATCTTCTTTAAACTTAGCTTTCCCATCGATTTTTTCGAAGGCTGAGGTGATCTCATCTTGAAGATTTTGGATGTAATCGTAAAATTGATCTTTCTTAGATAAGGTATTTGTTGTGTCAGACATAATGTTATTTTTTTGAATGAATTGCTGTAGTGACTTGCTCTTCAACAAGGTCAATAAGTGCTTCATGTGATGTGTAGTCTTCAACTTTTAAGGGTTGATGAACTTTAAATTTAAAATTGATAAAAATGCCAAGCGGAAACATACCCCATTTTTGCATTAACCATGAGTTATTAATAGTGACAGGAACGACAACGGCTTCTGGGCAACTTTGAAAAAGTGTGCGTAAGCCATTTCTTGAAAAATCTCTGGGTTGTCCGGTTTTTGAACGTGTTCCTTCTGGAAAAATAACAGCTGAATGCTTTGTGGTATTTAGATACTCACAAAATTGTGAGATGGCTTTTATGGACTGCTCAGAATCGTTTCTGTCAATTAAAACAGAACCGCCATGCCTGAGATTAAAAGAAATACCTGGAATTCCTTTTCCGAGCTCTTTTTTGCTGATAAACTTTGGATGTAGTTTTTGCAAATACCAGATCAATGGTGGAATATCAAACATTCCTTGATGGTTAGCAATAATCAAATGTGGACGATCCTTTGCAAATTCATAAGGATTGTCAAAAGTGATATAACTCCCCAGAAATTTCAGACAGCCTAAGAGGAAGAAATTAAAGATATCAACACTTTTTTTATGGGCTTGATAACCAAATTTGAGACAAATCCATTGGATGCCGTGGAAGATGACAAGTGTAAGCCCAAACAATAGATAAAATATAACTGATAAAAAATACGCAATGATTTTCATAAGCTCTATTGATCTAAAAAAAGCTGTTTCAAACCCCATTTCCCTCACTTTGGAATACATCAGTATGACTTCAGAGCAGGATCTATTTGTCTATTGAAAACTATTAAAAACTTTCAGACTGATAAGATTGACGTTTTGAAACAGCTTCTTTAAAATTTTATAGAAAGCAAAAGCTAAAGTTTAGCAATGCTCTTCATAAGCACTTTTAAGGTTGTCAGCAATCATTTCAGCTGGGCGTCCTTCAATATGATGTCTTTCTAACATATGGACAATTTCTCCATCCTTAAATAAAGCAATTGAAGGTGAACTTGGAGGAAAGGGTACCATTTGTGAACGTGCTTCATCCGTTGCTTCTTTATCAACACCTGCAAAGACAGTTGTTAAATGATCAGGATTTTTAGCATTTTCAAGCGACATTTTAGCGCCTGGACGTGCATTCGCAGCAGCACAACCACAAACAGAGTTTACCAAAACTAAGGTTGTTCCTTTTTGTGCCAAAGCTTGCTTGACGTCATCTTTTGATTTTAATTCTTTAAAGCCAACGCTAGTCAATTCTTTTTGCATTGGTTCGACGAGTTCTTGTGGATACATATCGCGTAATTTTTTTGTTTGACAATTTTGACAAATATAAGATAAATTGAAGAGTCTTAGGGGCGATTAACTTTTATTAAGGATAAAGCTGTCCTTATCTTATTTCTGGTTGACCTCGCTTACTAAGACGTCTATAATCTCTCTTTTTTAGGCTTAGTTAAGGTGCTGATCTAATAAATAAATCAAACTTGAAATACTTGCAGCGCCAAGGTGTAATTCGCGCTTATTGACATTTTCAAAAACGTCATTGGCATTGTGATGGATCTCAAAATAACGTTGACTATCAGGAATAAAACCAAAGAGAGCGATGTCTTTAAATTCTGATTTTAAAGGATTGATATCAACGCCCCCGTAGCCTTTTTCTAATTGATGTAAAAAGTAAGGTTTAAACAATTTCTCAAAAGAAACTAACATTTCATAATGTTCATCACTGCCATCAACGCTAAATCCGCGTGGTGTAAATCCACCGCGATCACTTTCAATCGCTGCAATATGTTTTTCTTTTGATTCCCCCATTAGCTTGGCATAGGTTTTCCCACCCATATTTCCGTTTTCTTCATTCATAAAAAAGACAACACGAATTGTGTTTTTAGGCTGATAATTTAAAGCCATTAA
>JAKDUG010000226.1 GCA_030457805.1 Psychroflexus sp.
TCGCCAAAGTTTTTGAAACATAATTTATTGAGGAAGTATTTTGACAAATCTGATAAAACCTTCGCCTTTTAAAGTTTGTCCTTTGAGTAATTCTTGTGTTAATTTAACTTTGATGTCATCAAGGTGGTAAGCTTTATCCTCAACTGCAGTTTCAAATCTTAAGCTGTAATTTTTATCAATCCACTCTGAGTGAATTTCTAAACTTGTCACAGCTCGGCTACCACCAGAAATTGTTGCACCAGTGATACCATCTAGACTTGCTTTGTTTTTACCTTGAAAATCCCACCACTCAGCAATGTCGTGATACCATTCATCATCTTCACCTCTGACGTGAATTGTTTTGAGATATTCATCATTTTCATCTAAAAGAGAAATCACGATATATGCGCCTTCACCAGAATAGTTTTTCATTTGAATGAGACATTTATAAGGATCCGTGTTACTCACATTTGTAAAAGACATGAGTGTGAAAATACCGATAAAAAGAAAAATTACTTTTTTCATGAGTTCAATTTTTTTAAGATTTTAAAAATGAAAGATCTTGCCCTTTGAGCAATTCGTTTTGTGACGCTAAATCGTAGGGGCTTTCTTCGAAATCAGTTTTGATATTTAATTTTGCACCATGCTTAAGAACTGCTTTGATAAACTCAGGATTTTGAGCTGTCATCGCTGCTAAATGCAATGGTGTTAAACCATCTTCGTTAACTTGATTGATTTTAGCTTGATGTTTTTTTGCTAAATCTAAAAGTTTTTCACTTTTCTTTTCAACTGCTAAATGATAAAGGTTATTTCTGTTTGCTTGTAAACCTTTAAAATTGATTTTATTCACTAAAAGATCATATTTCTTATCAAAAGCTTTTGAGCCTTCAGCTTGAATTAAATAGTAAACAAGTGTGTTTCCTTTTTTGTCTTTTATATCAATTTTTGCATCTTTTTCTAGTAAAAACTTAACTACTTCAGCAGAATTTCTTTGCGTAGCTAACATTAATGCTGTTTTTTTATTTTGATTGGCTAAATTGATTTCAGCATCCTTCTTTAAAAGATACTCAACGACAGAAATATCATTATAAGCTGAGGCATTCATTAAAGCTGTTTGACCTTTACTGTTTTGCTGATTGACATCAACACCTTTGTTAATGAAAAAATCAAAAATTTCTGTGTCTTTTGTCCCTCTTGCGATATTGTGTAAAGGTGTTGTTTTCTCTGAATTTGAAATATTAGCTTCTATGTTTAGTTTATTTAAAAATCGATAAACTTCAATCGAATTGCTGTGACGTCTTGCGCCATAACTTGCCATAAAAATGGCGTTTTCACCTTTTTCGTTGACAACTTTAGGGTTGATGCCTTCTTGAATTAATTCTTTTAATAAAGAAATGTTCCCTTTCCTCACAGCATACATAAAAGCATTATTGCCATCATGATCCGTAGATTTTAAATCTAAACCAGCATCGATTAAGAAGTTGATTTCACTGATTTTCTCAAGATTTGGCATCAGCAACAAAAGCACATTTGCGCCATTGCGATTAGTCGCAGTAATTGGCAAATTATTTTTTTGCATAAAAGCATAAAGCTTAGGATCTTTTTGTCCTGCACCTGCTGCAAAAGTTTGTACAATGTTACCGTGATCATCAACTAAATTAGTTTTTGCACCATTTTTTAAAAGGTGATCCATCAATTTGATGTTGCCTTTATAAGCAGCCCAAAACAAATAAGTTCTGCCATCGTGTGTGAGTTTGTTGACATCGTTACCTTCTTGTTTTAGTAAAAATGAAATTGTTGCAAGATCAACATCGCTAAGAATAGCATAAGTTGTCCCATCAAAGGAATTACTATTTAAAGCCGAAATATCATGACCTTTTGCTATGTTGGTTTTAATTTCTTTAATAGAAGGATTTTTTGTCCATTAATCTCTCTCTGTAAACGGATTTTTTTGAGCAAAACCTGTAAGGCTTGTCAGTAGAATTAAAGTTAGAATTGATATTCTCATTTGTACTGTATTATTTATTTGATAAACTTGTCAATGGTTGTGCTTATTTCTTCTTTTGTATTGATTTCATCATCAAACAAATGTTTGTACATGACTTTAAAATCAACTTTTTCTTTAAGGCTTAAATCTTGGTTTCTCTTAAAAACTTCATCCCATTTTGCACGAACTTTTGCCCATTTATCATCGTTTTCTTTCCACCAATCGCGTGCTGCTTGGCATCTGCTGTCATCAACTTTGACATAAGTGTTATAACCTTTTTCATAAGCAAGAATCATATCTTTTTCCCCCACTTTACGGATGATTTTTGCATTATCTTGATCATGTACCCAACCATCTTTTGTGATTTCGTGTCTATTTTGACGTTTTGTGACGTTGTAATCGCTTCGCTTTGTGTATTCTCGTCTTGGTAGTGGCGCGTCAGTCACACTTTCCCAGTAGTTTTTATCATCAACGTGAACCCAAGTTCCCGTACCTTCGTAACGCGGACTGTCATCAACTTGATAGACTTTTTGCGTCCATTGTCCTTTCACATCTTTTTTTGACTTCTCCTTATAAGTCCATTTGTTATCATGGTCAAACATGTAAAAATCTGTGTTTTGGTAAAGCCAATCTTGGCGCCAGTGCTTCACAATCATCGGATCTTGAGGATTACCAACTTGTAAGATATGCTGAATAACAATTTCTTTTTTATTGTCTGTTACAAGTTCAGCCCATTCTAGACCTTTGCTAATTTTATTTGCTGAGGCTTGATAAAGTGAGTCCTCGCTATTATTAAAGGTTTCTGCGAAGTTAAAAGTCACTTCGTAACATCCGCACATGCTTTTAATAGCCTCTCTGTCTTTTTTGAGTTTTGATTGAGCATTAAGTGAAGTCCCTATAAACACGAATACTATAAGGATAAAAGTGCTAACTTTTTTCATGAAAATTTGTTTTTAATG
>JAKDUG010000227.1 GCA_030457805.1 Psychroflexus sp.
AATGATTATTTGAGGATGAAATTAGTTAATATTTTATAAAATAATTATTTATAAATGTTAAAATAAATTTTTTACTTAAAGAAAACAATATTTTTTATTTTTAAACTAAACTGACTCAAACACACAAAAAAGCCACGACGTCAAAATACCATGGCTTTTCTAAATATATAAACAATTGACTAAAACAATCCTGTAATTACGCCGTCCTTATCAATATCTATTTTTTCAGATGCTGGATGAGCTGGCAAACCAGGCATGCGCATCATCGTTCCCGTAATTGGAATTAAGAAACCTGCGCCTGCAGCGATTTCTATTTCTCTAACGGTAATTGTAAAATTTTTGGGACGACCGATTTTCTTAGCATCATCAGTCAATGACTTTTGCGTTTTTGCCATACAAATCGGCAATCTATCCAAATGTAAATCCGTAATTGTTCTTAAATCTTTTTTAGCTTTGGCTGTGTATTCAACTGCTGTAGCACCATAAATTTCTTTAGCAATGGTCAAGATTTTTTCTTCAACAGGTCTTTCCCACTTATATAAAGCTTCGAAATTGGTTTTGTTTTCTTCAACAATTTCAGTCACAGCTTTGGCAAGATCAATTGCGCCCTCGCCACCTTTTGCCCATACATCAGCAACGGCGACTTTATAGCCGTTTTCTTTGGCAAAATCTTCTATAACTTTAATTTCCGCGTCAGTATCAGTTTTAAATCTGTTGATGGCAATCACAGGTTTAAGTTTAAATTTTAAAACATTTTCAAGATGCTTTTCTAAGTTTGGTAAACCTTTCCGTAAAGCTTCTAAATTTTCAAAAGTTAACTCTTTTAAGTGAGCGCCACCATGATATTTGAGTGCACGAATTGTTGCTGTTAAGACAACAACTTTAGGTTTTAAATCAGCACTTTGACATTTGATATCCAGAAATTTTTCACCACCCAAATCAAAACCAAAACCAGCTTCAGTGACTGTGTAATCTGCTAAACTCATTCCCATTTTTGTCGCCATTACCGTATTGGTGCCTTGAGCAATATTGGCAAAAGGACCTCCGTGAATAATCACAGGATTTCCCTCAAGTGTTTGAACGAGATTGGGTTTTAAAGCATCTTTTAAAAGTGCAGCCATAGCGCCTTCAGCTTTGAGGTATTTGGCATAAATTGGTTTTTTATCGTAAGTATAACCCACAAAAATATTTCCTAAACGTTTTTTGAGGTCTTCAAGATCTTTTGCTAAACATAAAATTGCCATCACCTCAGAAGCAGCCGTGATGTCAAAACCAGTTTCTCTTGGAATTCCCATCGTGCTTCCGCCTAAACCAACAATGACTTGTCTTAAAGAACGATCGTTAACATCAAGCACACGTTTCCATTTGACGGTACGCGGATCTATATTTAAAGAATAAGTTTTGCTTTGAATATTGTTATCAATAATTGCAGCTAAAAGGTTGTGTGCTTTTTCAATCGCAGCAAAATCTCCTGTGAAGTGCAAGTTGATATCTTCCATTGGCAGCACTTGTGAATAACCGCCGCCAGTTGCGCCACCTTTAATTCCGAAAACGGGACCCAATGAGGGCTCACGTAAAACGGCAATTGCTTTTTTCTTGATCTTGGCCAAGCCTTCAGTTAAGCCGATGGAAATCGTGGTTTTTCCTTCACCTGCTGGTGTTGGCGATACAGCACTGACAAGAATAAGGTTGCTTTTGCTCACTTTTTTCTCATCGATTAGTGTGTGCGGAAGTTTGGCTTTGTACTTGCCGTAAAGTTCTAAATCATCAAAAGGGATGTTTACTTTTTTAGCAATTTCAGCAATTTGCTTTGGTTGAACGGATTTTGCAATATCTAAATCTGTCATATCATTTAAATTAAAGCCTAAAAATATGAACAGAATCTCGTTTTTTGACTGATTTCTATCATGTTATCAGGTATTAAACAAATTGAAAGATGTGTTTTTCATGAAAACAAACGACATAAAAAAAGCGAGAACTTTCATCCTCGCTTTTATTGTTTTCTATAGATTATTAAAAACTATTTTTCTGCATCTTTTCTTAAAACATCATGCAAATAAAGGAAATGCGCAGCCAAGACGTCATCATTGTTTTTCTGCTTTTTCTTAAGATCTTTTCTTAAATCTTTTTTCTGTTTTGCAACATAAGCTTTTGCTTCAGCAGCTAATTTTTTGTTTTCACTCAAATCGATCAAATGATTAACGAATGCCGCTTGCAATTGGCGCTCTGCTAGATCAGGCTTTTTCATGTCCATGATGTCTTTTGATAAAGTCTTCATCAACTTCATGACATTTAATCCTTTACCAGATAAAGTTGCATTGCTGTTGAGCATCGCATTGAGTTTTGAAGTACTTAAAAGGCGTTTTAATAAAGATGTATTGATCCCTACAACACGATTTAAAGTGCCTCGACTTGAAAATTTAGAAACCAACTCTTCTGGCATTAGCCAATTCTGTGTTGTCCACACATTTTCTTTTAAAAATGCAAGAGCTTGAAGCTGCTCTTCTTCACTCACAACTTTGTAAGGTGTCCCGTCCTGACCTTTGTTTAATAATGTTTCATGAACACCGCCAATCATTGATGAAACATGATAAACGTAACGTCTGTAAACCGACAGAAGTTCACCGTATAATTCTTCTAACTCATCATAATTTTCTCCTTCAGGTGTTGTCCATTTATCAAGGTTTTGAGCGACAATTTTTAGATTTGATAATCCGTAAGAACTGGCTTTGATAGGGTCGTCACCAATACTTTCAGTTTGAGAATCTGGATCGTTATTTCTGCCGCCAAACATGTATATTTTCTGTGTACTTTTTTCATCAACCATTGCTTTTAAAATAGTTTTGATTTCTTCTGGCGTTTTTTTATCAAAATATCTGTAACCCCAATCAATAGCATACATATCATATTCGCCGAGTTTTCT
>JAKDUG010000042.1 GCA_030457805.1 Psychroflexus sp.
TAAAGTAGAGACTTATTTTTTTAGAGAAAATATATTAATAAAGCCTATGATATGATTAACTGCATCAATAATATATTAAATGCATCATTTGTAAATAATTAACTTATTTATTTTCTCATACCTCAAACAATGAACAGTTAAATAATAAGACTATATTTACTTAATCATCAAATACTTATAAAGCTATGCGTTACTTAATTATTTTCATTTGTCTAGTTTCACCTAACCTTTTTGCCCAAGATACCGTTATTTCAGTTAACGAAACTAGTAATTATATTGGACAGGAAGTTACCTTACAAGGTAAAGTAGATCAAGTTGTTCAATTAACTAGTGTACGTGGTAAACCAACCTATTTTAATATGGGAGGAAATTACCCGAAACAAAAATTAACCTTACTATTGTGGGATAGCGATGAGCATAAATTCATTAAAGGAACACAGTTCTATGAGAGTAAAACAATAAAGGTTTTAGATACTATAGAAACTTATCGAGGCAAGCCTCAAATCGTAATTAGTGAACCTGAACAGATTGAGGTTTTGGAGTAGGTGTATTTGGTGACGTGTTTGTATATGACAAGTAAGGTGCAGAAAAGAGCGAAATTTTCGGTTTAGCACAGGTTTTAGCAATTTCAAGTGGATTCGTACGTGGTTTCCCTAAGGTTTGGGACACCGTGATTGCGGTTATACATTGTTAGGGCACGTTTTTTTTTCGTCCAAGAAAGTCCATTGTGTCAACATTTACACTAATAAAAAAGTCGTCCATAAGTTTGTTGATGAACGAATCATAATCATTGAATACTTCTTTGATTTTTTTAAAATCCGTTTCGTTCGATTCGTGCAAATGTTCCACTTTCTTCGGATGAATTAATTCGTCCCTTTTTTTCTTTAATTTTTTCAAGTCAAAATATTTCTCGTCAAAATACTTTTTTTGTATTTCTGTTTTATTCCAGGTTTTACAAACTTGTTTAAATGTTTTTTTAAATTTAGTTTCAAAGTCATCTCTGTCTGAGTAGTTTTTGTATTTGTCTAGATTATTTAGTCCAAAAATATCTGCTTCAATGATTGAGAACAAACCTTTCAGACAAGCTCTATATAAAGCATCAAATTCAGTTTTATTAGATTTATGTTTTTCGGTCACATTGAGCAATTCCATATAATCTTTCCGAATTATATTATGGGTTTTCTGATATTTTCCCATAGCCGCTCCAGCTTTTAGAAGTTCAGAGTAATCGTTATATTTTTTCGAATGATTTCCCATTTTTTGTTCAAATGTGCCCTAACGGTCTAGTATAAGAATAGTAGCGGGTTTTTTTGCACTAACTTTTCGGTTAAACACAGACCTTTTTTATATTTACTTACTTTGGTTTTAGCGATTAAACCGCTATTATTTTTATACATTGTTGTGCATAGTGCTTTTCACGTTCTGCTTGGTTTTCCGATGTTTCATATTTAGTTCGGAATGAGCGTTGGCAAGACATACTCTTTTGCAATTTTTGGCGCAGTGTTGGCTTTAGCGAATTGCAAATGTGTATGGCTTTGAGCGTTGACGTTTAGCTTATCGTATGTTCAAGTTTATACCAAATCTTTTTCCGCTCCCAAATTCAATCAACCCCATTTCATTTTCTGTAATCTTACTGCGTTTAAGATTGCCAATAATGCTACGCCTACATCTGCAAAAACGGCTTCCCACATTGTGGCTAATCCACCTGCCCCTAAAATCAGTACAATTACTTTGACACCAAATGCCAAACCTATATTCTGCCAAACTATTTTTCGTGTAGAACGACTTATTTTAATCGCCTTTACCACTTTTGAAGGTTGGTCTGTTTGAATAATAACATCTGCTGTTTCAATAGCTACATCACTTCCTAAACCACCCATTGCAATACCTACATCACTTGCTGCTAAAACTGGTGCGTCATTAATGCCATCACCTATAAAGGCTATTTTGTTTTCAGGATTTTTCTTTAAAATTTCAACTTCGTTTAACTTATCTTCTGGTAATAAACCACCTTTAGCATTTTCAATATTTAGTTCTTTAGCGACTTGTTGAGTAATGGAATCTTTATCACCGGAAAGCATCATAATATTTTTGATACCAACTTTTTGTAATTTGACAATTGTTTCTTTGGCATCTTCTTTTAATTCGTCTGCTATTACCACATAACCAGCAAACTTGTTATCTATTGCAACTAATACAATAGATTCTACAATATTTTCCGTTTCCGCTGGGACTTCTATATTATTAGCAATCATTAATGCTTTATTACCTACTAAAACTGTTTTACTATTTACAATTCCTTTTAATCCTTTACCTGCAATTTCAGAAACGTCTTGAGCTTCAAAATCTTCTCCTTCTGATTTATACTCTAAAATTGCTTTAGCAATTGGATGCGTGGATTGTTCTTCCATCGCCATTAAATATTGCATAAATTCGGTTTCTTTCCAATCAATTGCTTTTACTTCTTTGATTTTAAAAACACCTTTAGTTACGGTTCCTGTTTTGTCCATTACCAAAGTATTTATCTTGGTCATTGCATCTAAAAATGAAGCACCTTTAAATAAGATTCCATTTTTTGAAGCTGCTCCCAATCCACCGAAATATCCTAATGGAATTGAAATCACTAACGCACAAGGACAAGATATTACCAAGAAAATTAATGCTCTGTATAACCAATCTCTAAACACATAATCATCTACAAAAAAGTAAGGTATAAAAGTAACACCAATAGCTAAAAACACTACAATTGGTGTGTAGATACGAGCAAACTGTCTGATGAATAATTCTGTTTTAGATTTACGTGCTGTTGCATTTTGAACCAAGTCTAATATTCTCGCAATAGAACTGTCTTCAAACTTATTGGTTACCTCAACTTCAATAACGCTTTCCAAATTAATACTACCCGCGTAAACCTTTGCTTCTTTTTGAATGGAATCTGGTTTGCTTTCTCCTGTTAACGCAGCTGTATTTAAAGATGCTTTTTCGGATAATAAAATGCCATCCAATGGAATTTTTTCACCTACACGAATTTGAATTTTCTCTCCAATATTGACAACTTCAGGCGAAACACTTTTATAATCTCCCTCACGAAATACATTGGCTTCTTTAGGTCTAACATCTAATAATGCTTTTATATTTCCTTTTGCACGATTTACAGCAGCACTTTGAAATAATTCGCCTACTGCATAAAATAGCATTACTGCAACACCTTCGGGATATTCGCCAATGGCAAATGCACCTAAAGTGGCTATGGACATTAAGAAGAATTCCGTAAAAAAATCACCATTTTTAATACTTTTCCAGCCTTCTCTTATCACCGGAAAACCTACAGGGATATAGGCTACCGTGTACCATACTACGCGAATCCATCCTTTGAAGAAAGGAAACGCATCAAAGTAATCAATAGCGATTCCGGCTATCAACATCACAAAGCTGAAAATAGCCGGTAGATAGGTTCTAAAATTTGAAATTTCTTCAGGGCTGCTATGGTTATGGCCATCGTCGTGACTGTGCTCGCCTTGTTGTTTTTTTGGTTCTAAGTCACGTAAGTTTATTTTTTTCTTTTTCATATGTTCAAATCAAGTTTGATATCATTTTAAAAACTACTTCGATAATTTCAATATTCTCAATGCACCGCGCATTACAAAAGTGAAAACGATGCCGCCAATCACTAAATCGGGCCATTTACTATTCAGAAAATAAACCAGCACCCCAGCTACTATAACACCACCATTAACAATAATATCATTGGATGTAAAAATGGCACTTGCCTGCATATGAGCCTCTTGACTCTTTGCCTTGTTGATGAGCCAGAGCGATATCAAATTACCTGCCAATGCGAAAATTGAAACGATAACCATCCATTGAAACAAGGGTGTTTCGGTATTGCTAAAAAACCTTCTCAAGACCTCTGCAAACCCAAGTGTTGCCAATGCCATCTGAAAGTATCCGCTGTATTTCGCAACCTTCTTTTTTCTTGAAATGGCACCGCCTACCGCAAATAGGCTTAATGCATATACGATGGAATCTGCCAGCATATCTAATGAGTCTGCCACAAGACCCATCGAAGAAGAAATCCAACCGGTGGTCACTTCGATGACGAAAAAGCCAAAATTGATTCCCAGCACCCACCAAAGAATCTTTTGTTGTTTGGATTCATCTTCTGCCAATGGCATTTCAGATTTTTCGGTTCCTTGAAGCTTTTCTCCTAGTTTTAACTCGCTGAGAGCTTTATTTATTTCTTCAACATTGTTTTGATGGTAAATTTCCAGCTTTCTATTGGGAATGTCAAAGTCCAAATACTTTACCTGTTGGCAAGATTCTATCTTCATACGGATCATCTGCTCTTCGGAAGGGCAGTCCATTTGCTTTATTATAAAAGTGCTTTTATTCATTTTTTATAAGCTAAAAGTCTTAACGCATTAAAAACAACAAGCAAGGTCGAGCCTTCGTGTATTACCACGGCAATACCGATATTGGCAAGTCCAAAAATGGTGGATGGGATAAGCAGGGCCACAATACCAAGGCTTACCCAGAGGTTCTGCTTAATAATGGCTTTCGCTTTCCTGCTCAGGCCTATGGCAAAGGGCAGGGTTTCCAGTTTATCGGCCATTAAGGCTATATCTGCGGTTTCCAGGGCCACATCGCTGCCCGCTGCCCCCATAGCGATACCAACTGTACTATTTGCCATTGCGGGGGCATCGTTCACACCATCACCTACCATTGCGACCTTGCTTTCCTTTTCTTTCAGTTTTTTGATTGCATCTACTTTTTCCTCCGGCAACAGACTCCCCCAGGCATCGGTCAAGCCAATTTCTTCAGCTACAGCATCGGCAACTTTTTGATTATCGCCTGTAAGCATAATCATTCGTTTAATGCCGATTTCCTTTAATTGTTTCAGTGTGTCCCTGGCCGCTTCACGTGGGGTGTCCATAAGGGCGATGATACCTATATATTCTTTGTTCCTTCTTATAAGCATCGTGGTGTTTCCGCTACTTTCAAGTCCCTTAACTTTTGTGGAAATGTCTTCGGAAGGTTTTGCATCATCAAGGTCTTCGTACAGGTCCAAATTGCCAATATAGATTTTGTTTTTACCCAGGGAAGCTTTAATTCCTTTCCCTAAAACGGCTTCCAAATCGGACGCATCGGGAATTTCTGTAACTTCCAGACGCTCTTTTCCGTCCCTAACGACAGCTTTGGCCAAGGGGTGGTCGCTCAGGTTTTCGACGGCAACGGCTATCTTTAACAGTTCATTTTCTTCAATATCCCCTAGAGGTACTACTTCGGTAAGTTTGGGCTTTCCTTCTGTTAGCGTCCCCGTTTTATCAAAGGCCAGGGCTGTCAACTCGCCCAGATCCTCAAGTGGTCGCCCCCCTTTGATAAGTACACCGCCACGTGCTGCCCGTGCTACACCGCTTAATACGGCACTGGGGGTTGAAATGGCCAATGCGCAAGGACTTGCAGCTACCAATACCGCCATTGCCCGGTAAAAGCTGGCACTAAAGGGTTCATCAATGACCAGAAAAGCAAAGAGTAGGATACCAACCAATATCAGTACGGATGGCACAAAATATTTTTCAAACTTATCGGTCAAAAGCTGTGTGGGCGATTTCTGGGTCTGCGCTTCGTTTACCAGTTTGACCAGTCGGGACAGGGTAGAATCTTTGGCTTCTTTAATTACCTTAATTTCCAAGGTATTATTACCGTTGATAGTTCCCGCAAATACCCGGTTTTCATCTTTTATTTCATCGTCTTCAGAATAGTCCTTGTTTGTGTTTTCCACGGGAAGTTTGTCCACGGGAACACTTTCCCCGGTAATAGGTGCCTGGTTTACACTACTTTTTCCGTTAACCACAACACCATCGGCAGATATTTTACTGTTGGGTTTTACCACGATAATATCGCCAATGCCCAATTCTGCAATCCCAACTTCTTCGGTCTTGCCATCTTTTTTAAGTAAAGCTGTTTTTGGCGCGAGCTTTGCAAGTGCAGCAATTGATTTTCTGGCTTTGTTCATTGCGTAATGTTCTAGGGCGTGCCCAAGGCTAAAAAGGAACAGCAAGAGAGCACCTTCTGCCCATTCGCCCAGAATTGCGGCGCCAATGGCGGCTACCAACATCAGAAAGTCAATTTCAAATCCTCCTTTTGCAACCGTTTCAATAGCTTCCTTAGCGGTAAAATATCCTCCAAAGAAATATGCGCCTATGTATAAAGACAAGCTTACCCAATCTGGAATTGTTTCCACAAAAGAAAGCCCGAAACCAATTCCCAAAAGTACACCGCAAATAATCGAAAAAATAAGCTCGGTATTTTTACCGAAGATCCCGCCATGCGTGTGGGAATGCTCTTCCCCTGCGGCGTGGCTATCGCCCTCTTTTTGTTCGTGGTTTTCTGTGGAAATTTGTTCCATAGTATCTTTGTTTTTTGAATCCTTCTGTTTTTTTGGCGATGCTTTAGAGTAGTCATTTTCATTTGAAAAACTCCGTTCAATCTGAAGGTCTTGCTTTTTGATTTGTTTGTTTATTTCTTCAAATTTTGTCTCTTTCTTATCAAATTCAAGCCGAACCATTCCCGATGCCGAAACAGTAGCCTCCAAAACCCCATTGATTCTCAAAAGGCTTTTCTCAATGGAGCGTGCCTGTCGGGTATGCCGAATCCCTTTAACCTCTGCGAGCAAATGCCCGTACTTTTCAGTAATTGCGGCACCAGTTCGTTCGGCGAGGGATTGAACGCGGTCGATGGAAATGATATCCGGGTCGTAATGGAAACAGAGCTGCGGGGTGTCATCTTCTTCCGCATCGGCAACGTGCACTTTTTCAATACCCTCTTTGGCCTGTAATTCTTTGATAAGCCTCTCTACACAAGTATCTTTTTCGTTGGGAACTTGCGGAAGGATGATCGGGATTTTTAGTTGTAGTTTTCTCATTTTTCACTGTTTTTTTATATCCATTCTTTAGCGGCATCCATATCTTCAGGCTTAAAAATTTCATGTGTGCTCTGGTAAAAGGAAGCAGCACCTCTGTAAATTGCTCCTGCCATTTGATATTTCCCACTAAGGCAACGCGTTTTAAAAATGTTTTATTTTCGATTCCCTTCCAATAGGCATTCGCCGCCCAACCTTCAAAATTTTGTATTTCAATTTACCAGAAAACTTCCCAATATTTATATATTCTGTTATGACGGGTATCAAGTTTTCATAATCCTTGGCATCCAGCTTATGTTCAGGCACCATATATACCTTAGCTTCCTTTTTATAAATTGTTACCATTTCTTTTTATTTATTTAAAAAAATAGTTTTTCATTAACCTTATGGTCAATCCAGATTAGCATTGCATTTTTCGCAAACGCCTTTTACCACGAGGTTGATATCTTCCGTGATATAGCTTTGGGGTAAATTGATATGTGGAATTTTGTGGTCCGTTAAACAAACCGTCTCATTACAGTTATTGCAATGAAAATGCAAATGAAGATCATTGCCGACCTCGCACTCACAATTCTCTTCACAAAGCGCGTATTTAATAACCCCTGTTCCATCTTCAATATGATGCACGATTCCTTTTTCCTCAAAGGTTTTTATAGTCCTGAAGAGGGTGCTTCTTTCACTAACCTTAAAATCTTTTTCCAAATCACCAAGACTGATGGCCACTTCTAATTCCGCCAAACGTTTATAAGTCATTAAACGCATAGCCGTAGGCCGTATCCCTTTGCTTTCCAGTAGTTGGACTATTTTTTCCATTTAAATTAAGTTATTATAGGTCGCGCTTTTTTAAAGATTGACCCGTTTTAATCTTAAAAGCATCCTCAACATCAGACAAATAGATGATTCCATCACCCGGAGAAGGGGTTTTTCCGTTTTCAAGGATGGTTTCGATAGCGCGCCTGGCTTCTTCGTTTTGGCAAACAAGCTCCATTTTTACCACTGGGCTATCGGTGATATGAAAATCAAGAGATGGGGAAGCTCCTTTGCCCTTAAATGCCCCTGTTCCTTCTCCTTGGGAGATCGTCATGCTTTTAAATCCGGCATCATTTAATGCCTCAATTACTTTTTGAACCCTCTTAGGCTTTATAAATGCTTTTATTTCTTTCATCGGTTTAATTTTTATTTGGTATTAAGGATGAGCCCTCTGTATTTTCTAATTAAGACAAACATCATACAGAAGGTCCATCCATCTTATTTTTTATTCTAATGGCTATGAGAAGTTTGGCTCTTTTGCATTTCAGAGATCAAATAATAAGATCCGTTGTAGGCTATTTGAGTACCTTCCGGCAAGGGTTTCAAGAGCTTTATTTCCACCCAGCCATTTTCAGTCCTCCCGGTCCTTATTTCAACCGGCTTGAATTCCCATTCGGTTTCGCCGTTTTCCTGATGCTTCTGAGCCGTAAAGATATAAGGTTGGCCGTTTTCTTCGATTACTGCTTCTTCCGGTAGGGCGGGAACCTTATTTTCTTCAGTTAGAATCCTTCCATTGATGTACATTCCGGGAATCAGATAGTCTTCTTTATTGTCAATTTCAGCATGAACATGCACTGCTTTGGGGTTTTGTTCAAATTGTTTTCCCACCGAGTATATTTCTCCAGTTAAATCACTGCCTGGAACTGACTCTAGGGTAAAAGAAATTTTTTGGCCCTCCTTCACCTTGTAAATGTCCTTTTCAAAAACCATTAAATCGGCATGGACATGCTCATTATCTACTACCATAAACATCCCAGTTTGGGGATCTACATACTGTCCCATTTGTACCTTTACTTTCTCAATAAAACCAGTAATGGGGCTTACCACAGGGATATATTCATAGAGCTCCCCGTTTCTAACTTGAGAAGCATTTAAGTTTAGTTGGCGTAATTGTGATTCATACCCACGTACTTCCCCTTTTACAGACTGATAATCTGATTGGGTTTGTTGAAAAGTCTTTCCAGAACCAACTTCCTCTTCGTATAGACGTTTTTGTCTCTCAAATTCTTTTTCTAAAAACTGCATTCTACTATAGGCATTGATATAGTCAGATTGCATTTTGGTCAAATTTGGATGGGAAAGATAAGCCAGTACCTGGCCTTTGTTTACTTTATCTCCTTCAATAACTTTAATAGAAGTTATATTCCCTCCTAAGATAGCTGTAACGGTAGCTTCGTATTGCGGGGGCACTTCCAGTTGTCCATTGGCTTTTATCACGCCAGAAAGAGCTTTGGTAGACAAAGTATCCACTTTGATATTTAGGCTATTAAATTTCATTTCTGATAGATGTACGGCACGCATCCCACTTTCTTCTTCCCCGTGGCCTTCATCTCCTTCTTCGTTATGTCCTTCTTCGTTATGTCCTTCACTTTCTTCGACATTTGAAGTTGCAGTATCCCCGGAAGGACCTTCTGCTGTATCAGAATTTTCCTTACATCCGAAGAACAGGGTGAGGGTTAAGGCGAGTGTTAGAATATTTATTGTTCTCATATCGTTTGTCTTAGTTATATTTTTAATTTGCATTTTCAAGGTAGTATTCGAGTTGATATCGGCTGTCGAGGTAGTCATTAAAGGCACTCCACGCATTTATCTCAATACGAATGGCATCCCTGATATTTTGTAAGAAGGTCACATAATCTATAGCTCCTTCCTTAAAAGCCAACACGCTGCCATCTTGCTGTTCCTTTGCTAAAGGCAAGGCCTCATTTTTGTAATAGTTCCAGGAATTCCTCCATTTGATGAATTCTTCCCGCATATTTTTATACGCAGTTTCCAATTCAAGTTGATCCTGATAAAAATTCTGCTCTGCAATCTTTCGGTTTACTTTTGCTTCCTGTGTGCGGCCTAATTCAGGTCCAAAGAATATCGGGATCTGAATCCCTAACTGATATTGATAAAAACCGGATTGTCCGTTGATTTCCTGCCTGGCGTATTGTCCCTGGAATTTTGGCAAGAACTCAGATTTTCGTTCCCTCGTGACCGCCTTGGCAACATCTACCCTTTGTTTGGAAACTTCCAATAGGGGATGGTTTTCAAGTGATTCCACCAAGAAATTCAATGGTTCGTCCAATGCTTCGGTTGGCAAATCGGGTACATCGTACAACGTATCAGACACAAGCCATAAATTTAACCGTTGCAGGGAGGTCAAGTAATCTCGAAAGGCCTGTTCCAACTGGATCTTAACTTCATTTGCCTGATTGGACGTGGCCAGGTATTCCAGTTTTGAAGTAGCTTCGGTCTCATATCTAATCTGGGCAGCCCTTTCAATATCTTCAAAAATAGAGTCCATTTTTTTATAGACCTGAAAGGTCTTTTTTTGGGCATAAACAGCAGCCCAAGCCCTGCTTACTTCCCGTTCAATTTCAATGGTATTTAGATCTAAGGCATTTTCAGCAAGAGCTATTCTTTCTTTTTGTAATTTTAACCGTGGTACTATTCCAAAAATGTCAATTCCTCCTTGTTGGACGCCAATTTGGGTATAAATCCCGTCGGAGCCATTTCCAACCTCTTCCTTTCCTGTAAAGATTTGGGTGTTTCCAAAATCGTAGGCGGTTTTTCGCAATACTTCCTCACTTTCTATTTCCAGTTGTGCGGCTTGCATTTTGGGGTAGTTTTTAATAGCTATTTGTTGAGCTTTTTCCAAGCTAATTGTTTGCAAACTGTCCTGTAACAATTCGCTGTCTTCCCTAGTATTGGATTGGGCAGAAGCCGACATCGTTCCTCCTAAAACCAATCCTATAACCAGAATAGTGGCTAAGGATGGTGAACCTGAAGAGTTTAACTTGTTTTGTTCTTTCTTTTCCCGTCTCTTTTCTACAAATGTGTAAAGTACGGGAAGAACAACCAGGGTAAGTAAGGTTGCTGTAAGCATACCTCCAATCACTACCGTGGCCAAAGGTCGTTGAACTTCAGCTCCTGCCGATGCTGAAAAAGCCATAGGCAAGAAACCAAAGATATCTGTTGTTGCTGTTAACATAATAGGTCTTATTCGTTCTTTGGTTCCTGTAAAAATTCTATCTCTTATACTGGTTACTCCTTCTTCTTTTAAAGAATTGAATCTATTTATTAGTACCAGTCCGTTTAAAACTGCAACACCAAATAGCACAATAAATCCTACACCTGCCGAAATACTAAATGGCATATCTCGAAGCCATAAAGCAAACACACCACCAATGGCCGCCAAGGGTATCGCGATGTAAATCATTAGCGATTGTGAAAAGGATTTTAAGGCAAAGTATAACAGTACAAATATCAAGAACAGGGCGATGGGCACAACAATTGTTAAACGATCCTTAGCGCTTTGTAGGTTTTCAAACTCTCCACCATAGGTAATATAATAACCTGATGGCAAGTCCAGTTCTTCATCTAACTTTTGTTGTATATCTTTTACAACAGACTCCACATCTCTGCCTCGTGCATTTACACCTACATAGGTTCTTCTATACGTATTGTCACGTGAGATTTGCATAGGTCCAGGCACGTATTCAATCTCTGCTATTTCTTTTATCGGTACCTGAGTTCCGTCGGGAAGATCGATATACATTCCACGCAAGTCATCAATATTCTTTCTATGTTCTTCATCAAATCTTACTACTAAATCGAATCGCTTTTCTCCTTCAAAAATGACTCCTGCGGTTCCTCCCGCAAAAGCAGTACTTATATAATCACTTGCTTTTTGGATATCCAGGCCATATTGAGCAATTTTATCACGGTTTAATTTCACGGTCATTTGTGGGAGGCCTGATGTTCGCTCCGCGTTTACGTCTCCTGCACCAGGCACGGTTTGGATAATATTAGCCATTTCCTGTACCTTTTCCGACAACACATCCAGGTCCTCCCCATATAGTTTAACCGCAATATCTTCTCTTACTCCTTCTAATAATTCGTTGAACCTTAATTCTACAGGTTGCGTAAACACAAGGTTTACCCCAGTAAGTTCTTTATTGAGTTTTTCCTTGATTTGCGCTATAAGTCCTTCTTTAGTTTCAGCGGTTGTCCAATTATCCTTATCTTTTTCAAGAATCAGGTACATATCTGCTATATCCATCGGCATTGGATCTGTTGGGATGTCCGCTACTCCAATTCTTGCTGTTGCTGTTTTAATTTCAGGAAAATTTTCTAGAAGGATATTTTCTATTTTTTTGGAAACTTCAATAGACTCTGTTAATGAACTTCCTGGTCTGATTAAAGCCTGCATTGCAATATCCCCTTCATCCAGTTGAGGCACAAATTCTCCTCCCATTCTGGAAAAAAGGAAACCGGCTAATACAAGTAGAACAGCAGCAGCACCTACAACAATGAGCTTCAGTTTTAATGCCCCTTTCAGTAAAGGCATATATACCCTTTGTATTCCACCAATTATCTTATCACTTATCCTTTCCAGCCAGCGTTCAAACCTTCCAAACCAGTTCTTTTTATTCTGAATGGGTTTCATAAATAGGGCAGACATCATAGGGACATAGGTAAGGCATAAGAAAATAGCACCTATCATGGCAAAACCGAAAGTGTACGCCATCGGCTTAAACATTTTACCTTCTACCCCCGTAAGAAAAAGTATAGGCGTGAATACAATAAGAATTATAATCTGTCCAAAAAACGCGGAACTCATCATCGTACTTCCCGCATCATAGGCTACTTCATCCATTTTAGCCTGAGTAAATTTCAGTTTGCCTGATCTAATCCGTTTTTGTATTTCATACACGGTTCCTTCGATGATAATCACTGCACCGTCTATAATGATTCCAAAGTCAATAGCGCCCAAACTCATTAGATTGGCCCAGACATTGAATTGTTTCATTAAAATAAAAGCAAAAAGCAGTGATAAGGGAATAGTGGTAGCAGTAATAAGTCCACCTCTTAGACTACCTAATAACAATACCAGGGCAAAAATTACTATTAATGCACCTTCCAGTAAATTTGTTTTAACAGTATCGGTTGTTCGTGCTATTAATTCACTCCGATCAATAATTGGCTCTATGGTCAAACCTTCAGGAAGTGACTTTTCAACTTCTGCCATCCTATCTTTAACATCCTGAATTACAGCATTGGGATTGGCGCCTTTTAACATCATTATTATCCCGCCTACGGCTTCCTCTCCGTCTTGAGTGAAAGCTCCGTAGCGTACCTGATTTCCAAACTGAACATCTTCCGCAACATCTCCAATAGTTATCGGAATAGAATTTTCGGTAGTAATAGCAATTTTCCTTATATCCTCCAGTGAACGGATTAAACCTTCACCTCTAATAAAATTTGACATTTTATTTTTCTCAATATAAGCTCCACCGGTATTCACATTGTTTCGGGCCAGCGCCTCATAAACCTCAGAGATACTTATACCCATACTGTTTAATTTTTCCGGGTTTATTGCTACCTCATATTGTTTTATGGAGCCTCCAAAAGAATTTACTTCCACCACACCTTCCAGCAAGGTAAGTTGTCGCTTGATTATCCAGTCCTGAATAGTTCGTAGTTCCATGGGAGAATATTCAGTTTCGTATCCCTCCTTTGGCTTTATGGTATACTCATAAATTTGACCCAATCCGGTTGAAATAGGTCCCATAGCAGGACTTCCAAATTTATCGGGAATGGTTTCTCCCAATTCATTAAGTTTTTCCTGTACTAGTTGACGAGGGAGATAAGTTCCCATATCATCTTTAAAAACAATAGTAACTACCGAAAGTCCAAACCGTGAAATAGAGCGAATCTCTGTAACTCCAGGTAAATTACCCATCGAAAGTTCTACGGGATAGGTTACAAATTGTTCAATATCTTCTGTGGCAAGATTTGGCGACTGGGTGATCACCTGAACCTGATTGTTAGTAATATCTGGCACCGATCCCAGGTTGACGGTCATCATGGACCAAATACCCGTCCCTATCAGCGCTAAGGTAAGTAGTCCAATAATAAATTTATTATTAATGGAAAATGCGATTATCTTATTAATCATATAAATAAAAATTTAATTCAGTTAAACATATCATTTTGCGCTTCGCGCAAAATAAAAGCGAAGCAATGCTTTTGTTAAAAAGCATTGCGTAAGGATATAGCTATCCTTTAAAAAACTGAATTATGCCTGTGGTGGCTGTAAAATGGAAGTGGTAAAATCTTTTTTTATACCGTTTAAGTAGAGAAAATCTTGAGAAGAAATGTATTTAAACTCAAATTTTATTTCTGCGAATTTGAAATAAGTTGCGTTTATATGGCAACATTGGCAAATACAAAATGGGGAACATAAATCTGCATCTTGATGTTGGTGGTTATCACCTAAATCTTGAGAAATTTCTGTTTTAACTTCATTGTCAAAAGTACCTGTATCTTCACAAGGCACTAAATTTAGTGTGAAGATATAGATTGACAATATGAATGCTAAAAATTTCATTAAGGCAAATATAAGAATTTTTTAATGCAATGGTTGTGCAAAGAAAAAAGGCTTCGGATTATAAAAACCATAAGGTTTCTTGACCAAAAGGTGGTATTTCCTTGCTTTCAAAACGAGGTGCTATTTCTGCAACCATTTCAGGATATTTAATTGTTATTGGTACGTTTTGTTGACGTAAGGATTTCCAATATAGCCTACTAAATTGATACACTTGCTCTATTAGCTTTCTAATCATTTTACTATCATTTAAAGCCTCTGGTGTAGGACTTGATATTTTAAGTTTTATTGGAAATGAATAACTTGAATGACTTGGGTATTTTACAGTATTGTTATACCTCAAATTATTAAAGAGTAAATAT
>JAKDUG010000043.1 GCA_030457805.1 Psychroflexus sp.
TTCTTTGGTGATTTTGATTGTGTTTTTGAGCAATTACACGGAAAGTCATTGTCTTACAATAATCTTCTCGATGTTGATGCCGCTGTTAATCTGATGTCAGAATTTAAGGACGAAAAGCCAACATTTGCAATTTTGAAACACAATAACGCTTGTGGTTTAGCTCAGCGCGACACGGTCTTGAAAGCTTATGAAGATGCATTGGCCGGAGATCCTGTTTCTGCTTTTGGCGGAATTTTAATTTCAAATACTGAAATTGATGCAGCCACTGCTGAAAAAATCCATCAACTCTTCTGTGAAGTTGTTATTGCACCTTCATTTTCTGGAGAGGCTGTTGAGATTTTAAAAGGAAAGAAAAATAGAGTTCTTCTCGTTCAGAAAGAATTCATATTTGAGAAGCCTCAAGTTAGAACATGTTTAAACGGTGTTTTGACACAAGATAAAGATTTGATGACAGATGCTTTGGAAGACTTGAAAACAGTGACTAAAAAAGAGGCGACCGAGGATCAGATAAAAGACATGATTTTTGCTTCAAAAATCAGTAAGCACACAAAATCAAACACAGTTGTTTTAGCAAAAGATGGTCAGCTTTTAGCAAGCGGAACAGGGCAAACATCACGCGTTGATGCTTTGAATCAGGCTATTGTGAAGGCGCATGCTTTTAGTTTAGACTTGAAAGGAGCTGTGATGGCAAGTGATGCTTTTTTTCCTTTTCCCGATTGTGTAGAGATAGCACACGAAGCTAGGATCTCTGCCGTTATACAGCCAGGCGGATCTATAAAAGATCAACTGAGTATTGATTATTGTGATCAAAATAAGATGACGATGTTAATGACTGGTACCAGACATTTTAAACATTAATTTGTCTAGCTTTACACTTTATATTTTTATACATATATCTTTTTACTTGAATTACAATAGAACGCATGGGATTTTTTGATTTTTTAACTGAGGATATTGCTATCGATTTAGGAACTGCTAACACTTTGATCATTCACAATGATAAGGTTGTTGTCGATAGTCCCTCAATTGTGGCTCGTAACCGGCTGAGCGGAAAGATTATTGCTGTGGGGAATGAAGCTGCAATGATGCAGGGAAAAACGCATGAGAATATCAAAACCGTTCGTCCTCTGAAAGATGGTGTTATTGCTGACTTTGAAGCGAGTGAGCAGATGATTAGTATGTTTATAAAAGAAATCCCGGCCCTTAAAAAACGTTTATTTACCTCATCCTTACGTATGGTGATTTGTATTCCAAGTGGGATTACTGAAGTCGAAATGCGTGCGGTGAAGGATTCGGCAGAACGCGTTAATGGAAAAGAAGTTTATTTGATTCACGAACCCATGGCTGCGGCAATTGGTATCGGTGTCGATATCATGCAACCCAAAGGAAATATGATTGTCGATATCGGTGGCGGAACAACGGAAATAGCTGTGATTGCACTTGGTGGGATTGTCTGTGACCGCTCTGTGAAAGTTGCTGGTGATGTCTTTACAAACGATATTATTTATTTTATGCGAACACAGCACAACTTGTTTGTGGGGGAGCGCACAGCTGAAAAAATAAAAATTCAAATCGGTTCAGCAACTGAAGATTTAGAAACTATTCCTGAGAACATGAATGTCCAAGGGCGTGATTTATTGACGGGTAAGCCTAAACAAGTTGAGATTTCCTTTAGAGAAATTGCTAAAGCACTTGATAAGTCCATATTGCGAATTGAGGATGCTGTGATGGAGACACTTTCACAAACACCTCCCGAACTCGCAGCTGATATTTACAATACAGGAATTTACCTAGCTGGCGGTGGCTCAATGCTTCGCGGTCTTGATAAACGCTTGTCTCAAAAAACAGATTTGCCTGTTTATATCGCTGAAGATCCTTTGCGATCAATTGTGAGAGGTACTGGGATTACACTCAAAAATATCGAAAAATTTAAGCCAGTTCTAACACAATAAGCTCTTAATCCATGCAGCAAATATTCAACTTTCTTATCAAGTATAAGGTTGGCTTGGTGTTTCTGGGGTTATTGATTTTAGGCTTAAGTCTTACATTGACTGCTCACGATTATCAAAACTCTAAAGTTGTCAGTGCAGCAAATGATGTGACTGGTAATTTGTTTAATTTTAAAACAAATGTGAGTGACTATTTTCGTTTAGGCCCACAGAATGAAGTCTTGTTGCAAGAAAATAAAAACTTACAAGAGCAGCTTTATCACTTACGACAGTCGGCTTTTACTGAATTAGATACCACGGCCTTTTCAATTGATTCTGTCTATAAGGTTTATACATCTAAAGTCATTGCAAATAATTACGCTTATTCTGACAATTATTTATTGTTAGATTCAGGTAAGAAAGATAGTATAGAACCAGGGATGGCAGTTTTGTCAAGTCTGGGTATCGTCGGAATTACCGAACAAGTTTCATCAAGATTTACGCGCGTCATTTCTATTCTGAACAGAAATACATCAATCAATGCGAAGCTCAAGTCGAGTAATCATTTTGGAACCTTAACTTGGTCAGGAGATGATCCTTATGTGACAAGCCTCATTGATGTTCCGAGATCTGCAAAAGTAAATCTGGGAGACACCATTACAACGGGTGGTAAATCTTTTATTTTTCCTGGAGAAATTTTTATTGGCGTCGTGGAGGATTATGAGCTTGATCTCAATCGCGGCTATTATAATATTAGTGTGAAGCTCTTTAATGATATGACAGATCTAGGTGAAGTCTATGTCATTAAACGTGAGGATAAAGAAGAAGCCTTAGAATTACTAGAAAATGTGGAAGAGGAGTGAATAAGAAATTACAAAAAATACTCGCATTTGTTGGTTTGATTTTACTGCAAACCCTGATTTTGAATGAAGTCCATTTGTTTGGGTTTGTTATTCCCTATGTTTATATCATGTTTTTGGTTGTGATACCACCTCATGCAAATCGGGTGCAGACTTTAGTCTTAGCATTTACCTTAGGACTCTTTATTGATATGTTTGAGAATACAGGTGGAATTCATGCCACAGCGATTTTGGTTGCAGCTTATTTTCGACCACAGCTATTGCACCTGACTTTTGGTTTGAGCTATGACTATCAAACATTGACGATTAAGAACGCGCGCTTTATTAAGAAGTTGACATACGTCAGTTTGTTGGTTTTGATACATCACACAGTATTATTTGCCTTAGAAGTTTTTAGCTTTGATTTGTGGCAGATGTTTTTTAAGAAATTGGCCATTACATTGATTTTTAGTGTTTTGATAATTATGTTGATGATGAGTCTGATAAGAAAAAAGAGTTAAATGAGAAAATTACTTCCTTTAGTTATAGTGATCTTCTCTGTTGTTATTTTTTTAGCACGCTTGTTTTATGTCCAAATTGTAGACGAATCTTATGGGGATGTCTCTCAAAATATTGCCATTCGTAAAGTTTATGACTATCCACAGCGCGGTTATATTTTTGATAGAAATGGAAAGTTATTAGTGGGAAATCAACCAGCTTATGATGTGATGGTTGTGCCAAATGATGTCAAAGATTTTGACACATTAGCTTTGGCTGATTTGCTGAATCTGACACCCAAACGTCTCAAAGAACGCATCGATGATGCTATCGTTTATTCACCTCGCTTGGCTTCGGTTGTGACACCACAACTGACAAAAAGCGAATATGCATATGTGCAGGAGAAAATGTATAAATACCCTGGATTTTATATTCAAAAACGATCTCTACGCGATTATAACGTGAGCCACAGCGCCAACGTTTTAGGCTATATTGCTGAAGCTAATCAGCGTGATATTGCTGCAAATCCATATTACCAATCTGGTGACTTTATTGGGAGAAGAGGTGTTGAACAACAATATGAAGATCTTCTGAAAGGAACACGTGGCGTCAAGCTCTTTTTGAGGGATAGATTTAATAGAAATATTAAACCTTATAAAAATAAAAAATTTGATACTGTTTCTCAAAAAGGAAAAGACCTTAGTTTGACCATTGATTCGGAATTGCAAGCTTACGGTGAGAAATTAATGAAAAATAAAAGAGGTGGCATTGTTGCCCTTCAGCCTAAAACGGGTGAAATTCTAAGTCTTGTTACTGCGCCTTCTTATGATCCAGAGATTTTGGTGGGTCGTAAGCGATCACGTAATTATACAAAAATGTATTACGATTCTATATCGCGGCCTTTATACAATCGGGCACTTCAAGCTGCGTATCCACCTGGTTCGCCTTTTAAAACCTTGACGGATTTGATTGCGCTAGAAGAAAACGTCACGGAGATTGATGAAACATATTACTGTAATGGCGGTTATTCCTATGGGCGTGGGGCGCGCATGGCTTGTCATCATCACAAGAATCCTGTTGATGCTATTTCAGGTTTGGCATATTCATGTAATAGTTATTTTGCACAAGCGTATCGACGCACAATTGAAAAATATGACACGCCACAAGAAGGTATTGAAGCATGGCGAAAACACTTAGAGAGCTTCGGCTTAGGGAATTATTTAGGCTATGATTTGCCTGTGGGACGAAAAGGACTTGTGCCAGATGCTGATTATTACAACCGTGCGTACAATTATCCAAAATACCGCTGGTATGCCACGGCGACGCTTTCTAATTCGATTGGTCAGGGTGAAGTTTTAACAACACCGATTCAGCTTGCAAATGTGGTGGCGGCGATATCTAATCGCGGTTGGTATATCACACCGCATATCCTCAAGGAAGTCGATCATAAGCCTATCAAGTCTGCTACGTACACAGAGAAAAATTACACGACGATTAAACCAGAGAATTTTGATCCTGTTATTGAAGGTATGTATAATGCTTTCAACTACGGAACAGCACGATTTTTACGTGTTCCTGGTATTGATGTCTGTGGTAAAACAGGCACAGCAGAAAATAAAACACGGATTAATGGGAAAACAGTTCAGCTTGAGGATCATTCTATTTTTGTTGCTTATGCACCCAAAGATGATCCCGAAATAGCAATTGCTGTTTTTGTAGAAAATGGAGGATATGGTTCAACTTATGCTGGACGTATTTCAAGTTTGATGATTGAAAAATATCTCAAGGATGAGATTGAGCGCAAAGATTTAGAGAAATGGATTTTGTCAAATAGCTTGGAAGAAGCCTATGCAAAACCTTATCTCATTGAAGAACAAATGGAAAACTAAATGTCGCAACGCACTTTTTTTCAACTGGATTGGGTGAGTATTTTACTTGTGATTATTCTCATCGGTTTTGGGTGGGGGAATATTTATTCTACGACTGTCACTGATGTCAATGCTGATATTTTAGACTTTTCTAAAATCTATGGCAAGCAAATCTTATGGATTATCTTGGGTTTTTTACTTGTGATTATTGTGCTCTCCATTGAGGTGAGATTTTATGAGCGATTTGCCAATGTCATTTATCTCGTTGCCTTACTTTCCTTGCTTGGCTTGCTTTTTTTCGGAAAAACAATTGCAGGGCAAACAGCTTGGTATTCATTTGGTTCGTTTAGTATTCAGCCAGCAGAATTTGTAAAAACCGGCGTGGCACTGGCAATGGCCAAGTTTTTAAGTGAATTTCATGTCAATCTCAAAAACTTTAAAGATCAACTCAAGGCCTTCGGAATTATTTTTGCACCTATTCTCTTGATTATGTTACAACCAGATGCAGGAAGCGCCTTGATTTATTTAGCTTTTGCTATTCCTTTATATCGGGAGGGATTACCACATTGGTACTTGACTATAGCTCTTTTAGCAGGTCTTTTTTTCGTCTTAACACTCAAGTTTGGTTTTGCTATTGTTTCAGCGGTGACTGTCTTATTACTGACATTGACTTTCTTACTCAATAAATCAAAGAAGAAAAAATTATGGCTTTATATCGTGAGTGGTTTCTTGGTTGTGGGCTTTTCTCTATCAGTGAGTTTTATTTTTAATGATGTTTTGCAGCCGCATCAACAAGATCGTTTTGATGTGCTTTTAGATGATGAAATTGATATTAAAGGCACTGCTTTTAATCTTTACCAAAGTCAAGTTGCTATAGGCAGTGGTGGCCTGGCAGGAAAAGGATGGCTGAAAGGAACGCAAACGCAAGGCCGCTTTGTGCCAGAGCAACACACAGATTATATTTTCAGTACTGTTGGTGAAGAGTGGGGCTTTATTGGGACCACCATTATTGTGCTGCTCTTTGCAGTTTTGATTTTACGTCTTTATTTTTTAGCCGAACGACAGAAGTCACAGTTTAATCGTGTGTTTGGTTATTCAGTTGTCGGGATTTTATTCTTCCACTTTTTTGTCAATATCGCCATGGTGATCGGGTTGTTTCCAACTGTGGGCATTCCTTTACCTTTCTTTAGTTATGGCGGATCAGGTTTGTGGGGGTTCTTAATTTTAATCTTTATCTTTCTCAAATTAGATGCCAAACGCATTAGCCTAAATTAATGAAATTACTTTTCAATTTTTTTATGATTTTCTTGCTTCCTGTTTTTTGCATGGGTCAGGATTTTTATGATCAAGCGCAAGATGAAGTCGAGCAGAGAAATTACACACAGGCAGAAATTAATATTATAAAACATCTCCAGACTCACAGTCAAGATTTAAAAGCCCAAGCGCTTCTCGGTGAAATTTATGCTTATCAAAAAGCGTGGGAAAAATCTTCTAAAATCAATAAACAATTGATTAAAGCTGATCGAGATAATGCCGATTATCACTATCGCTATGGAGGAACTTTAGGGCTTTGGGCAAAAAACACATCTAAATTTCAAGCGCTGTTCTTACTTGATGATGTCAAACACCATTTAAAACGGGCCACTGAACTTGATCCTAAACATATTGATAGTCGCTGGGCTTTAGTGCAGCTTTATATGGAGTTGCCTGGCATTATTGGGGGGAGCAGAAGCGTGGCGGAAAAATATGCCAAACAACTCCAGGAAATAAGTCCAGTTGATGGGATGATGGCTTTTGGATTTATTGAAGTATACGATGAGAATTTTGATAAAGCTGAGGCCTATTATTTAAAGGCTGTTCAGATTGGAAAATCAGCAACAACCTATCAGAAATTGATTGATTTATATCAACAAACAGAACAGAAGGAACAGTATTTGTTGACGCTTTTAGATGCCTACAACCAAACAGATCGATCCCAGTTTTTGACTCAATTTTTAGAGGAAGAAATACAGGCATTTCGAATGACAGATGCGCTTAAAGCTAAGCTCATAAAGCGAATTGATGCAAGTGGTCAGCAAGAACATTCACAAAACATAAATCGACTTCGGCGTAAAATCGATTCATTCTGAGGAGAGAATTCACTGAAGTTTTTAATTTTACATTAAAATCATTGACATGCGATTACATTTTATAGCTATTGGTGGAAGTGCAATGCACAGTCTAGCCATTGCATTACAAGAAAAAGGCGATCAGATTTCAGGAAGTGATGATGAGATTTTTGATCCTTCCAGATCAACGCTGGAGGCACATCAATTACTTCCAGATAAATACGGTTGGTTTCCTGAAAAAATCACCCCTGATATTGATGCTGTCATTTTGGGAATGCATGCCAAAGCAGATAATCCTGAACTTATCAAAGCCAAGGAACTGAGGCTAAAGATTTTTTCATATCCTGAGTTTCTCTATGAACATTCCAAAGAAAAAACACGCGTTGTCATTGGCGGGTCACATGGTAAAACAAGTATCACTGCAATGATTTTGCACGTTTTGCATTACCATCAGCGCGATGTTGATTATATGCTCGGCGCTCAGATTGATAATTTTGAAAACTCTGTTCACCTCACAACAAACAATGATTTTATCTTGTTAGAAGGTGATGAATACTTGTCCTCAGCGCTTGATCCACGTCCTAAATTTCATTTATACCAACCCAATATTGCCTTACTAAGCGGGATTGCTTGGGATCATATTAATGTTTTTCCAACTTTTGAAAATTATTTAAAACAGTTTGAGTTATTTTTAGAATCCATGACAAATGGGTCTACCTTAGTTTACAATGCTGAAGATGAAGACGTCACTCAACTCGCCAAAGAAGCAACAAAACCAACTCGGAAGCATACCTACGGTACACCAGAATTTTCTATTGTGGATGGAGAAACTTACATCGAAACGCCAGAAGGGGATTTGGCTCTGGAAATTTTCGGGAAACACAACCTACAAAACTTGGCAGGTGCAAAATGGATTTGCCAGCACATGGGCATTGATGAAGATGATTTCTATGAAGCCATTGCTAGTTTTAAAGGCGCTTCTAAACGCTTAGAATTGATGCATAGATCAGCCGAGGTTGTGGTTTATAAAGATTATGCACACTCACCTTCAAAAGTTCAAGCAACAACGGAAGCCGTTAAAAAACAATATCCAAATCGAAATTTAATCGCTTGTTTGGAACTGCATACCTACAGCAGTTTGAATTCTGAATTTTTAGATGAATACAATGCAACCTTGGATGCTGCAGATGAAGCCATTGTTTTCTTTTCCCCTAAAGCCGTTGAGATTAAACGCTTAGCTCTACTTTCAAAAGAAGCCATTCTCGCTAAATTCCAGCGCGAAGATTTAAAGGTGTTCACCTCTGCTGAAGATTTAAAAACTTATCTCAACACGCGACAATACAATCAAGATGTTTTACTTATGATGAGCAGTGGACATTATGGCGGGTTTGATTTTGAGAAATTTTCAGAAGCACATAGCTAAGTCGTCAGTTTTGCCTTTGTAATGAATGACATTATTTTCTTATCTTTAAGAAAGCGTTTTTTATGAAGAAAGAAGGCGAATCATTTCCAATCACGACTTGGTCACTGTCAGATCGGCCACGAGAAAAGCTCCTTGAAAAGGGAAAACACCATCTGACCAACGCTGAACTATTAGCCATTTTGATCGGTTCTGGAAATCGAGAAGAATCGGCAGTGAATTTATGTCAGCGGATCATGAAGGCCAATCAAAATTTACTTCAACATATCGCGAAAGCCAATGTTCAGGATTTAATGCAATTTAAAGGAATCGGCGAGGCTAAAGCCATTACTATTGTTGCTGCGCTTGAGTTAGGGAGACGCAGACGCAGCGAAGAGGCGCACGAACTGACCAAAATTAAATCCAGTGAAGATGCCTATCATTTGATGTACGCTTATATTGGGGAATTGGCGCATGAAGAATTTTGGATACTGATGCTGAATAATTCTAACAAGGTGATACATCGCTATAATTTGAGTAAAGGCGGTATCACCGCAACGATGGTTGATGTGCGTTTGCTTTTTAAAAAAGCATTGAGTCAATCCGCCACAAGCATTATTTTGGCACACAACCATCCTTCTGGTACGCTCAAACCAAGTCAAGCTGATAAACAACTGACAGCGAAGGTCAAGAAAGCTGGAGAAATTCTTGATATTAAAGTCTTAGATCATCTGATTATCACAGAAAAATCTTACTTTAGTTTCGCAGATGAAGGATTACTTTAAGTGATGGAATTACTCGTTTATGTCCCCAAGAATAGCTCTCGGATTAATTATATTTTTAATCAGATTTGTGGGCGCATGCTGGGTTTCGAAGTGCATTTTACTTCTAAAATTGAAACCTTTATCAGCTTCCAAGGCGTCAAGTTTTCTTATTGTAAAAAGAAACTTGGGAATGAAATTTTCATACAACAATACGGTCTTTTAGAAGAACATGGAATCAACGATGTGAATATCATGGTTGATTATTGGGAAGATGCTGAATGTCCGTGTTTTTTTCGTGTTTCAAATGATAGCGATTTGGCTTATGATATTTTCTCAGCAAGTTTCTATCTCCTTTCTCGCTATGAAGAATATCAACCGCATGTCAAGAATGAATATGGTTGTTTTGGTTATGAAGAAAGTCTGGCTTTTCAGAAAAACTTTTTAACCTTGCCTGTGATTGAAATGTGGGTTGAATGTTTTAAAACACTTTTAAAACAAAAATTTGACCTGCCCGAACAAGAAAAAGATTATAAAGTTAACCTCAATATTGCAGTTGAAGAAGCTTATGCTTTTAGGCATCGCGGTTTTGTCAGAGTGGTTGGGGCGAGTGTTCGCGATCTATTCAAACTTGATTTCAGGACAATTTATCAACGCCTTAAATCTTTGATGCGTTTAGCGCCAGATCCTTATGATATCTACAATGATTTGATCACGTTTGGCAAAGAGACGCATATCACCTTAGATTTTTATTTTCAGCTAAGTGATTATACGCGCTATTCAAAAAGCATAAGCTATAACAAACGTATCTATCACAAGCTCATCAAATCCATGGGCGATTATGTTAAATTGGGATTGCGCCCAGGCTATGAGGCCATTAATAATTTTTTGATTTTCAAAAAGGAAAAGCAGAGATGGCAAAATATCGTCAATCAAAATCTGCATGCCACGCTGATTAAATCGGATGGAATGAATTTTCCACTTGTTTTTGAACACATGAATAAACTAGAAATTACAGATGATTATTCGATGGGCTATCCAAATCAAATCGGTTTTAGGGCTGGTACGGCAAGCGCATTTCAGTTTTATGATCTCAACTTAGAGCAGAGCACTCACCTTGTTGTGCATCCTTACGTCTTTAATAGTGATGTGCTTCTGGAAGCGAGTTTTAATGCGGTAGAGACAGAATTGATCAGAATAGCGATCACCCTGAAAAGACTGAGATTAACCAACCGATTGGCTTTTACAAATGCCGATTTTTCGATGCATGATGATCATCAGAAATTATATACACTTTTAAAAAAATTGTCATAAAATGCAACATGTCAAGCATCTTTTTTTTGATTTGGATCACACCCTTTGGGATTTTAATGTAAATTCTAAATTAACCTTTCAACAGATTTTTGAACGCCATCGCGTCAATGTTGATATTTCTGATTTCATTCCTATTTACGAACCTATTAATACCAAATATTGGCAGCTTTTCCGCCATAATCAAATCTCCAAAGAAGACCTGAGATATGCCAGGTTAAGAGAGGCTTTTGACGTGTTAGAATTCAAAGCTGATGATGCGTTAATTTCTGTCTTGTCAGAGGATTACATTCGTGATTTGGCAGATTTCAATCAGCTCTTTCCATACACAACAGAAATTTTAACACATCTGAAATCGATTTATAAACTTCATATCATCACAAATGGTTTTCGGGATGTGCAAGAGCGAAAAATGAAAAGCTCTCGGATCAATCACTTTTTTGAGACGGTCACAACCCCTGATGAAGCGAAATCTAAAAAGCCAAATCCCGATATTTTTGCTTATGCTTTAGGTTTAGCACACGCTGAAAAAAACGAAAGTTTGATGATCGGTGATAATATAGATGCCGATATACAAGGCGCGCGAAACTTCGGAATCGATGCTGTGTTGTTTGGAAAAGATGATACCTTTGACGGGCCTCAGATCACATGTTTATCTGAATTAAAAACATTATTACAATGAAAAAAATAACAATTCTTTTTTTAATACTTTTTTCAATCGGTGCCAATGCACAAGATTTTGATGACTCTAAAACAACTATTATCGTCCCGATGAAGTTTCATTTCATGAGTCGAAATAACCAGTACAAATTAAATATTCTAACGCGTGTTTTATTAAAAGAAGCTGGGTTTAATGTTTATATGGATGTGGAGGATAAGCCTTTGCAGTTGCAGTCAAATCCATGTTCTAGCTTGCGTTTTGAACTTGATGAAATTGATTCTTTTCTCAGAAAACGCTTGCAGTTTAAACTATTTGATTGTAGTAATGCAGCTGTTTATACTTCTGAAGTGGGGCAGAGTCAGACAAAAGATTACGAGGAGGCTTACAGAGAAGCTTTACGAGCTGCTTTTATGGGGTTTTCTTCAAAAGATTTAGGGGGACAACGAGATTTTCAATTTGTTGAAAACGCGGAGGTTTCATCCTCTTCTTCCGAGAAGGAGAGTGATCATAAATTTGTTGAGAAAATGGTATTCAAATTCGCAGGACAAACTTATTGGATGGTGCAAAATGAAGACAATCATTACACAATTTATACAGCTTCAACTCAAAATAAATTTGCCGATTTAGAGCCTGCTGATAAAGGAAGCTATATTTATAAATCTGGCGATTTAATCGGTGCTGCTTATTTCACGCCAGAAGGCGACCTGAAAGTTGAATATAGAAGTGATGGCATCGATGAAGTGCAAAGACTCCACTTCGTCAAAGCAAAACTTTAATACTTATATTTTGTCCATTGCGTCTTTAATTTCTGGCGCAATATTTTCTCTCTTTTATTATCAGCGGGTTCAAAGAAATGCGTATTCGAGAGTGAATCTGGCATGAATTCATGTGGTACAAAATGCCCTGGGTAATCATGCGCGTATTTATACTTAGATCCATATCCATTATCCTTCATCAATTTTGTGGGGGCATTGCGCAGTGATAATGGAACGTTTAGGTTTTGAGAGTTTTTGACTTCTGCCAAGGCTCTATTGATGGCCATATATGCCGAATTACTTTTTTCAGAAGTGGCGAGGTATATCACACACTGACTGAGTATAATACGCGACTCTGGCATGCCTACTGTATTGACGGCTTGAAAAGTATTGTTGGCCATCACCAAGGCTGTAGGATTAGCCAATCCTATATCCTCACTTGCTAAAATGAGTAAACGCCGAGCGATAAACTTGACATCTTCACCGCCATCAATCATGCGGGCAAGCCAATAAACGGCTGCATTTGGATCACTCCCACGAATTGATTTTATAAAAGCTGAAATAATATCGTAATGCTGTTCTCCACCTTTGTCATAGCGCGTGCTTTGCTGATTTATTTTTTCAGCAACCGTTATATTTGTGATCTCTATCGGTTGATTAGGGCCAAATGAATTGACCACCAGTTCAAAGTTATTTAGAAGTTTACGTGCATCACCACCTGAAAAACGAATCAGCGCTTCATATTCCTTGATAATGATTTTTTTATTTTTCAAAATCTCATCAGCTTCCATAGCCCTGTGCAGCAAGTCTTTAAGATCATCTTGGTCAAATTGTTTGAGTGTATAAACTTGACAACGTGAGAGTAGGGCAGAGTTGATTTCAAAGCTCGGGTTTTCTGTGGTGGCACCAATCAAGGTCACCCAGCCTTTTTCAACAGCCGCTAAAAGTGAATCTTGTTGTGATTTACTAAACCGATGAATTTCATCAATAAACAAAATTGGGTTTCGTTTTTTGCTAAACAAACCATCGTTCTTCTTTGCTCTTTCGATGATTTCCCTGACATCTTTCACGCCACTACTAATAGCAGAGAGAGTGTAGAAATTGCGATCAGTATCTGTTGCGATGATGTGTGCTAATGTCGTCTTGCCAACACCTGGAGGTCCCCACAATATCAAAGAAGGGAAAACTTCGTTTTTGACAAGCTGAGTAATGGAGCCTTGTGGGCCAACCAAATGTTGCTGGCTCATATAATCGGTAAATGTTTTGGGTCTTAATCTTTCTGCTAATGGCGTATTCATATCACAAAATTACAATTTTACTGACACTATTGCAGAGTCTCGTGAATGGAAAGTTTTTTGATATCTTCACAGTTATGAAATCTCATCTTTATCAAACATACCGTTTTCTCTTTTTGCCATTTATCGCTTTGCTGGCTATTTGGCTGGTGTATTGGATTGAAATTCGGTTTGGACTTAATTTTAACAGATACGGTTTAGTGCCGCGGAGTTTTAAAGGTTTGCGAGGTCTTTTATTTAGTCCTTTTATCCACAGTGGTTTTGAGCACCTTCTTAAAAATAGTATTCCCTTAGTGATTTTGAGTTCGGCTCTTGCTTTTTTTTATCCGAAGCGTCACTTACATATCCTGCTTTACGGTTTCATTTTTAGTGGCGTATTGGCATGGATTATTGGAAGACCTTCTTACCACATTGGTGCGAGCGGTATTGTTTATTTTTTGGCGAGTTTTTTATTCTTTAATGGAATTAAATCTAGGAATTTCAGATTGATCGCTTTGGCGCTTGGTGTTGTTTTTGTTTACGGGAGTTTGGTTTGGGGTGTTCTGCCGGATGAAACACGTGAAAATGTCTCTTGGGAAGGGCATTTGTCAGGTTTGATTGTTGGTTTTCTTATGAGTTATTTCTACATCTCTCAGTTTGTTTTTAAATCTGCTAAGAAAAAACCAAAAACGCTGCGGCAAAGTCAGCATGAAGAAGAGTTTATGCGTCAATTTGATGCAAATGGAAATTTTGATCCAATAGATCCCGAAGCTATCGCAACTGAGCCTGGCCAGACGAGTCTATCATCGGATGACAATGAAGTTCATATCTATTACAAATCAAAGAGACCCTGACATATCTGAAAGGTCGGAGCAGGGTCTTTTTTGTAAGTTAAAATGTTTTGATAGTGCCAGACAATGCTGTCATTATTTCGTGCGCTTTTGTTTTAGATTTTCGTACAAAAACATACCGCAAGCCACAGAAACATTCAGAGAATTGATGCTTCCCATAAGTGGTATTTTTGCCGTTTCATCAAGCATTTTGACGAGGCTGTGATGAATTCCTTTTTCCTCGCCTCCCATGACGAATGCTGTTGATCCAGAGAGGTCGCTTTCGAAAATATTTTGTTTTGCTTTTTCAGTGGCACCTATCAATTTGACCCCTGAAGATTGTAGATAAAAGATG
>JAKDUG010000228.1 GCA_030457805.1 Psychroflexus sp.
TTATCTGCAAACACAAATATTGATACTGTTGAGATTTTTAACACTTTAGGTCAAAAAGTTGGAACACATAAACTGGATTCAATGAATTCTGAAATTAATATCAGTAATTTAGCTTCAGGTTTATTCATCGCTAAAGTGACAATTGAAGACTCTTCAGAAACATTCAAATTTGTTAAATAACACAATAATTCAATTTTTTTCAAGAGCCACTATGCGAATAGTGGCTTTTTTTTATATATTCGCCGACAATCAATTAATAATAACTTAAAAATTTAAAGATGAAAAAAATTACACTTTTATTTGCTTTTGCTGTGATGACAATGGCAACACAAGCACAAGAAATTGTTGAAAGACCTGTAGGCGCAGCTCAAACTGGTTTGATTTCAACAAAAGGAAATGATGGTACTGGTGTTTACTTAGCAGACCATTTTGTTATTGAAGAAGATGTTACATTAGGAAATCTTGATGTCATGGGCTTTGGAAGCGTTGATGTTGAAACAGGTGGATTTCTATCCTTTTCAGATAACGTTACAGGTTTTAATGTTTATGTTTTTGAAGACGATAATGGTACTCCTGCTGGAGACCCAGAATCAGGAGGTGAAGTATTCAAATTAGAAGACATCAGTGATGCAAATTTCACTTTAGTGACAGAAGATGAAAATGATCCAAATGCTGTAAAAGGTGACTTTGTAGAGATTGACTTGACTGCAGCTAACGGAGGAACTGAAATTGTTCTTGAAGCTGGTGAATATTGGATTTCTGCTTTCCCTTCTGTATCAACTGCACCTTCGGCTGACGGTCGTTGGAACTGGTTAGAATCTGATGCACCAACTGAAAATGAATCTAAATTAATCGACCCTGCAAACCTTTTTGGCGCAGGAGCAACTAGTTGGTTGGATATTTCACTTTTACTTGAACCAGGAGAAACTTGGAATGCAACTTCTTGGATTTTGAGAGATGAAACAGCTCTATCAGTTGCTGGTAATTTTGATTTAGCAGAAATGGTTTCTGTTTATCCAAACCCAACTTCTGATTTTGTTGAATTAAACCTTCCTTCTGACATCGAAGTCAATTCAGTACAACTTTTTGACCTATTAGGTAAAAAGATTGATGTTGCACTTAACAACAATCAAATTGATCTTTCTTCATATGCTGACGGCGTTTACATGTTAAACATCGAAACAAACCAAGGAAAATTGACAAAGAAGATTATCAAAAAATAATCTGATTTCTTTTTAGAATATATAAACCCAGAACTTTCGTTCTGGGTTTTTGCTTTAGGGTTATTTCAGAAAAAGCCCCACAATGGTTACGTGCATAAAACAATTAATTTTAATGAATCTAATCCCTATCTAAGTGCAAAGATGTCGATTTATCCATCACCCAATTGACAATTAAACAGACAACCCAAACTCAAATCTTGTTAATTAACATAAGTATTCAATCTTTTTTTTCCAAATGCCTTACTAAGAATAATGGCTTATTGATATATTCGCTCGAAATTAATGATTAACAACTAAAAATTAAGAATGAAGAAAATTACGCTTTTATTTATTTTTGCTGTGATGGCCGTAACAACACAAGCACAAGAAATTATCAATAGAGAAATAGATGAAGAACACACGAGTATTATTTCTACAAAAGGAACTGATGGCGGCGCATACACCGCTGATCACTTTGTGATTGAAGAAGACGTGACATTAGGAAACCTTGATATCATGGGCGCTGGAACGCGCGACATCGACACTGACGGTCTTTTTTCTTTTGAAGACGAAGTCATCAGCTTTAATGTCTATATTTTTGAAGATGACAACGGCGTTCCCGCTGGAGATCCACAATCAGGTGGTGAGCTTTTCAAGCTAGAAGACATCAGTGATGCGCACTACACTTTACTCGTCGAAGATGTTACTGATCTTGAGACTGCACATGGTGATTTCTTAGGGATTGACCTGACAGCGGCAAATGGAGGAACTGAAATTACACTAGAAGCTGGCAGCTATTGGATTTCTGTATTCCCAACTGTATCAACTATCACAGATGGCCATGGCCGCTGGAACTGGTTAGAATCTGATGCATCAACTGAACATGAAGCTATGTTAATAGACCCTAACAACTCAGCTGGAGGTCTACCGAACTGGACTGAGATCTCAAGTTTAATTAATAAGCCATGGAATGCGCAAGCTTGGGTCTTAAGGGACGAAACAGCCTTAGCAGTTGCTGGTAATTTTGATTTAGAAGAAATAATATCTGTTCATCCAAACCCAACTTCTGATTTCGTTCAATTAAATCTTCCTTCAGACATCGAGATCAGTTCAGTTCAACTTTTTGATCTCTTAGGTCAAAAGATCGCTGTAGAAATCAACAACCAAAAAATTGATCTTTCCTCTTACACTGATGGTGTTTATATGCTGAATATCAAAACAAACCAAGGAGAATTAACAAAGAAGATTATTAAAAAATAATCTGACTCCTTTTTAAAATATAAAAAACCCAGAACAATAGTTTTGGGTTTTTGCTTTGAGGTTATTTATACTTTGATATTGCTTATTGCTTATTCGCAAGTTGGCCACAAGCCGCATCAATATCCTTCCCACGTGAATGTCTCAAGGTCACAGTGATCTTGTTTGCTTCAAGCGCATTTTTATATTTAGCAACAGCAGCATCATTAGCTTGCTGGAATCGGCCGTCATCAATAGGATTGTATTCAATAAGGTTAACCTTACATGGGATATGTCGGCAAAATTCAACCAAAGCAAGAATATCCTTGTGTGTGTCATTAATACCTTCCCAAACGATATATTCGTAAGTGACAGGTTTATTTGTTTTTTCATGCCAGTAAATGAGCGCATCAC
>JAKDUG010000229.1 GCA_030457805.1 Psychroflexus sp.
AGTTTTGCACTAATATTTAATCGGAAAAATATATTTTTTATGAGTCAAGTAAAAGAAAAAGACACTATTAAAGTTCATTATACAGGTAAAATTGCCTCTGATGGTCAAGTATTCGATAGTTCTTTAGAAAGAGAGCCATTAGAATTTACGTTAGGAGAAGGGATGTTGATTCCTGGATTTGAAAAAGGTGTTCTTGATATGGCAGTGAATGAAAAGAAAACGATCGAAATCGCTAAGGATGATGCTTACGGTGACGTTCGTGATGAATTATTCCAGAAAGTTGACAAAGAGCACTTACCAAAAGAAGTTGAACCAAAAGTTGGGATGGGACTTGTTTCTCAAAATCCAGATGGTACAGAAAGACAATTAAGAGTTGCAGAGGTTAATGAAGATCATATCGTTGTGGATGCAAACCATCCTTTAGCGGGTCATGATTTAACTTTTGATCTTGAAGTTATTGAAATTAAATAATTGATTTCAAATTCAAAATAAATTTAAAAAGCTGCTTTCGAGCAGCTTTTTTTAGTAGCCCTCTCCTCCTCGTGCTTTCATAAAAGATAAAATCCTTCTTCTTAAATTCTGCTTACATAACTTTTAAAGCCATCCAAAAGCTAATGTTTAGCTAAATTCGATCTTGTAACCGCCTGGAAATCAAATTACATTTGGAAAACTCGATCAAATTCATTATATTGGCGGGATTCAGTATTAACGGTATTAATATCTATATTTAGAATATGAGACAACTTAAAATTACAAAACAGGTCACGAATAGAGAATCCAAGTCTTTAGATAAGTACTTACAAGATATTAGTAAGGTTGACCTAATTACAGCGGAAGAAGAAGTTGAATTAGCTCAGCGTATTCGCGAAGGTGACCAAGTTGCTCTTGAAAAGTTAACAAACGCAAATTTACGTTTTGTGGTTTCAGTAGCAAAACAATACCAAAATCAAGGTTTAAAACTTCCAGATTTAATTAATGAAGGAAATGTTGGCTTAGTTAAAGCTGCCAAACGTTTTGATGAAACAAGAGGTTTTAAATTTATTTCCTATGCTGTCTGGTGGATCAGACAATCTATTCTACAAGCTTTGGCTGAGCAATCAAGAGTTGTAAGGTTGCCGTTAAATAAAATTGGTGTTATTAATAAAATTAATAAAACCTTCTCCCATTTAGAGCAAGTCAATGAACGCCCACCATCTGCAGTAGAAATTGCAAAAGAACTCGATATGAGCGAGGCGCAAGTTAAAATTGCTCTTAAAAACTCAGGCCGACACCTCTCTATGGATGCGCCTTTTAAAGAAGGTGAAAATGATTCAAACTTATATGATGTCTTAAGCTCAGCAGAATCACCTACACCAGATGATCAGCTGATGAGAGATTCTCTTAGCGTTGAAATTAACAGAGCGCTGGATACCTTATCTCAAAGAGAAGCTGATGTCATCCGTTTGAATTATGGTATCGGCAATCAACCCGCCATGACACTTCAAGAAATTGGTGATACATTTGATTTAAGCAGAGAACGCGTCAGACAAATTAGAGAAAAAGGGATTCGCAGATTAAAACACCAGTCAAAAAATAAAATATTAAAGAAATACTTAGGCTAAAACCACTTTTTTATCATTCTGTTAATAAAATTTTAGAATCCATTTATGATACGGCCTCACTTCAAGTACATACATTTGTTTTGAACACAAAAACAAATTTATTATGAAGAAATTAATGCTAACAGTCGTATTCACACTCGGTGCTATTGTAACCTCAAATGCCCAAGCTGATTCTGACTTAGTTCAAATTGGTGCCAAGGGTGGTGTCAACTTTGCAACAGTTGCAGGAGATGATTTTGACAGTCCTGATTCAAGAACAAGTTTCAATGCAGGACTTGTCGCTGAAGTTCCTTATTCAGAGCGCTTCTCTTTACAAGCAGAGGTCTTTTATTCTGGTCAAGGTTTTAAGGTTGATGATATAAATTTTGGAGATCTCAATATCGATACCGATAAAGTCGAATACCAACTAGACTATATTCAAGTGCCGCTATTAGCTAAATTTTATCTAATTGAAGGCTTGAACATCTATGCTGGTCCGCAAATTGGTTTTAAAGTGAATGAAAAAATTGATTATGAAGCTGGTGGTAGTACTGACGTAGACGACACATTATTTCCAGAAGCTCAAGACTTTGATTTCAGCGGTACCGTTGGTGCTGGTTACAAGTTTGACAATGGCTTCTTTGTTGATGCGCGTTACAACTACGGTTTCTCTGATTTGGTAAAGGATACTAAATCTCATAACTCAGTTATCCAAGCTGGCGTTGGGTTAATGTTCTAATATAAAAGTTTTAATATAACACATTAAAGGAAGGCTTCTCAGCCTTCCTTTTTTTATAACCAATAATCGAGAAGAACTCAAGTTTTAAAGCTCTGAATCATAAAGCCTATAAATATTTCACAATCCATATTTTATTGATTCTAAGCAGTATATAAAAACGGCTAATTTAGTTGCCTACTTGAATTCAACTTGATATTCAAACCTATAAAAAAGCATTTCGTCTGCTGAACACTATACTTTTAAAAATTTTGTCAGGCTACTTATTACATCCATTCAGTCCACAACCTCAAAAGAAAAATAACATCGCATTTCAATTTGATGTTGCTGCCTATCATGCATATCGCATACGCTTTAGTAATCTCCTCTGAGCTTTTTCCAAATATTGTGTGATGTTACTCCATTAAAAAATGTCAGCAATAAACCTAATTTCCTTTGCAGGTTTCACCTCTGTTTTCAACCAATCCAAATAAAGTTATGTCATCCAGTTTTGATTACCCAAAACTCTATTCAATGATTTTTAGCATAATA
>JAKDUG010000230.1 GCA_030457805.1 Psychroflexus sp.
AGAACACACGCTTTCCAGGCGTGAACCTTAAACCGCTCGGTCACCTCTCTTTAAATCATTTCAAATAAACGAATTTGAACGCAAATAACAAAAAAAAATCTAATGTACCCGAATAAAGTCAGTTAAATTATTTCATTTCTCCTCTTAAACTCGTTTCAAATATCGTTTTGAAAACATTGTACTCTAATTTTTTTGGGAGCATGTACATCATTTTTCCGATGGCTGCTTCTGTGGTGATATCCTTTCCGTCTATCAAACCTATTTTCTTAAGCTGCTCACTGGTTTCGTACTTTCCCATCTCAACGCTACCGCCACTACATTGGGTGACATTGACAATATGTATCCCTTTTTTGATGGCTCGATCTAACGCATTTGTAAACCAAGTCTCTGTTTTGGAATTGCCAGTGCCAAAAGTTTCTAAAATGATACCTTTAATATGTGGCGTCTTTAAAAGATGTTCCAATGTTTCTTTTGCTAAACTAGGAAAAAGTTTAATAATCATCACACGATTATCTAATTCGTGATGCACTTTTAAGGGTTTTTTAGTAACTATATCACGCAATAACGGTTTATCGATCTTTAAATTAACACCAGATTCAATTAATGGCGGATAATTTAATGACTCAAAAGCTTCAAAATGTTCCGCATTTATTTTTGTTGTGCGGTTGGCCCGATATAATTTGTATTCAAAGTAAAGGCCGACTTCTTTAATGACTGGCTTGTCCTTATCATGGAGGCCGGCAATTTGTATGCTTGTGATCAGATTTTCCTTGGCATCTGTTCTCAAATCTCCTATCGGAAGCTGTGATCCTGTGAAGATAACAGGTTTTGCTAGATTCTCCAGCATAAAGGAAATGGCAGAGGCTGAGTAGGACATCGTGTCACTACCATGCAAAACAACAAAACCGTCAAAAGCATCATAATGTGATTCTATTACTTTTGCTAAATCAGTATAATCGGTATGATCAAAATCTGAAGAATCCTTAGGGTCTGAAAAACTATAAGTTTCAATGTGGTGACTCAAAAGTTTGAGTTCAGGTATTTTTGAAAGGAGTTGATCGAAGTTAAAAGCTTTGAGGCTATTTGTGACCGGGTCTTTGATCATCCCAATTGTTCCTCCTGTATAGATGAGGAGTATTCTTGCTTGTTTTTTCATGAGACGCCAAATATCTGATTAGAATTCTCTGTCGTAATTTTTGCCACTTCTTCGAGGCTCACTTGGTGCAGGTCTGCTAGTTTTTTAGCAACCTTCATTAAATAAGCACTTTCGTTTCTTTTGCCGCGATATGGTGTGGGCGCAAGGTAGGGCGAATCTGTCTCTAAAACAATATGGCTTAAATCTATTTCAGACATGAATTTGTCTATCTTACCGTTCTTAAATGTCAAAACACCACCAATACCGAGTTTTAGATTGTAACCGATCGCTTTGATGGCTTGCTTATGTGTTCCTGTGAAACAGTGAAAAATGCCAAAAAGATCATCAGACTTCTCTTCCTCTAAAATTTCAAAGACTTCATCAAAGGCATTTCTGCAATGGATCACAATGGGCAGTTTGTATTTTTTAGCGAGTTTAATTTGATGCCTAAACGCGGCTTGCTGTTCTTTTAAAAGAGAGCTGTCCCAGTATAAATCGATCCCGATTTCGCCAATGGCATAAAATTCACGTTTGTCGAGTTCCTCTTCAACATGTTTTAATTCATTTTTATAGTCAGCCTTGACGGAAGTTGGGTGCAGCCCCATCATCAAAAAAACTTGCTCAGGATATTTTTTTTCCAACGCATACATGGCTTCGGTGGTTTCAGAATCAATCGCGGGAATAAAAAAGCGTTTGATGTTATGCGCATTTGCGCGGTCGATCACATCAGCAATGTCAGCATCGAAAGTATCAACATAGAGATGTGTATGTGTGTCTGTAAAAATCATAACTGCAAATTTATCAAATTGAAAATCTATATTTGCAAAAAAAGAAAAAATGTCATCTCTTAAAAAGTTTTTACACGCTAAGAATTACAGCAGTATCAAAATGACGGTTACCTCAACGGGTCATCATCAATGTGTGGCCAAGATCAATGGAGTTGAAGGTTCTTTTATTGTCGATACTGGTGCTTCGAGTTCTTGCATTGATTTTAAATCAGCTGATCATTTTGAGTTGCTCTCTGAAAACTCAGATGTGCGTGCCGCTGGTGCGGGAGCTACAAATATGTTGACCAAATCTTCTGCGGATAATAAAATTCAAATAGGAGAGTGGCAACAGTCGAATATGACACTCGTTCTTTTTGATTTATCACATGTTAATTCAGCATTGGAGGAGCATGATTCTGAATGTGTTCACGGGATTATTGGGGCTGATTTGCTCAGGAAATCAAAAGCAGTAATCGACTATAAATCAAATCGTCTCTTTTTGAAAAATAAGTCTTTGTAAACGTTATTTTGTGTTTAAAATCTGATTCCTTTTTGCTGAAAAATATTACTTTTGCAGCTTAAATATGACTCATGATTTCCAACACACACATTAAATCCGCATTAATATCCGTATTTCATAAAGATGGGCTCGAGCCGATCGTTAAAAAACTTCATCAATTAGGAGTTAAAATCTACTCAACTGGGGGAACGGAAGCTTTTATTGAAAAACTAGGCATTGAAGTGACTGCCGTTGAAGGTGTGACAGATTATCCTTCTATTTTAGGAGGACGTGTCAAAACGCTTCATCCAAAAGTTTTTGGAGGTATTTTAAACCGCCAAGACGAAAGTAGTGATCAAGATGAGATGCGAAAATTTGAAATACCACAAATTGATCTTGTCATTGTTGACTTGTATCCATTTGAGGATACTGTTGCTTC
>JAKDUG010000044.1 GCA_030457805.1 Psychroflexus sp.
TATTCAAAAATACCAGCTTCTAAAGTTTCCATTTTTTGAATAGGGAAATAAAGAACAACAGCTTTTTTAACCCATTCATTGACCTGCCAACCATCTGAAGTAGGCTCTGCACATCTCAATTCACCTGAGTCAATTTTGTTGATGACTTCTCGAATCGAAGCAATGGTTTTTTCATCTTTAAGTAAATCTCTGTTGTCCCAAGCTTTTAAAATCACTTGCTTTAAATCTTCCATTTCACTATTTTTTTTCAAATATAAGATTTTGTAAATTCTACTATTGAAATTGAAAAGCTATCTTTGTAAAAAATGACATCAATGGCGCAAGCACTTGCTTTAGACTTTGGAATAAAACGCACAGGAATTGCTGTGACTGACAATATGAAGATGATTGCTTCAGGATTAAAAACTGTTGAAACCAAAGAACTGATGCCTTTTTTGAAAGATTATATTCATAAAAACAAAGTTGATGTCATCGTCATTGGAGAGCCCAAACATATTGATGGAAACCCAATGGCTCTTGAGAAGAACATAGGTTTTTTAGTAGAAGATTTGAACAAAATCTTTCCCAGCATAAAAATTGAACGCATCGATGAACGTTTTACTTCTAAAATGGCATTTCAAACCATGATTGATTCTGGTTTGAGTCAGAAAAAACGGCGCAATAAAGCTCTAATTGATGAGGTGAGTGCAACAATTATTTTGCAAAATTACTTATATTAATCTATTTAGTCAGAAGGATAAATCTGCTATTCATGTGTGATATCTAAGAGAATGTTTAAATTTGCACTACAAAATTTTCAGTAATGATTTTACCAATTGTCGCCTATGGCGATCCTGTTTTAAAAAGAAAAGCTAAAGAAATACAAAAGGATTATCCCAAACTTGATACCTTAATTGAGAATATGTGGGAAAGCATGTACAATGCACATGGTGTAGGTTTGGCTGCACCACAAGTAGGCCTTTCAATTCGTTTGTTTGTGATTGATGCTTCACCATTTGCTGAAGATGACGATTTAATTGAAAATGAAGAAACAGAGTTGAAAGACTTTAAACGTGTTTTTATCAATCCGGTTATTATAGAAGAAAATGGTGATGCGTGGGATTTTAATGAAGGTTGCTTAAGTATTCCTGACGTTAGAGAAGACGTTTTTCGTCAGCCTAATATTAAGATTGAGTATTATGATCAAAATTTTGAAAAGCAAACTGAAGAATTATCAGGTTTGGCAGCACGTGTTGTTCAACATGAATATGATCACATAGAAGGAATTTTGTTTACCGATAAACTTTCAAGTTTAAAACGAAAATTGATCAAAGGAAAACTCAATAATATTACAAAAGGTAAAGTAAAAGTGGACTATAGAATGCGTTTTCCTCAGTTGAAAAAGCGCAGATAAATTTTGAAAAATAATACTGATATCGCATATTTGTGCGTAAAATAAAAAATATGGAATTAGATAAAATCTTAGCAGTTTCAGGAAAACCTGGCTTATATGAATTAATGGCAAAAACGAGAGGAGGCTTTATTATTAAGTCTTTAGAGAATGATAAGAAAATGCCGATTAATCTTCAAAACAACGTCAGTATTTTGAGTGAAATTGCGATATATACTTATACTGAAGAAATTCCTTTAAAAGAAGTTTTTCTAAAAATCAATGAAAAAGAAGAAGGGAAGGAAGCTATTTCTCATAAATCACCAGCAGCGGAGTTGAAGGCTTATTTTTCTGAAGTATTGCCAGATTATGATGAAAATCGTGTTTATCCAAGTGATATTAAAAAAGTGATTCAATGGTACAATCTTTTACAAACACGTGATTTATTAGACTTTGAAGAGGAAGAGAATACTGTTGAAGAAACTGAAGAATCTTCTTCTAAGACTGACTAATTTTTGAGTACATTATATATAAGACTATAGAAAAACCTCAGAACTTTGTTTTGAGGTTTTTTATTAACACCAAAAACGACAACTGATGAAACCAGATAAATCAAAACAATTACAATCGCTTGAACGCCTTTTAAACATCATGGACGACTTACGTGAGAAATGTCCTTGGGATCGCAAGCAAACGATGGAGTCATTACGTCATTTAACAATAGAAGAGGTCTATGAATTGGGTGATGCGATATTGGATAAAGATGATGAAGGTATTAAGGAGGAAATAGGTGATGTTCTATTGCATTTGGTTTTTTATAGCAAGATTGCAAGTGAAACACAAAAGTTTGACATCGGCGATGTGGCAGAACGCATTTGTGATAAACTCGTGAATAGACATCCACACATCTATGGTGACCTTAAAGTAGAAAGCGAAGAAGATGTCAAAAGGAACTGGGAAAATCTTAAATTGAAAGAAGGTAAAAAATCAGTATTGGAAGGTGTTCCGCGATCTTTACCAGCCTTAGTAAAAGCGAGCCGTATTCAGGAAAAAGTAGCTGGTGTTGGTTTTGATTGGGAAAAATCTGAACAAGTTTTAGATAAAGTCAAGGAAGAATTTGATGAGTTGGCCGTAGAAGTTGACAAATCAGACCAAGATCAAATGGAAGCTGAATATGGAGATGTACTTTTCTCAATGATTAATTATGGCCGCTTTCTAGGTGTTAATCCTGAGAATGCCTTAGAACGTACAAATAAGAAATTTATCAAGCGTTTTGAGTTTTTAGAAAACGAAGCAAAAGCAAAAAAAATGAGTTTAAAGCAAATGAATTTATCTCAAATGGATGAAATTTGGGAAAAAGCTAAAAAATGTGAATGAAAATTGAATTAGATTAATATTACCGTCTTATTTTTTTTTGAATCTTTTTGTTTTATTAATATTGTCGAAATCAATAATAATACCTATGTTAAAGAAAATTTTATTTACAGGAGCTTTTTTATTAAGTGTTGTGGTTTCTGCACAAACATCAGTTAGTGATGCAGACCTTGAGAAATTTGCAACAGCTTATACCTCAGTACAGCAAGAAAGCCAGAAAGTACAACAAGAAATGATGAGTGTCATCGAAGACGCAGGTCTAGAGACAGAGCGTTTCAATCAAATGTACGAAGCGACAATGTCAGACAAAGAAGTTGAAGCATCAGCTGAAGAAGAAAAGAAGTTTGAAAAAGCAATGACTAAAATTGAAACACTTCAAGCTTCAGTTCAAAGCGAAATGGAAAAAGAAATTGAAAAATCAGGCTTGGACATGACAGAGTACCAAGGGATCATGCAGGAGCTACAGACAGATCCTGAGATGCAAGAAAAATTGCAAAAAATGATGACTGAATAGTTTTCCTATTCTTTGTTAAACAAAAAAATCGCTTTACAATTTTATTTGTAAAGCGATTTTTTTATCCCAAAACTTTTTTAAACTTTAATAATTGACGGGACTAAGATATTAAAGAAACAAAAAAAAGGGCAAATTTTATGCTCTCTTTTTTTATAGGTTGTAAAGGAGGTTATTCGTTGATTAGGCTTCCTCTCTGTCGTTTTTCTTTCCTTCTTTGATTTCTTTTAATCTTTCCATCAAAGCGCCACCAACCCAGTAAGGAATAATAGCTGTTAAGAAAATCAGCAACCAGAAACCAATTGCTAATATAATGAGAGCTGCTAAGAAACCTAAGTATTGATCAAATTCGAACATGGCTATTGATATTTTTGACAAATATAAGGAATAGTTAATTTTAAAAAACAAAAAACGAAATATAATTTTATTAAGTCTCAAAACAGCTGCTTTCAGCTTATAATCATTAAATTTGAAGAACCAAATTTTATAATTATGTCATACAGAATAGAAAAAGATACCATTGGCGATGTAAAGGTCCCAGCCGATAAATTATGGGGAGCACAAACTGAACGCTCACGTAATAATTTCAAAATTGGTTCGCCGGCTTCTATGCCTTTAGAGATTATTTATGGATTTGCTTACTTGAAAAAAGCAGCCGCTTATACCAATTGTGAATTAGGTGTTTTGCCTGAAGAGAAAAGAGATTTAATCGCTCAGGTTTGTGATGAGATTTTAGAAGGAAAACACGATGACCAATTTCCTTTAGTCATTTGGCAAACAGGATCCGGAACACAAAGTAATATGAATGTCAATGAAGTTGTTGCGAATAGAGTGCACCAAATTGAAGGACACCAACTCGGTGAGGGAGAACGCAAAATAGCGCCTAATGATGATGTCAATAAATCACAGTCATCAAATGATACTTTCCCTACAGGAATGCATGTTGCTGCCTACAAGAAAATTGTCGATGTGACAATTCCTGGCGTTCAGCAATTGAGAAATCAACTTGACCAGAAAGCAAAAGCTTTTAAGGATGTTGTTAAAATAGGGCGAACACACTTTATGGATGCAACTCCATTAACTTTAGGTCAGGAGTTTAGCGGTTATGTGGCGCAGCTTGACCATGGTTTAAAAGCATTAAAAAATACACTTCCTCATTTATTGGAGTTAGCATTGGGTGGAACAGCTGTCGGAACAGGATTGAATACGCCAGAGGGTTACGCAGAGAAAGTGGCTGCTTATATTTCTGAGTTTACAGGTTATCCATTTACTTCTGCTCAAAACAAATTTGAAGCTTTAGCGGCACACGATGCACTTGTGGAAACGCATGGCGCTTTGAAGCAATTAGCTGTTGCTCTTAATAAAATCGGGAATGATATCAGAATGCTATCTTCAGGTCCGCGTAGTGGAATCGGAGAAATTAGCATTCCTGTTAATGAGCCTGGTTCTTCTATTATGCCAGGAAAGGTGAATCCAACCCAATGTGAAGCCTTAACAATGGTTTGTAGCCAAGTGATCGGAAACGACGTGGCGGTGACAACTGGAGGCATGCAAGGACAGTTTGAACTCAATGTTTTTAAACCTGTCATGGCTGCTAATTTATTAGAGTCGGCACAACTATTAGGAGACGCTTGTGTATCTTTTGATGTGCATTGTGTTGAAGGTATTGCGCCAAACCAAGAACGTATTGATGAATTGTTGAGAAACTCACTGATGCTTGTCACGGCATTGAATACAAAGATCGGATACTACAAAGCTGCTGAAATTGCAAATACAGCACACAAAAATGGAACGACATTAAGAGAAGAGGCCGTTAAGCTCGGGTATACAACCGCTGAAGAGTTTGATGCTTGGGTGAAACCAGAAGAAATGACTAATTCAAAATAAGAGATAAATAATGTCTATTTAAAGACCAAGAGAGGTGACTATCGTTTTAGTCATCTCTTTTTTTGTATATGAAAGTGTGAAATAAAAAGAGTCCCGATACAGGACTTTGTTTTTGAGAAGAGGGGGCTTCAGTTTATAGAAACACAAAAAGGTGGATTTTTAATAAAACCACCTTTTTTAATATTTTTGTAAAAGCAAATTATAAAGAAGCGACGTGCTTAGTCAAGTTTGATTTTAAGTTAGCAGCCTTATTCTTGTGAATAATATTCTTTTTAGCTAACTTATCAACAACAGAATAAACTTCAGTGAGTTTCTTTTCTGCTTCTGCCTTATCAGTCGTTTCTTTGAGAGACTTAATAATCGTACGTGCCGTTTTATGCTGGTAACGGTTTCTTAGACGTTTAGCCTCGTTACTTCTAATTCTTTTTAATGCTGATTTGTGATTTGCCATTATAAAATGTTTTGTAGTCCGTAGGGGATTCGAACCCCTGTTACCAGGATGAAAACCTGGCGTCCTAACCCCTAGACGAACGGACCATTATTATTAATTCAATTATTTTAACTCCTGTTCTGTAGTCCGTAGGGGATTCGAACCCCTGTTACCAGGATGAAAACCTGGCGTCCTAACCCCTAGACGAACGGACCAATTGCTATTTGCGGTTGCAAAAATAGACAATATTTACATTCACGCAAATAAAAACTGGAAAAAATTAATAAGCTTTAGCAAATAACACACGTTTTTGAGAAGCTTGACCAGTTATAATACATTCACCACTTTGATTGTCAGTGTGTTCAGGGATACAACGAATTGTTGCTTTTGTTTCGTTTTTTATTTGTTCTTCAGTTTCTTTTGAACCATCCCAATGTGCTGAAATAAATCCGCCTTTAGATTCGAGAATTTCTTTAAATTCTTCGTAAGTGTTCACTTCAGTGATGTGCTCATCTCTATATTTTAAAGCCTTATCAAAAAGATGGTTTTGTATCTCCTCGAGCTTTTCTTTAATTGTTTCTGTCAAGTCTGCTTGATTGACAAAGCTTTTCTCTAAGGTGTCGCGTCTAGCGAGCTCTACAGTTCCTTTTTCAAGATCTTTAGGACCAATGGCAATTCGCAATGGAACGCCTTGCATTTCGTGCTGTGCGAATTTCCACCCAGGTTTATGCGTATCACGATCATCAAATTTGACAGAGATGTTTTTGTTTTGTAAGTCTGATTTGATTTGCAGAGCTACTTTTGAGATTTCAGCAAACTGTTCGTCATTCTTAAAGATAGGAACGATCACAACTTGGTAAGGCGCCAAGTTAGGTGGAAGAACAAGGCCATTGTCATCACTATGCGTCATGATAAGAGCTCCCATCAAGCGTGTAGAGACGCCCCAGCTTGTTGCCCAGACATAATCCTGCTTGCCATCTTTTCCTGTGTATTTGACGTCGAAGGCTTTGGCAAAGTTCTGCCCTAGAAAATGAGATGTCCCAGCTTGTAAGGCTTTACCATCTTGCATTAAGGCTTCAATGCAGTAAGTTTCATCGGCGCCAGCAAAACGTTCACTTTCGGTTTTTAAACCTTTAATGACAGGAATTGCCATGAATTTTTCAGTAAAATCTGCATAAATGCCATTCATCAATTCGGCTTCTTCAATGGCTTCTTCTTTGGTGATATGCGCCGTGTGTCCTTCTTGCCATAGAAATTCTGCTGTGCGCAAAAATAGACGCGTTCGCATTTCCCAACGCATGACATTTGCCCATTGATTTATTTTGAGCGGTAAATCGCGATAAGATTGTATCCAGCTTTTGAATGTATTCCAGATCAAGGCCTCAGATGTTGGGCGGATGATTAGTTCTTCTTCTAGTTTAGCAGTTTCATCTACTTTAAGCTTGCCTGGGTTGTCTTCGTCGTTTTTTAGGCGATAATGTGTAACAACGGCACATTCCTTCGCAAAGCCTTCTGCATTGGTTTCTTCAGCTTCAAATAAATGTTTGGGAACCAGTAGAGGAAAGTATGCATTTTGATGCCCTGTTTCCTTGAATTTTTTATCTAATTCAGCCTGAATTTTTTCCCATATAGCATAGCCGTATGGTTTAATTGTCATACATCCTCTGACGGCCGAATTTTCAGCTAAGTCAGCTTTGACAACCAATTCGTTGTACCACTTTGAATAATCCACATCTCTACGCGTTAGACTCTTACCCATTATAAATGTTTTGGCATAACTATTGCAACTAGGTAAATAGTTAAATAGCTATTTATTTAGCGCAAAACTAAGTAAATTTGCTTTAAAGATTAATTTAAAACCCAAAAGTTATGTTGACGCAAAAGAATTTATTCAAAACACTGCTGGTTTCCGGATTAGCAGTCTTGGTAAGTTCTTGCAACTCATATTCTAACGTATCAGCTCACGATGGAATTTATCCAAATGATAACGCAAGGACTACTGACCAAAGAAGACCTGTTGCTCAAAATCAAAATGAGACTGAAGCAGCAGAGGACAATCAAAATGAGTACAGCACGTATTTTAAGAAACAAGGAGACATGATATCAGATGCAAGATCTCAAAATGAGGTTTTTACTGATGTGGATTCTTATTCATCTCAAAATCAAAATGCGCCTGCTCAAGAAGGCAATAATAATCAAAGATACGCTGATAATTCACAGCAGAATAACTACCAGGAAAGTGAATATATTGATTACAATGCAAACCAGTCTGGATGGGGAGCTAACCCAGCCAATGTGACAATTAATTTTCACCAAAGTAGCCCATTTTATTACAACACTGGTTGGAATATGTGGTGGGATTATAACCGCTTTATTTCATATCAAGGTTTTTATAATCCGTGGAGAATAGGTTATTATGGATCTTTCTACGGCCCGTATTGGTCACCTTATATAGGAATGTATAATGGTCCTGGCGGATGGTACGGTAATTATGGCTATGGCTATAGAAACTACAACCGTTATAATCCTTATAGATATCCTAATTATGCAAACTCTTATAGAGGATCAAACCGGAATAACTCTGTGCGCTCAAGTCGATCAACGCGTAATTCGCGCTCAAACGTTTCTAGACGAAATAACCAAGGTAGAGCTTCTGCGATAAGAAGTAACCGTTCATCATCAAGAAACAATGTTTCGGCACGTCGTGCACGTGTTTCAAACCCGCGTAATGTGAGTGCAAGATCACGTGATAATGTGATAAATTCAACACGCCGTACACCTGTTCAGACAACAAGACGATCAGGAGATAACCAAGTGCGAAGATCACAGTCGCCAAGCAGATCACGCTCAACGAGATCTACAAATACACAACGCTCTCAAAGGAGATCACAACCAGCGCGTTCTTCGTCAAACTCATCGACGAGAAGAAGTAGCAGCGGGAGCAGTAGTTCGGGATCAGTGCGATCAAGTTCTGGCGGTGGCTCTAGAAGCAGTGGTTCTTCAAGAGGATCACGTCGTGGTGGGTGATTAGAAACAAGACCATTCATTAGAATTATACTTTATAAAAAACATAACTTATGCGTTTTAATTTAAAAACAATATGTAGTGCATTATTCATGACTGGAGTGGCTTTTTCAAGTTTAGCTCAAGATGTGAGTGATGCACTTCTTTTGAGTTCAGAAGATTTACAAGGAACTCCTCGATTTACGGCAATGGCAGGTGCTTTTGGGGCATTAGGAGGTGATTTGTCTGCGTTAAAGGTTAATCCTGCTGGGAGTGCTGTTTTTACGTCAAACCAATCGAGTTTTACTTTAGATTATCACACAGGTCGTAACGAAAATACTTATCGCGGCTCTCGTCGCAATTCAAGTGATAATGATTTTGACATCAGTCAGGCTGGTGCTGTTTTTGTCTTTCAAACAAACAATCCTGATATCAGTGTGAATAAATTTGCTTTTGGTGTCAGCTATGAGCGGACGAATAATATTGATAATAATGTTTCAGCACAAGGACAAAATAGCCAATCGATCGCCGATTACTTTGTCAATCAAGCCAATGGTATTCCTTTAGACTTTTTCACACTTCAGAATAACGAGACTTTCTTTTCACGTTATGATGATTTGCTTTATGAGTATGGCTTTTCAGGTCAAGAAGCTTATTTAGCTTATGAAGCTTTCTTGATTGATTCCCAAGATCCTTCTGAAATGCAGACTGATCTTTACCTGTCAAATGTCACCTCAACTGATTTGCGTCAAGCCTACACTGAAGAGTATGATGGGAATAGTGGGAAAGTTGTTTTTAATGGTGCATTAGATATCAATCATCGCTTAAAATTCGGGATGAACATCAATGCTTTTTTTAGTGATTATACACGCTTTACACGTTTTAATGAGCAAAACTCTTCTCAAACAGGAGTTAGCAAGGTTGTTTATGACAATATTTTGGATGTACACTCTTCTGGTATTTCACTTGACTTTGGTGCGATTTACCAGATTCATGATAAATTAAGATTTGGAGTGAGCTACGAAACGCCAACATGGATGTCTGTTAGCGAAAAGATATCACACTCACTTCACACACGTGGCGAAGGTTTTGGTAGTGCCACCGCTGATCCAGAAATCTTCAACATTTTCCCTGATTATAAATTTAAAACACCTGGAAAGTGGACGGGAAGTTTAGCAATGATTTTTAGTGAAAATGCATTGTTAAGTATCGATTATTCTCGTCAAGACTATACACAAATGAAGTATAGAAGTAATGGTTTTGATGTTCAAAATGCTGAAATTAAAGATGCAATGCAAGTGTCAAACCGAATCAATGTCGGGGGTGAGTACCGACTTCAAGGCTTTAGCTTTAGAGCTGGTTATTCTTACGTAGAAAGTCCTTATAAAGATGACAGTCTTGAAGGTGATATCAATCGTTTTTCTGCTGGTTTAGGCTATACATTTGGGATGACTCGTGTAGATTTATCTTATGTCAACTCTCATCAAGAACGCGATTTGGCCATGAAGCAATCAGGAATTTCTTCGCCTGTTCACGTTAAAGAACAATTGCATCAAATCTCACTTGGTGTCGCTTTTATGTTCTAAGGTTAAAGTCGTGATAAATTGTCTTTTGCATTTTAAAAAGCTTTAGTTTTTGACTACTTTTAAATAAAAAGAAGATGAAAACATTAGCGTTTAAAAACAATGATAAAATTGCTCAAATTGGTTTAGGAACCTGGAAGTCTAAAGAAGGACTTGTGGGGGAAGCCGTTAAAAGTGCCGTTCGTTCAGGATACAAACATATTGATTGTGCCGCAACCTATGGCAATGAAGATGAAATAGGCGAGGTTCTTAAAGATCTTTTTACGACTGATGAAATCAAACGTGAGGAGCTCTTTATCACCTCTAAATTGTGGAACAATGCCCACAAAAAAGAAGATGTTATTCCGGCATTAAAACAAACACTTTCAGACCTTAATCTTTCCTATTTAGATTTATATCTTATCCACTGGCCCGTTGCTTTTCAACCCGGATTAGAAGGGATGCCAGAATCTGATGCTGATTTTGCATCACTAGATGAACTCCCTTTAATCGAAACTTGGGAAGCCATGGTTGAAGCTAAAAAACAAGGACTCGTCAAGCATATTGGTGTTTCTAACTTTAGCATTAAAAAGCTCAAAGACTTGATGTCTAAAACAGATGAGAATCCTGAAATGAATCAAGTTGAATTACATCCATATTTACATCAAGATGAATTGGTCGATTTTTGTCATGAAAATGATATTCTCGTTACTGCATTTTCACCGCTAGGTAGCCAGGATCGTATTCCAGAAATGAAAGCAGCTGATGAACCTAGTTTGTTAGAAAATGATGTGGTGAAAGAAATAGCTGCGCAAAACGACGTGACCTCAGCACAGGTTTTATTGAATTTTCACTTACAAAGAAATTGTATTGTTATTCCAAAATCAACAAATGCAGAACGCATTCAGCAAAATTTAAAAGCTGCTGATTTTGATTTGTCAAAAGCGGATATGAAAAAGCTGAAAGGTCTTGATAAACACTTTCGTTATGTCAATGGAAAGTTTTTTGAAACCTCAGATGGTAAGTACCACAATCTTTACGATGAATAATCAAACCTTAAATTATAAAAAAAGCCTTTTGGGAATTCTCAAAAGACTTTTTGATTTTGGCTAATTTATTCTTTAGTTGTAACTTCAATTATACCAGGAACTTCATCGGGATTGTAACCGAGTTTTTCGATTTTGTCTTTGTTTTTAATCACGTTCATTTTTTTGACTTTTTCAGGAGCAATAGATGTAAATTCCTCTTTTTTAACTTCTTTACCATCTAAAAGATAAATAGGATCAACCGCATCAAAGCTTACATCATTTACATGAAGTTCAGAAGTGTTCTCAGCCGATTCAGTCATTGAAAGCTTATTAATAGTAAACAACATTGGTTTTGATTTTTCAGAGATGATCAAAAACTTTTTATTTTTAATTAAGTTTGTCCCTAACTCCTTTTCAATTGTCTTAAATAAATCTCTTGTTCTTTTGTCATAAATGGCCTGAGATAATTCAGAATCGGATGTGATATATATTGTTTTTGTCTCCTCATTATAATCTATATCTTTAACTGAAATTGTTTTCTTTATGAGTTTATTATAGTTGTATCTTTTCGAATCAATGGTAATATACTCGGCTTCATCCATTTTTTCGATAGTTAAATTATCTTTCTCTGCCTGGTTATTCTCTACAATTTCTCCCAAACCAATACCAATAGGGTTTTCTCTATTCTTTTTATCATAATAGAAGTAAATAGGGTTTTCTTTTAAATCATTAGAATAAGCTGAACCTGAAGAAGTTCCCTTTTTGAATTTTAGTTTCATGGCAGTAATTAAACCATTTTTTTCTTTAAGGCGGCTGTAGCTTAAGTCAATATCAAAAGAATCTTTTATGAATACAATATTCTTTTTAGACTTTCAAGGGATGATTTTTCATCGAAAGTGGAAGAAAGTCTTGTGATTTCAACTTTGGATTCATAGTCTACGTCAGCTTCTACTTTGGAGGATTCAACAATTTGTGCTTTTGTTTCCGTTTGGAAAAACATAAAATAGAGAAATAGGAGTGGCGTGATTGCAAAAATTTTCCAAGTCGAATTTTTTGAGTTGATTGTGTTGAGCATCATAATACGTTTTTTTAGAGATGATTGATGAAATGAATGTTGTAGTTCGTAATTTTTTGTGGTTATTCTATAGAGAGAATATTGATAGTCTTTAGATGTTGTTTGTGTAACTGCTTTTGCATCTGCCTCAAATTCTATGTTTTGAGTGATGGCTTTTTTATAAAGCCAAGCAAATGGATTGAACCAGAAAAAAGACCTGTATAGCATCGCAAGAAGGGCATCAAAACTGTGCTTACATTCTACGTGTGCTTGCTCGTGTTTAAGAACAAATATGAGTTCTTTTTCAGAATACATTTGAGGATTATAAACGATGTAATTCAGAAATGAAAAAGCAGTATCCTTCTCTGTTTGAATGTAATAAATACCGTTTTTCTTTTCTTTTTTGGCCTGCTTTAAAAACCGTAATATTTTATAAAATGAAAATGCAAAATAACAGAGGAACACAGTACTTATTGAAAAGTAGATAATCTCAAAAAGATGATGCTCAGTAGCGTATCCTAGTATTCTTTCAATTAATGAGGTGTTGATTATTGGTTGATCTTGTGTTCCTGCAGAGATGAAATTCTCTTGTTTTGGTAAATGCAATGTAGTATATGTGGTATAATGTATCAGCGGAAGTATGGCACTAAAGCCTATACCGCAATAGAGATAAATGCGTTTGAAAAGATGATAGGATTCTCGCTCGAGAAGAAGTTTGTAAAATGCCCAAAATAGGAAAAGGAGTAAAGAGGCTTTAGAGAGATAAATGAGAAGTTCCATGCGCTTTTATTCTTTAATGAGTTCTAAGATTTCTTCTAATTCTTTTTTACTGATCTTTTCGTTTTTCGCAAAAAATGAAACCATATCTTTATAAGAGCCTCCAAAATAACGTTGCGAATTGAGTTGCATAATAAGTTGACTGTATTTTTCTTGTGATACCAGTGGGTGATATTGGTGTGTTTTCCCAAATGCTGTGTGACCGACAAATTGTTTCTCTTCCAGGTTTCTGACAATCGTCGAGACAGTATTATAGTGTAAAGTTTCTTGTAACTCCATCATGATTTCTTTGACAAAAGCTTTTTTGAGCTTCCAAATGATTGCCATGATGTCTTCTTCTTTAGCTGTGAGTTTCTGAATCATTCTATTTCAATTACTGTGAATGACAAATGTAAACTATTTTTGTAGTTATACAACTATAAAAATAGTTTTGTCGAATGAAAAAAATAAAATAGTATTTTAGCAGAAAATTACTGAATGGATATTTTACTTGTGTTTTTAGGCTTTACGGCTCTGGTTGTAGGAGGTGAATTTTTGGTGCGCTCTTCTGTTGCCTTGTCATTTAAGCTTAATATTTCAAAAATGATTATAGCACTTACCGTTGTATCCTTTTCAACATCTGCACCAGAGCTTATTGTGTCAATGCAAGCCGCATTGAATGGTTATTCAGATATCGCTTTAGGGAGTGTCGTCGGTTCTAATATCGCCAATATAGGTTTAGTCTTAGGAGTCACTGCGATAATATCATCCATCTCAATTAATCGTGATTTTTATTTCCTGAATTGGCCGATCATGCTTTTATTTTCAGGTCTCTTTTATTACTTTCTTTATACAGGACATGTGATTAATTCTCTTGAAGGTTTAATTCTTCTGGCTGCATTGTTCACTTACCTATTTATATTGATTAGAAAGGTTAGAGGTCAAAAGAGTATAGAAACCGAAGAAGTTAGTAATAGCTTAAAAGGTGTGACTACTTTTAAAATCGTCGTTTGGTTTCTCATAGGTGGTTTAGGTTTATATTTTGGATCTGAATGGTTAGTTGATGGCGCTGTTTCTATCGCAGAAGATTTCGGTGTCAGTGAACGCGTTATCTCAGTGACAATGGTTGCTATCGGGACAAGCGTTCCAGAATTAGCGGCTTCACTTATTGCGGCATTTAAAGGAGAAAAAGCAATTTCTTTAGGAAACTTGATCGGATCCAATATTTTCAATATCGGTTCTGTGATTGGGATTACCGCTTTGATCCAACCGATCAAAATGCAATCTATTGAAGTGCTGACGCATGATATGTTGTGGATGATTGCTTTTGCGCTTTTAATTTTGGTTTTAGCTTTATTACCAAAAAGACACTCTATCGGACGCTATAAGGGTTTTTTGATTTTAATTCCATATATAGTTTTTATTGTTTTGTCTTTTAGATCCTAAAAAAGAGGGGGGCTTCTCAATTAAATGTTATTTTTTCAAAAAATACCCTTAAAATTTAGGGGTGTTTTTTAAAAAAGATTATTTTT
>JAKDUG010000231.1 GCA_030457805.1 Psychroflexus sp.
AACATTTATTGAGCTAGCAAAGATTTTGCATGTGAAACTGCGGAATCCGAATTCTTACCACCCAACATTTCAGCCAGCTCAAGGATGCGCTCTGAAGTCTCTAAAACGGCTATTTGAGATTGTGTCTTCTGATTCACAACCTCCTTATACACTCGTAAGTGCGTATCTCCTTTGGCTGCTATTTGCGGTAAATGCGTGATCGAAATGACTTGCATATTGGCAGACATATCAAGCATTACATCTCCAATTTTTTCAGCGATTTCTCCAGAAACACCTGTATCGATTTCATCAAAAATCAAACTTGGCAACCTTAAGTGCTGCGATAGCAAATACTTTATTGCCAAAGTAATTCGTGACATCTCTCCGCCTGAAGCGACCTTCTTGATTGGTTTTGGCTTCTCTCCTTTATTGGCCGTAAAAAGCCATTCAAATGTATCTCCTCCTAAAACTGTATAGTTGCGTGTCAACTGACCCGCTATTTTTAATTTTGCATCTTGAATTCCGAGATTCTTCAACATTAGCTCAACATGTTCACTGATTTTGCTGACAACTTTTTGTCGATTTTTAAAAAGTGTAAGTGCCTGTTTTTCTAATGTTTCTTCTTCTTTAGCAATTTTCTGTTTTAAAGCATCTTGATTAGATTGTGCATTATCTGAATTTTCAATCTCTGTTTCCAATTCCGATTGAATATCAATTAACGCTTCAACAGTTTGTACTTGATGTTTATTTTGAAGATGATAGATCGCTTCTAGCTTATCATCAACCTCTATTTTTTGCTCAGGATTACTTTCGACTGACTCAAATTCTCTCTCAAGATCACCCGTTAAATCTTCAACTTCAATAAGAACACTCTCCAATCGTTCAGATAAGGCACTGATCGTTTCATCATAACGCGCTGCATTTTTAAGTGCAATTGCACTCTGTCGCAATTGCGCTAAAGCTCCTACTTCTTCATTTGTAATACCTTTCAAGCTTTCTGACAAACTTTCCTGGAGCGTTTCTACATTGTCCAATTTATCTTTTAAGCGTTCCAAAACATCTTGCTCTCCAGCTTTTAATTTAGCCTCGATCAATTCATTGTATAAAAATAAATTGTAATCATAAGCCTCCATCGCTTTGCGTTGTTGCTCTTCAAGTGTTTTTAATTCTTTTTGTAAACTTGCTAATTGATGATAAGATTTCTGATATTTTTCTTTTTGAAGGTCTGTTGCTGCAATGGTATCAAGAATAAAATATTGAAAACTCTCCTCACCTATGCTCAATGTTTGATGCTGACTATGAATATCTATCAAATGTTGACCAAGCTCTGAAATCTGCGCTAAACGCACTGGCATATCATTGACAAAGGAACGCGATTTACCAGAAGGTAAAATCTCACGGCGAATGATTGTATGTACATCATAATCAATTCCGAGTTTTTCAAAAATATCTTCTAAGTGATAATCAGAAACATTAAATTCTGCTTCAATCACACACTTTTTGGAAGCATCACGAATGGTACTCAAATCGGCTCTTTTCCCTAAAAGCAAACTAATGGCACCCAGCAAAATAGATTTCCCAGCACCTGTCTCGCCAGTAATAACGGTAAAGCCTTTATTGATCTCTAATTGAACATCATCAATTAGTGCAAAATTTCGAATATTAAGTTTGTTGAGCAATGCTTTAAATTTTGTTTCAAATTTACAAAACTTGCTGAATTATAAAGCCAATCAGTTAAGATTTGATTTGTCGCCAAGAACGGCTGTGAACTGGCGCAACATCTTGAAGTAAATTTTTGATTTCCTGATGACTCTCGTCATCTCCGCCGCTATAAATTTGAAGGATTTCATCAGCTTTGGCATCAAAAAAAACACGAATCACTGTCGAGCTTGACCGCGAACGCCCCAAAGAGATGATGTCTTTTAAGCTCTCTGTCACTTGCAACTTTGCTTCTTTGCTGTCCTCATAAAATTGATCTAAACCTAAGCGGTGGTATTGGTAATAAGCAACACGAAACTTGTTGTAATTTGCAGAAATTAATTCACGTATCAAATTCACACGTGATTGACTTCCTGATTTTTTCCAACCTGAGCCACGCTGTTGGGAGAAGTCTGCAATCTGATTAGCCGTTTCATAATAATCACTGCCTCCTTTTTCTTCAAAACTATCTGCATCCAAACCTAAAACAGCGTACACATAATATGAAATGGTTGACACCAAATTATTCTGATAACTTGTTGAAGAGAAATTCAAGGCTTGATACTCATTATAAGAAAACATAAAGTTAGAATCTTTATAATTCATTAAAGATGAAACTTGGTCTGTTCCAAAAATAGGACGTGAAGCCTGAATTTGCAAACTGGCTGTAAAATTAGTTTCATTTAACTCTTGTACAGTAATAAAAAAGCTGATATCGATTTTCTGATGTGGCTCTAGATCTTGATTTGTCCATGAATTTCTATTGATAAATTCAGTCAATTCGGTTTCTAAAGTATTAAAAACGCTGAGTTGAGTTTGCCCAGTTTGCTTCGCATCAATCGTGACATTCGCATTGATTTCTTGTGAAAACCCGAAATGAACAAACAAACAGAAAAAAAGTAAAATCAGATGTCTCATGATAAAAAATTTGAAGCGATGAATTTAAAAATATCTCGAGCCACTTCATTTTTAGGTTTAGCCTCAAAATCGAGCTGCTCAGTTTTGGTAAAAATACTCACTTTATTTTGATCTGAGCCAAACACCTGATTAGAAGCATCCAATTGATTTAAAACAATGGCATCAAGATTTTTCTTATGAAGTTTGGCTTGCGCATTAGCTTGTGCATTTTCAGTTTCTAA
>JAKDUG010000232.1 GCA_030457805.1 Psychroflexus sp.
TTCTCGACCTGTCAAAAAGTAAAATTTCTGAAATCTCAGATTTATTACATCTCATCGCGTTGTCAACTCAGCATAAAATGACAAAAAAATCTTTTGTCATTGTTACAGATTTAGTCGATATCGATAAAGTTCCTGAAGAATTAGCTGTGGCGCCTTCGCTTCAAGAAGCTTATGATGTGATTGAGATGGAAGATATTGAACGAGATTTAGGTTTCTAATCAAATGATGGAACTCATTATTTTAGGGTGTCATTCTGCAACACCAAAATCAAATTTAAATCCAACAGCGCAGGTTTTAGAAATTAATGGCGAGCTTTTTTTGATCGATTGTGGTGAAGGCACACAGGTTCAATTACGTCGAAATCGCATCAAATTTTCACGCATCAAACATATCTTTATATCACATCTTCACGGTGATCATTGTTTTGGTTTAATCGGTTTGATTTCAACATTTGGTTTACTCAACCGCCAACCTGATTTACATATTCATGGACCGCGCGGCATTGAGAATTTTATCAAGCATCAGCTCGCTTTGACCAAAACATTTTTGTCTTATCAATTGGCTTTTCATGAATTGGATTCAGATGCGCCTGAAGTTATTTTAGAAACTGAAAAGGTCAGCGTTGAAACAATTCCGCTTGAGCATCGTATTTATACCAACGGTTTCCTTTTTCGTGAAAAACCTGGCGATCGGCAACTTATGATTGATGTTGTAAAAGAACTTTCAATTGATAAAGCCTATTACAAGCGTATTGTGAAAGGGAAAGATGTTCAATTACAATCCGGAGATATTATCAAAAATGAAGATTTAACTTTGCCTCCCAAGAAAACCTTGAGCTATGCTTTTTGTAGCGACACTGCTTTTAAACCGAGCTTGGTTGACCAAATTCAAGGTGTTGATGTGTTGTATCACGAATCCACATTTTTGGAACACCATGAAGATTTGGCTTTCAAAACAAAACATTCAACGGCAAAACAAGCAGGTATTATTGCTCAGAAAGCCCAAGTCGGCGAACTTATCTTAGGACATTTTTCTGCGAGGTATCGCAATTCTGAAGACTTTAAAGCTGAAGCAGAAATTGTTTTTGATCCCGTAAAATTGGCTGCCTCTGGTCAAAAATTCATCTATCATTAAGCGCTTTTTTTAAAGCCATTACATGGCAATTTCATTTGCAATGTGTAACTTTATTGCAAATAAAATGCGATGCAAAGTAATTTAAACGATTACAGGAAAATATATGATAAATCAGAATTGACTCGCGATAAATTGGATGAAAATCCGATGCAGCAATTTCGGACTTGGTTTCATGAAGTTGATGATTCAGAGAGTGTTGATGAAGCCAATGCAATGACAGTTGCGAGCTTAAGTGAAGATGGCTATCCGAAAAATAGAGTCGTTTTACTGAAATCATATAACGAATACGGTTTTGTTTTTTACACAAATTACGAAAGTGATAAAGGGCGTGCTTTGCTCAAATATCCAAAAGCCTGTCTTTCTTTTTTCTGGCCGAGCTTCGAACGTCAAGTCATTATCAAAGGTGATGTTGAAAAATTACCTGATCAAGTTTCAGAAAACTATTTTGCTTCTCGACCAAAAGGTAGCCAACTCGGTGCGCTTGTTTCTCCACAAAGTGCTGTGATTGAAAACCGCGATGTTTTGGAAGTCAAGTTAGCCGAACTTGAAGAAACTTATAAAAATAAAGAAGTTGATAAACCCGAAAATTGGGGTGGATTTCTTGTCAAACCAAAAGCGATTGAGTTTTGGCAAGGCCGACCAAACCGACTTCATGACCGCTTTGTTTACCGATTACAAGATGATTTTAATTGGAAAATTGAAAGATTAGCACCATGAAAACAAAACGATTAGTCATTGTGAGGCATGGTAAATCTTCTTGGAAGGAAGATGATTTAGATGATATTGAGAGGCCGTTAAAAGATAGAGCAACCGCTGATGCAGATCTTGTTTGTCAGGCTTATCAAGCCACCGCTACACATTCTTTTACAGCAATAACAAGCCCAGCAGTTCGCGCGCATGAAACGGCAAAGCTTTTGACAAACCGCCTGGGTATGCATATCGAAAACTTGAGTGTTGATGAAAATTTATATACTTTTTCACCATCTACATTTTTTGATTTTATCTCCAACTTACCCGATACCTTAGACAACGTGATGCTCTTCGGACATAATCCTGCAATTACAGATGTTGTCAATCAAATTGGAACATCGTTTTTTAAAAATATTCCAACCACAGGCTTAGTCGAAATTCATTTTCGCATTGACCAATGGTCAGATATTGACAAAGGCGAAACACAACTTTATTTATTCCCCAAAAATCTCCGCTAAATGGCAGAAAGAAAATTTATCAATAGAGAAATAAGCTGGTTACACTTCAATGCGCGCGTCTTGCAAGAGGCTGCAGATCAAAGTGTTCCTTTAATAGAGCGCTTGCGCTTCTTAGGTATTTTTTCCAACAATCTCGATGAATTTTTTAAAGTGCGTTATGCCACGGTGAAGCGCATTAATCAAGCAGGGAAAAGTGGAAAAAAGGCTTTAGGTGGGTTTAAAGCAGGGAAATTATTACAAGAAATTACAGAGATTGTCATTGAGCGTCAGGCCGAAAGTTTACGGATATTGAGTGAAATTAGAGAAGAACTCAAAGCTCAAAAAATTTCAATTATCACTGAAAACGAAGTAGAAGATTACCAGATCGACTTTATTAAAGAGTATTTTCTTCAAAAAGTGAGTCCTGCCTTGGTCACAATTATGTTGAATGCGGTTGAAACAATACCACACTTAAAAGATTCTAAGG
>JAKDUG010000233.1 GCA_030457805.1 Psychroflexus sp.
TCTCCTTTTAAAAAGATTATAGAAAGTAAGATCCATTCTAATTTAAAACTTGAAGAAATAGCCTTTTTATGCAATATGAGTTTATCAACTTTTAAGCGCAATTTCATCACAGAATATAAAACTTCTCCTGGGAAATGGTTCCATGACAAAAGACTTCAAAAAGCTAAAAGACTTTTAGAAGATGGAGGGTGCAAACCCGCTGAATTATATTTGGAATTTGGATACAATAACCTATCAAACTTTAGTATTGCATTCAAAAATAAGTTTGGAATCAGTCCAAGGGATATTTGATTGTGATTTTATTCACCTGATTATAAGCTATTTATATTTAACTGTACTGTGAGATTTCTCGAAATACTTTATAAGCGACCTGTTTTCATAAGTATTGACCTTTTTTCATAAGTGTTTCTCTCTAAATTAAACTTAAATTGAAATGCATTTCAGTTGAAGTTATTTATTAACAATGATAAAATCAAAACATTATGTGCAAAAATCATGGAATCGCCTATAAAGGTACAGGAGAAGTAGAATTTAAGGAAATAGACTATCCCAAATTGGCTTTGGGGGATCGAAAATGTGAACACGGTGTTATCTTAAAAATAGTGGCCAGCAATATTTGTGGTTCAGATCAACATATGGTGAGAGGAAGAACAACCGCCGAAAAGGGTTTGGTGCTAGGGCATGAAATAACAGGAGAGGTCATAGAATGCGGACGCGACGTTGAATTTATCAAGAATGGAGATATGGTTTCTGTTCCTTTTAATGTTGCCTGTGGTCGTTGTAGAAATTGTAAAAACGGGCAAACGGGGATTTGTTTAAATGTAAACGGAGATCGCCCAGGAGGTGCTTATGGATATGTCGATATGGGTGGCTGGATTGGAGGCCAAGCCGAATATGTCATGATTCCTTATGCGGATTTTAACTTATTGAAATTTCCCGATAAGGATCAAGCTATGGAAAAGATTTTGGACCTGACCATGCTTACTGACATTTTCCCAACAGGATTTCATGGAGCTGCTATGGCAGGCGTAACTGCTGGTTCAGTCGTGTATATTGCAGGTGCAGGGCCAGTAGGTCTCGCTTGTGCCTCAAGCTGCCAGTTATTAGGTGCAGCTGTAGTGATAGTAGGCGATATGAATAAAGCCCGTCTTACTCACGCCAGAAGTTTTGGTTGTGAAACCATTGATTTAACCAACGGGATTCCTGTAGAAGAGCAAATTGCTATGATTGTAGGCATCCCCGAAGTCGATTGCTTCGTTGACTGTGTAGGTTTCGAAGCGAGTGGTCATGGCGCCACCGCAGGTAAAGAAATGCCTGCTATTGTATTAAACCAAGCCATGGCGATCACTAGAGCTGGTGGATCTATCGGAATTCCAGGCCTATATGTGACCGAAGATCCAGGAGCCCAAGAAGAGGCCGCAAAACAAGGAAGTCTGAAAATCCGTTTCGGATTAGGCTGGGCAAAATCCCATTCTTTCCATACAGGACAAACTCCTACAATGAAGTATAACCGACAATTAATGAACGCCATATTGCACGACAAATCAAATATCGCCAAAGCCGTAAATGCGGAAGTAATAAGCCTGCAAGATGCACCTAGGGGATACGAAGAGTTTGACAGTGGAGTCGCTAAAAAATTTGTTATTGACCCACATGGTATGATAGCTCACTAAATTGAGCTTTTTTCATAAGTTACTGAACTATTTTGGTAACAACCAGACTTAACTCTACGAGTATATTCGCATCATAATAAAAACAATATTAAAATAAAAAATCATGAATATTACATTAGCACAAGCAGAAAAAGCAATAGTAGCAGCTAAAGAAAAAGCTAAAGCAATTGACACAAAAATGAATATCGCCGTTGTAGATGCGGGAGCAAATCTAGTAGCATTTGGCCGTATGGATGGCGCTTGGTTGGGTTCGCTTGATATCTCTATCAAAAAGGCTAAAACAGCGCGTTTCTTTGATATGAACACAGGTTCAGTAGGAGAATTATCTCAACCTGGAGGTTCTTTATACAATATTGAACATTCTAACGATGGTCTCATTACCTTCCCAGGGGGAATTCCAATTAAAAAAGAAAATGGTGAAATTATAGGTGCCATTGGTGTAAGTGGAAGTGTAGTTGAAAATGACCATGCAGTAGCAGAAGCTGGAGCATCAGCACTTTAATAAATAGTATTTTATTTACGTAGAGGATGGTCATTACTGACTATCCTCTTTTTTTTATCAGTAGTGTCCGATATAATCATTTAAAACACCTTAATAAAACTTGTCTTTACTACCTTTAGGATGATTTTATCGTTTTACCATCCTGCTATTCAAAGGTTACTTTTGAAGTGATAATTGGATTTATTTTTCAATTACTAAAATACCTGGCCCCTCAACTAATTCCGTATGCTATCATTTTTTTGATAATAGCAGTACACTTATTCAATCATCATATTCTGTTTAGCAAAATGAAAGCTGTGAATGCTACTTTTATTTAGTTGATCTATTATTTCTATTTTCACTTTCGCTAATCGTTTATCCAGCGTCACTACTAGGACAGGTTAATGATCAAGAAACGGCTACAATGTTATTGGTTGGTGCTTATTTAATGAAGGCTTTAGCATTTTGATTGCTTCATCATTATGCAATATTTAACAGTGGATCATACAAAACAGAAAAGACAAAAAAAGAATTAAGAAATGATGCAATAATAAGCTGACTTAAAGGGCTATTATTGAAGTCATTGCTTTTACTCCTGATTTTTATCGACTACAAGTTAGCACTAGTATTAATATTTTGAACAACA
>JAKDUG010000234.1 GCA_030457805.1 Psychroflexus sp.
GTGAAATTGCGATGGAACATCACTTAGGTTTAACTTGTGATCCGATTGCTGGCCTTGTTCAGGTCCCGTGTATCGAACGCAACTCAATGGGAGCAATTAAAGCGATCAACGCCGCAGAAATAGCCATGGAATCCGATGCCTCTAAAGCCAAAGTACCACTTGACAAAGTCATCAATACGATGTGGGAAACAGCGCAGGATATGAATACAAAATATAAAGAAACTTCTGAAGGTGGCTTGGCTGTCAACGTTGGATTGAGCGATTGCTAAACTTCTTACCAGGCTAAAGAAAAATCAAAAAAGGGTTTTGTAAATATTTACAAAACCCTTTTTTATGCCTTATCAATTTTATTTAAGTCTATCGATAAATCTTTTGTTTATTCACCCATCGGCGGTATTTATTGGCATAACGGTTATGCTCACGTAAAGTTTTGGCAAATTTATGATAACCAAAATTCTCAATGTCTGCGACAAAATAAAGGTAATCGTGTTCTTCATAATTTAGAACGGCATCAATCGAAGAAATATCAGGCATTGCAATTGGCGCTGGTGGTACACCCGCATTTAAATAAGTATTAAAAGGAGAGTCAATCAGCTTGTCGTGATTTAAAACACGCTTGATAATTGTGTCAGATTTTTTGTGCTCTTTTTTAAGTGCATAAATCAAGGTTGGATCAGCTTGAAGTTTCATTCCACGTTTTAAACGATTGACATACACACCAGCAACACGCGGACGTTCATCGACTTTAGAAGTTTCCTTTTGAACAATCGCAGCCAAACTTGAGACCTCTAATCGCGATAGATTTAAAGCCTCACGCTTTTTATCACGATTGGGTGTCCAGAATGATTCGTGTTGTTTGACTAATCGGCGACGGATTAATTCTGGTTCACTATCCCAATAGAACTCATAAGTATTAGGGATATAAAGCGATAAAGATTGCTGCGCATTCATTTTATTATCTGACAAAAATAAAGAGTCTGTCAGCGTCTGAAAGATCTCTTTCTCTGAAGGATCCAATTGTTCAGACAACCGCTGTGAAAAATCTTGAATGCTATTTTGATTATTAAAATGAATACGAACAGGAACATTTGTGCTTCGTAATGCATTAATAATTTCGTTGTTATTCATTCCTTTCGTCAAGACATAATGCCCTGACTTAATATGCTGATCATAACTCTTTTTCTCAGCCACTTGAACAAAAGCATCTACATCTTTTAAATGCCGAGCTAAGCTATCAATAACAGCCTTAAAGTCAGCTTTTTTTGACACATAAACTGAATGCTTTTCAGTTTGAAAACTGGTGTTTGGAGAAAAGACCAACTGATAAATCGTAAAGCTAAAATAGCCTAAGACAACGAGGCCAAGCAATGCAATGGCAAGTAAAATTTTTTTAATGTACATTTCTTATATTTTGATAGACTAAAACTGAAGAATAAATACCTTTTTCATAATGCCAATCTTTTAATTCGCCGACAAGAGAAAAATCAAGGTTTTCAAATAGGGAAATACTCTTTCTATTTTCAGAATGGATATAAACGTAAATTTGATGCAAATCTAAGCGATTGTAAGCATAGTTCAACATCATTTTTAAAGCAGATTTCCCATAACCTAAAGCATGGTATTTTTCGTGGATAATGATGCCAAGTCCTGCACGTTTATGCTGTGGATTAAAATCGTATAAATCAATAAAACCAATTGGGGCTTCATCTGGCAGACTCACCACCATTCGCAATTGCTTGGCTTCAAAAATATCTAAATGTGCATTTGAAATATAATCTTTCAGCAGTTGTTTTGAAAAAGGCTGCAGGGTATCACTTAGATGCCAAAAATTCTGCAAATTTTCGATTTCAAACAAAAAATCAAGATCTTCAGGCTCTAAGGCTCTGAGATGGATGGGTGTATTTTCTAACATTGGATATCTCCTTCAAAAACAAATTCAGCGGGGCCTTTCAACCAAATATCTTTCACATGATTGGCATCAACCACTGTAAAATTAACGCTCAACTCACCTCCCATTGCCCTGACCTGAATCGGCCTTGGAAGTGATTCATATTTATAAAAACCTGCAATAGCAGCAGCTGTCACCCCTGTTCCACAAGCTAAAGTTTCGGCTTCAACACCACGCTCATAAGTTCTGATAAACAATTGTTGATTTTTCAACTGAACAAAATTGACATTTGTGCCTTGCTGTGATTTATAAGTGTCCGCATAACGAATTTCAGCTCCTCTTTCTTTGACATCAACTGTTTCTACCGCATCGACATACTCAATATGATGTGGCGAACCTGTGTCCAAATAAGTAAAATCTTTATCTTGGATTATACCGCGAACATCCGTCATTTTAAGCTGAACTAACTCGGCTTCAAAAAAAGCTTCATGTAAACCATCAATGGCTTCAAAAACACAGCTCTCTTTAATCAAACCAAGGCGTTTTGCAAAAGCAACAATACATCGGCCTCCATTTCCACACATGGTACTTTCATTGCCATCTGCATTATAGTAAGTCATTTTAAAATCGACATGCTCTTGCCCTGATCGCTTTAAAAGAAGAAGACCATCAGCGCCAACTCCGAACCGACGATCGCATAAAAACTGAACCAAATTAATGTCAAATTTGATTTCTAAATCGCGCGCATCAATAATGACAAAATCATTTCCGGCGCCTTGATATTTTGTGAAATTTATTTTCATGATTCGCAAAGATAGGAATAAATCCAGATACTTTTTGGGGTTAAAAACAAGTTAAAATAGAATTAACCAATTCGCAATAAGAGATAACTTAG
>JAKDUG010000003.1 GCA_030457805.1 Psychroflexus sp.
CCTCTTGAAGAGGTCAAGAGGCACTTTTAAAAACAGTTTATTCAATAAATTTAGTAACCTATCTTTTTGCGGACGCGCTTGAGAACTTTAGCACCGACTTTTTGTGCTTTTTCGGCACCTATTTTTAATAATCTATCAATCTCTTCTCTATCATTGATATAGCGCTCAAATAGAGCACGTTCTTTTTCATATGTTGTTGTGATCAGCTCAAATAATTCTTGCTTGGCATGTCCGTAGCCAAAACCACCTGCCAGATATTTTTGTTTGAGCTCTTCAGTTTGTGTGTCAGTTCCAATTAATTTATAAATCTGAAAAACCTTACAAGTTTCAGGATCTTTTGGTTCTTCAAGTGGCGTGCTATCTGTCTCAATGCGCATCACTTGTTTTCTCAATTTTTTATCACTTTGAAAAATATCAATAAAATTCCCTTTTGATTTACTCATTTTTGCACCATCAGTGCCAGGAACATATTTTGTATTTTCTGAAATCCCAGCTTCTGGCAATACAAATGTTTCACCGTAATGCGTATGAAAACGCTCGGCAACATCTCGCGTCATTTCAATATGTTGCAATTGATCTTTTCCTACAGGAATAATTTCGGCATCGTATAAAAGAATATCTGCTGCCATCAGCATAGGATATGAAAATAAACCGGCGTTGACATCACCTAAACGGCCAGATTTGTCTTTAAAAGAATGTGCCAAAGTCAAGCGTTGGTAAGGAAACATACAACTTAAATACCAATTTAATTCTGTCACTTGTGGCACATCGCTTTGTCTGTAAAAGGTTGATTTTTCAACATCTAAACCAAAAGCGAGCCAAGTTGCAGCAGTTGCATAAGTATTGTTTCTTAATGTTTCTGCATCTTTAATTTGTGTCAGCGTGTGTAAATTTGCGATAAAAAGGAAAGAATCCTCTTTTGAATTGTTTGCCATTTCAATCGCAGGAATAATCGCGCCTAATAAATTACCTAAGTGAGGCGTGCCGGTACTTTGCACACCTGTGAGAATTCTTGACATTCGTTTGAGATTTTATTGTTGCAAAGGTAAAATTTTTCGCATTCAAATTCATATTGTTTCTTAAATTTGGCATCTATGAAATGGATCAAGATTCCTTTTGTTATTCTGTGGCGTTTGTGGTTTTATCTTTTGATCATTCTCCCGATTATCGTGATGATACCGCCTTTGCTAGTGACAACGGCGAAAGAAAAGCACTATAAATACGTCTATTCTATTGCCCGCTTATGGGCGAAAATAGTTTTGTATGGAATGGGTTTTTTCCCAAAAGTGACTTATAAAACTGAACTTCAGAAAGGCAAAAGCTATTTATTAACAGCAAATCACACCAGCATGATTGATATCATGATGATGCTGTATGTTTCTAAAACGCCATTTGTTTTTATCGGAAAGAAGGAATTGGCACGTTTCCCGATTTTTGGTTTCTTTTATAAACGCAGCTGTATTTTGGTCGATCGCAAAAATGCACAAAGTCGTAAAAATGCTTTTTTAGAGGCCCAGCGGCGCTTAAGCCAGGGAACCAGTATTTGTATTTTTCCTGAAGGTGGCGTTCCTGATGATGTTTCCATCAAGTTAGATCGTTTTAAAAAAGGTGCTTTTCGCTTGGCTGTTGAACATCAAATACCGATTGTTCCTATAAGTTTTGTGGATAATAAAACGAGGTTTCGTTATGATTTTTTAAGTGGTGGACCTGGTGTATTACGCGCTGTCATGCATCCGCTTATTAAAACGGATGGCTTGACGCTAAATCTAGAAACAAAAAAAACCCTCGAAGCCAAAACACGTGAGGCTATCGAGAGTTCGTTAATTTGGTAACTCAAAAATAAAGCTAATCTTCCTGGAGTTTCTCTACCAATTCATCTGTGATTTCTAAGGTGTGATAGACGTTTTGAACGTCGTCATCATCTTCAAATTTATCGATGAGGTTAATGATTTGAATGGCATCATCAACGGGCAATTCGGATGTGTTTAAAGCGATGCGCTCTAATTCTGCTTTTTTGGGTGTGATGCCTAAAGCTTCGAGTTTCTGAGCCATTGTGCCAAAATCTGTAAATTCTGAATAAACAATAAGTAGTTCATCTTCGTTTTCAAATCCGCTAGCGCCACCATCAATGAGTTCCAGTTCTAATTCTTCAAGATCATGTTCTAAATTTTCTTTCTCAATTGTAAAAACACCTTTGCGTTCAAACAGAAATTCTAAGGAGCCATTTGTTCCTAAATTTCCGCCATTTTTTGAAAATATCGAACGCACAGAAGCAACAGTTCGGTTTGTATTATCTGTTGTACATTCCACAAAGATAGCAATGCCGTGTGGTCCGTATCCTTCAAAAGAGACGAGCTCGTAATTGTCAGCATCGGCACCGGCGGCTTTTTTAATTGCACGCTGAATGGTGTCTTTTGGCATATTGACACCCTTTGCATTTGCAATGGCGTTGCGAAGCGTCGGGTTTGATTCTAAATCTGGTCCGCCAAAATCTTTGACTGCCACTGAGATTTCCTTAATCGCACGTGTAAATTCTTTAGCCCTTTTCTTGTCTTGAGCGCCTTTTCTATGTTTAATATTTGCCCACTTACTATGTCCTGCCATAATAGCTTTTGTTTGTTATTAAACTTCTTTTTAAATTAAATCATTAAAATCTATACATCGTCGTAATCAATTGTAATCTTTCCAGTTTTTGGGAGAGATTGACAAGTGAGTACTAATTTTTCATCTAAATCTTCATCCGTCAGAATTTGATTTTTAACCATTTCAACTTCACCTTCTGTGATTTTTGCAACACAACTACTGCAGATTCCACCGCGGCATGAGTAAGGTGCATCAATATCTTGATCTAGAACGGCATTGAGGACACGCTCATCTTTTTGCATTGTAAATTCAAACTCTTCCTCATCCAAAATCACTTTAATTTGTGTGACGCCTTCATGCGCTTCCTCTGGTTCTGCATCTTCTGATGAATAGAAAAGCTCAAAATGAATCTTGTTTTCATCGACTTTATTGTCTAACAAAATACTTTTCGTTTGGTTAATCATTTCTTCAGGTCCACAGAGTAAATAATCACTAAAATCAATTGATTTGTATTTATTCTTAATCACATAATTGATTGTTGGCTTTTCAATGCGGCCGAAAGCTGCATCTTCTTCTTTTGTTTGACTGTAAACAAATTCAACAAAAAAGCGATCAGAATATTCTTTTTGGAGATCCAAAATGTCATTTAAATAAATAGTGCTACCTGGTGATTTGTTGCCATAAACCAACACAAATTTTGTGTCATCACTATCTTTTAGAGCATGCTTGATCATAGACATAATCGGCGTAATTCCGCTGCCAGCTGCAAAAGCAATAAAATTTTTGGAAGTCAATTGTTCCGGTAACCTGAATTTTCCTTCTGGTGGATGCACCTCTAATGTGTCGTCTTCTTTTAAATCTGAATTGACATAATTAGAGAAAACACCATTTTTGATGGCTTTGATAACAACAGATTTGTCATCGTCATTATGGGAACTAATCGAATAAGAACGCCGTTCTTTTTTGCCATTGAGCTCTTTTTCAAAACTCAAATACTGCCCGGCATGGTGCTCAAAATCTTTTTTGAGATCATCAGGAATTGCAAGTGTGACTTCAACAGCTTCTGGTGTTTGACGCTGAATTCCTTTTACTTTTATTGGGTGAAAATGTGACATTTATTGACAATTTTCAACAAAAATACAATCTTAGGCTCAATATCAACTTAATTTAATAAATGATTAATGATAGGTGAAGACTTTCTCTTGATCAATCCCGAAAACAGCCTGATAATCTATAGGTTGAATCAGATCGTAATTTTGTGTCTGTGCAAATGACGGCAAGCTGAATCCTTGATCTGTTTGACAAAAACAAGGGAAAATATGCTGCTCCACTTTAATAGCATTTTTGGCTGCATAAAAATGAGGCATCTTTGGTTTTGATTCTTCTGGAGATATCAAAAAATCCCCAACTTTAAGTTCTTGGTGACAATTAATTCCGATGTGTTTAAAATCGGCGAGAAATGCATTTTTTTTAGATGAAATATGAAAGAATTGTGTGGTCTCAAATTTCTTTTTAAATTCATGAAGGTTCTCTAGCGCGGTATTGATATGAAAACGCAAACCACCGATGAATACCAGTTTATCAGGTTGGTATTCTTGAAGGCAAGTCTCTAGCTGAACAATTTTTTTAAGCTTCTCAAAATTTGCCAAGCGTTTATTTGTGGAAATACTGGTTTTAAAAAACTCAAAATTTGCGATAATTAAAGTCTTTTCCTTTTCGACATATATTGCCCCATTTGAATCTAGATTGATCTGATTCTCTTTAAAGTGATGATTCAAAAGCTTTGTTTTTATAGCGTTTTCTCTTGTAAATATCGTCATATTGTATTTGAAGACAATTGCTTTAGAAAGAAAATAACAAAATTGCTGAGCACAGAAGGGACCCCAATCAAAAATAGAGATCTTCAATTTATATATCGCTTTCATGACAAAAGTCAAAGAGAACCTAAATTTCATTTAAACAGCTTTCATATTACTACAAATCCGTTAGTTTTACATCTCTAATAGATATCTAATGCATAAAATCACAGCATCTTATACCGATTTGTACCAATTGACGATGGCGCAAGTTTATTTTTTAAAACAAGAACACGAAGAAGTATCTGTTTTTGATTATTTTTTCAGGAAACTCCCTTTTCACAGTGGATACGCTATATTTTCAGGCTTGGAAGTTTTGATTGATATCTTGGAAGATTTTCGATTTCAACCAGAAGAACTCGACTTTTTAGAAAAAGAAGGTTTTCATAAAGACTTTATCAAATACTTGGCTGATTTTCAGTTTAATGGAGAAATAAGAAGTGTCCAAGAAGGTGATTTGGTCTTTCCTACACGGCCAGTGTTGCAAGTCAAAGCCTCCATTATTGAGGCGCAGATTATCGAGACTGTATTGCTTAATATCTTAAACTTTCAAACCTTAATTGCCACAAAAGCAAGTCGCATCAGATGTGCAGCACCCAAGGCTAAATTAATTGATTTTGGTATGCGACGCGCACATGCCACAGGTGCTTATTATGCCAGTCGTGCTGCTTTCATCGGCGGTTTTGATGCCACCAGTAATGTCAAGTCTGCCATAGATTTTGATATGCCAGTCTCTGGGACAATGGCACATGCTTTTATACAATCTTACGATAGTGAATTGACTGCTTTCCGCGATTTTGCCGCTGTGCATCCGACGAATTGTGTTTTGCTGATCGATACTTATGATACTTTAAAAAGTGGCTTACCTAATGCGATTACAGTTGCCAAGGAGCTGAAAGCTAAAGGCTATAAACTCAATGGCATTCGTTTGGACAGTGGTGACTTGGCCTACCTTTCTAAAAAATGCCGTGTTTTACTTGATGAGGAAGGCTTGACAGACGTTAAGATTGCAGCTTCAAATCAGTTGGATGAGCACGTTATCAAGAGTTTGAATGATCAAAAAGCACCGATTGATGTTTATGGCGTAGGCACAAATTTGGTAATTGGGCATCCTGACGCAGCTCTTGGAGGCGTTTATAAATTGGCTTATGCTTATGGCAAACCGCGCATTAAGTTGTCTGAAAATGTTTTGAAGTCAACGCTTCCCAGTGAAAAACAAGTGTACCGCATCCGAAATCAGGAAAATGAACTTCTCGGCGCTGATGTTGTCACGCAGAATGCTGAAACTGAAGTTTCCAAAATGCACCATCCATTTGATCCGACAAAATCGACAACTTATCACAGTCACAAGCTTGAACCGCTTTTAAAACCAGTGATGGAAAATGGTAAACGCCTCAATCCAAAACCAAGCTTAGTGCAAATCAAAGCCTATGCAGCTGAACGTTTAAATGCCCTTCCAGAGGAGTATAAACGCTTTGCGAATCCGCATATTTATAAGGTTGGGATTTCATCTCAACTCTTAGAAACACGAGAAAAATTAAGAGCAACTTTAAAAAAATAAGTATGAAAACACTTTTATTGGTCGATGTGCAAAATGATTTTATGCCTGGAGGAACACTTGAAGTGAAAGAAGGAGACCAGATTGTCGATGCTATTAATGCGGTGATTAAGGATTATGATTTAGTCATCGCAACTGTAGATTGGCATCCGCAAAACCACATGAGCTTTGCTACCAATCATCTGGATAAAAAACCTTTTGAAACAATCGATTTAAAGGGGCATAAACAAACACTTTGGCCAGCACATTGTGTTCAGGAAACTAATGGCGCTGCTTTTCATTCGGATTTGCGTCAAAGTTTTATTGAAACAATATTTAGAAAAGGGACAAATCCAGAACTGGATAGCTACAGCGGATTTTATGATAATATGCATCAAAAATCAACAGGCTTGGCAGGTTATCTCAAGGAAAAAGGTGTGCGTGAATTTGATATTTGTGGTTTGGCTGGGGATATTTGTGTTTATTTTACAATGAAAGATGCTTTGGATGAAGGTTTTCGAGTCAATTTGATTCAAAAAGCAACCAAAGCTTTAGATCAAAGCCTTTTTAAGGAACAAAAAGCAGAATTAATGGCCAAAGGAGTTCATTATTTGTAAATCTGTGTTAGACGCAATGAAATCTAAATGCGAAATAGATAGAAGTCGATTAGACTTTTATTTTAGCTAAAAAGAGACTTATGAAATTTAATACAAAAGCAATACACGGCGGGCAAGATAACATCGATCCTGCCTACGATGCCGTAATGCCACCAATTTATCAAACATCAACTTACAGGCAGAGTTCTCCCGGAGAACATAAAGGCTACGCATACTCAAGAAGCGGAAACCCAACCCGAACTGCTTTAGAAAAAGCAATTGCATCTCTTGAAAATGGGAAACAGGGTTTGGCTTTTGCGTCAGGTTTAGCAGCTATTGATGCTGTCATGAAATTGCTGAAACCTGGCGATGAGGTGATTTCTACAAATGATTTATACGGCGGGACTTACCGATTGTTTAATCGTATTTTCAAAAGCTTTGGTATCAAATTTCACTTTATTGGTTTTTCAGATGTAAGTAAAATCGAAAGTTATGTCAATGAAAACACCAAAATGATTTGGACGGAAACACCAACAAATCCGCTGATGCATATTATAGATATTGCAGCTGTTGCTGATCTTTCTAAAAAATACAACTTGAAGCTCATTGTCGATAATACATTTGCGACGGCTTATCTGCAACAACCTCTTGATTTAGGAGCAGATATTGTGATGCACAGTGCAACAAAATACCTCGGCGGGCACAGTGATGTTGTGATGGGAACATTGGTCGTGAAGGATGATGAACTTGCTGATAAACTCTATTTTATTCAGAATGCAAGTGGCGGTATTGCAGGGCCAATGGATAGCTTTTTAGTGCTCAGAGGTCTTAAAACACTACACCTTAGAATGCAGCGTCATTGTGAAAATGGCCGTGTCCTTGCTGAGTATTTAGCGCAACATCCTCAAGTGGAAAACGTTTATTGGCCAGGCTTTGCATCGCATCCTAACCACGATATTGCGAAGAAACAAATGAAGGATTTTGGAGGAATGGTTTCTTTTACAACGCAAGGAAATAAACAGGGAGATGCCGTTAAGTTTCTTGAGAATCTAAAGGTATTTACCTTGGCCGAATCTTTAGGCGGTGTAGAGTCGTTGGCAGGACATCCAGCAAGCATGACGCACGCTTCTATTCCAAAAGAAGAACGCGAAAAGATAGGCGTTGTTGATTCCTTAATCCGTTTAAGTGTCGGCATTGAAGATGAAGAAGACTTACGCATGGATTTGAAGCAAGCACTTGAGGCATAATTATTTTAATATTGTTGAAGTAAATACTTGATTATATCAGTCGTTGTCACTATTCCAATAATTTTATCATACTTAATAACTGGAAGCGCATGAAATTCTTTTTTAGCAAATATTTCAGCAGCTTCTTTAATTGTAGTGTGTTCAGTGATGACTTCAACATTTTTTGTCATGACTTGTTCAAGGGTGAACATGTCGTAAACAGTTGTTTCAACTTCTTGGCCTTCATCATCAGTTGCATCAGCAAAAGAGATGCGCATCAGGTCGGTGTAACTGAGCATCCCAATAATTCTGCCTTTATCGACAACAGGTATATGTCTGATTTTATTTTTCTTAAATAAAGATTCAGCTTTTGATAGGCTGTCATTGACATTTAATTTGATTAAATTATCTGTCATAATTTGTGCTATTTTTTCAGTTGCTTTCATGATTGTTGTTTTTAAATTACTCTAGTAAATTTCTGATAATTAATGAGTAAGATCAATGATAAAAATCATTTAAGGGAAGATTTGACAGAAGTTAAAGAACAATAATAATTCGCATACATTGTTTTCGTTAACAAATAGAAATAAAGAAAAAAATAAAGTTTTATCTTTACCAATCGCAATTCATAATATATGGCAATCATAAGCGCAGCGGATATTTCTGAGGCATTGAATTTTAACCGATTTGGTTATTTTGGTCAAGTTCTTGGCAATGTTGTTTTACAACTTACCAAACTCAACAAGTTAAACGATATTTATGATAAGTATCGTGACCTTGATGGCGTTGAGTTTATCGATGCGATTTTACTTGAAGTTGGCGCTGAATTTGAAATTCCTGAGAAGGACTTTAAAAGGATTCCAAAAGTAGGCCCTTTCATTACAGTGTCAAACCATCCACTAGGGGCGATAGATGGTTTGATTCTTCTCAAAATTATGTTAGAAAAACGGCCAGACTACAAGGTTGTGGCCAATTTTTTATTACAAAAGCTCGATCCGATCGAAACTTATGTGATGCCCGTCAATCCGTTTGAAGACAGAAAAGATGTGAAATCAAGTCTTTCTGGTTTACGTGAAGCTTTAGGGCATATTAAGGAAGGCAAGCCATTTGGCGTTTTTCCTGCAGGAGAAGTTTCAACTTTTAGAGAGGATAAGAAAATTGTTGATAAGCCTTGGATGCCAGAAGCAATGAAGCTGATAAAGAAAGCAAACGTGCCTATCGTTCCCGTTTATTTTCATGCCAAAAATAGTCCTGCTTTTTATAAATTGGCTAAAGTCAGTTCGAGTCTAAGAACGGCTAAATTGCCAAGTGAAATGCTGTCACGTTCTAAAAACAGACCCATAAGAGTGCGTATTGGCAATCCAATTCAGCCATCAGATTATCAAAATTGTAATGACTTGGAGAGCTTTACAGACTTTATACGTCGTAAGACTTATATGCTTGCGAATGCCTATGAAAAAAAGAAATTAATCGATCAAATTCCATCTCAAATAAAACTGCCGAGAGCGCCTAGAAATATTATTGATGCGGTTGAGAAGGATCGTATTTTAAAAGAGATAGAACAGTGTCGGGATAAAAATGATCGCTTATTACTGAGCAAGAACTACGAGGTTTTTCTGTCTGAAAGTGGTCATATTCCAAATGTTTTGAGGGAAATAGGGCGACAGCGTGAAATTACTTTCCGCTCGATTGGTGAGGGAACCAATAAACCCATTGATCTCGATAAGTACGATACCTATTATCACCACATGTTTTTGTGGGATAATAAAGGAGAAAAGATTGTCGGGGCTTATAGAATGGGATTCGGAAAAATGATTTATGAAAAGCATGGTATTGATGGTTTTTACCTCAATGAATTGTTTCGTTTTGAGCCTGAACTCAATAAGTTAATGAGCGAATCTATTGAAATGGGTCGTGCTTATATCATTAAAGAATATCAACAAAAACCCATGCCTTTGTTTCTGCTATGGCGCGGAATTGTCCATTGTACATTGCGTTTTCCAGAGCATAAGTATTTGATAGGTGGGGTGAGCATCAGTAATAAATTTTCAAATTTCTCTAAATCGATGATGATTGAGTTTATGAAGTCAAATTATTACGATCCTTATGTGGCACAGTTTGTTCGTCCTAAAAAGGAATTTAAGGTGAAACTCAAAGATGCCGATAAGGACTTTGTTTTTGATGCGACCAAAGCTAATTTGAATAAATTTGATAAGATTATTGATGAAATTGAGCCTGATAATTTACGCTTACCAGTTTTGATTAAAAAATACATCAAACAAAATGCAAAAGTTGTGGCTTTTAACGTGGATCCGATGTTTAATAACTCAGTTGATGGCTTGATGTATATTCGGATATCAGATTTACCAGAAAGCACAGTAAAACCAGTTTTAGAAGAATTTCAAGAAGAGCTTGAAAAACAAAATAAAGAAAAATAATATGTCAATTTTCACGAAGATTATTAACGGGGATTTACCTGCCTATAAAGTTGCAGAAAATGAAGAGTTTCTAGCTTTTTTAGATATCAATCCAAACACTAAAGGGCATACACTTTGTATTCCCAAACAAGAAGTTGATAAATTGTTTGACCTTGATGAAGAGGCTTATATGAGATTGATGGCTTTCTCAAGAAAAGTTGCCATGGCTTTGCGAAAAACAGTAGAGTGTAAAAGAATTGGTCTTTCAGTGATTGGTCTTGAGGTGCCACATGTACACGTTCACTTGATTCCTTTACAGAAAATGGAAGACACTAGATTTGATAAAAAAGTATCGCTTTCTGAGGGGGAGTTTAAAGACTTGGCGAAAGCAATTCAGGATAATTATGAAGCATAGAATTTATTTAGAATTCTACTAAAAAAAACCGAGAATCATTTTGAGTCTCGGTTTTTTTGGTTTTTAAAAGTCTATTTGAAATTCATCTGATTGTCCGTCATCATCACAATCAATCTTGATACTCAAGTGATCAGGCTTTTCAAACTCATCATCAGAAACAATAATATCTTCATCTCCATAAAGAGATTTCATATACATTCCCCAAATCGGTAAAGCCATTGTTGCTCCTTGACCGTAAGTAATCGTCGGGAAACGCACCGACCTATCTTCACCACCAACCCAAACGCCAGTGGCTAAATCTGGAACCATCCCTATAAACCAACCATCACTTTGATTTTGTGTCGTTCCAGTTTTACCCGCAATTGCATTTTTAAAAGCATAGGGATAGCCGGTAACGGCACGTTTGTAGCTTAATGAATTCTTGGCGTACTCAGAGTTTGTCCGCAGGCGGCGCCCTGATCCGAATCTTGTGACACCTTCAAGTAAATTAACTGTGACATAAGCTGATTCCTCATTGAGAACATCACGTGTTTGAGGTCTGTGCTGGTAGAGTATCGTTCCGTTTTTGTCCTCTATGCGCTCAACTAAAAATGGCTCGATATAAACGCCTTTGTTGGCAAAAGTACTGTAGGCCGAGACCATTTCATAAACCGAAATATCAGCAGATCCTAAAGCAATTGCAGCGACTGGATCAATAGCTCTTGTGTCAATGCCTAACTTATCTAGTAAGCTAATCACGTTTTCAGGGCCTGTTCTATCAATCATCCGCGCTGTAATGGTGTTGATGGATTCTGCCAAAGCTTGTTTTAAGGTTTTGATACCTCCGTATTCATTACCCGCATTTCGAGGTGTCCAATCTTTAGTGACACCATGTCTTCCTTTTGGTATGGTGTATTTTGTATTAGGCATTTCTAAGCAAGGAGATAAGTGGAGCTGATCAATAGCCGTGGCATAGACAAAAGGCTTAAAAGTTGACCCGACTTGTCGGCGGGCTTGCTTGACATGTTCGTATTTAAAATACTTATAATTGATACCACCTACCCAAGCTTTTACGGCTCCTGTTTGTGGTCGCATGGACATCATCCCTGCATTGAGAAATGATTTATAATAGCGTATTGAGTCTCGCGGTGTCATGGTTGTATCAATGCTACCCTCCCAAGAGAAAACTTTCATCTCGCGTTCTTTATCAAAGCTTGCAAGTATTTTTTCTTCGCTAAAATCCTTTTTTATCATCTCCTTATAACGTGGAGAATTTTTGATACCTCTATTAATAATCCGCTTGATTTCTTTTTTATTGACACTTCTAAAAGGTGATGTTTTGTTGTTTTTATTTTGTCTATTAAATTCCTTTTGAAGTTTTTCTAGGTGTCTATCAACAGCTGTCTCAGCATATTCTTGCATGCGGTAATCAATTGTTGTGTACACTTTTAAGCCATCGCTGTAGATGTTATATTTGGAGCCATCGGCCTTAAGGTTATCTTCTTCATTGATCCAATCTTTTAAGAAATCACGAACGTGTTCTCTAAAATAAGTCGCTAGTCCATCATCGTGTTGTTCAGGCGAATACTCTGTCACGAGCTCGAGTTGTTGTAAAGAATCTTTTTCTTTCTCAGTGATGAAATCATTTTTAGCCATTTGACTGAAAACTGTGTTTCTTCTACTGATCGAATTGTCTTTAAAATCTTCTCGCAATGGGTTGTGTGAAATCGGGTTTTTGAGCATGGCAACCAAAACAGCAGACTCTTCAACAGTGAGTTCTTGAGGTTCTTTACTGAAATAAATTCGTGCGGCTGATCGAATTCCAACTGCTTGATATAAAAAGTCAAATTTGTTGAGGTACATCGTGATGATTTCCTCTTTTGTATATTGCTCTTCTAGTCTGACGGCAATCACCCATTCTTTTATTTTTTGAACACCACGTTCAAATTTACTTTTGTTAGAAACATCAGAGAAAAGCAATTTTGCCAGTTGTTGAGTGATGGTACTTGCACCTCCTTTTGTCCCGAGAAAGACCACAGCTCTAAAGGTACCTTTGGCATCAATACCTGAGTGTGAATAAAAACGCTCATCTTCAGTTGCTATTAATGCTTGAACGAGATGTTGAGGTAGATCTTCATACTTGACGGGAGTCCTGTTTTCTTTGTAATATTTCCCCAAGGTTTTACCATCGGCAGAAAGGACCTCCGTCGCTAAATTTGATTCTGGATTCTCGAGTTCTTCAAAGCTTGGCATTTCACCAAATAGGCCCCATCCTGCAAAGAGAAATACCAAGACAATACATAAAATACCTCCACCAAAGATGGCCCAAAACCACATGATGTATTTTTTAAAATTAGCGTGTTTCTTATCTGTCATTTTTCTTGCTTATGTTTTTCGATGCTAATGCCTACATCTGTAATCCCTTTTAACTTTTTCAGACCTTCGACCTCTCCAAAAGCTCGCATGACCTGTTTAATATTAATTTTATAGTCACCAATTTCCGTAAACCTGACGTTTTGCTTGTACCATAGTTTACTTGATTTGATATTGCCAAAACCTTCTCCTATAAATTCACCATTTGGGTATGCCATCTCGTATTCAAGTGTGTCAACAATCACTTTCCCATTGGGGAAATTGATGTCAGCAATGACAAAAAGATTTCTGTACTTGTAATTTTGATCATTTCTGATTTTAAAAAACAAATCATAACGATTGATTGTGTCAGTCACATCAAACTCAAATTCTGTTGGTTCATGATGCGGCCAACCCTCCTGATACGAAGTGACTTCTGTGTAAAAAGTATCATTAGATTGACAAGCATTTAATGCGAAGACAATCATCAAAATAGATGCAAAATAAAAACTATTGCTTCTCATTTTTAGGCTTTGGTTTATTTTGTCTCTTTTGCTGTTTTTTCTTCGGCTGCTGATTCTTCGTGTATTTTGATGATTTTGAATTGCCAGACTTTTGGTTTGATGGTCTTTTCTTGCGTTTGTTTTTTGGCTTGTCAAAACGTGTCAAACTATCTTGTCCTACTGAGTTTTCAAAACTTGTAGAAACAATAGGCGTATCTTCAACAAACTCTTCTAAACTCGCAACAGGTTTGCTTTCTTTTTCTGCTTTAATAATTTTCTGTACAGCCTCAGTATCAAGTTCAATCCAGTTGTTGTATTCACTTTCGTAGGCATACCACAACTTAGATTTAAAGATGTCAATTTTCTGACAGACGGCTTCTCCTTTTTGCGTGACAAGTTTTTTGTCTTGTCTCGGAAACTCTTTTAAAGCATCTAAATATGAATCGAGTTCATAATTTAAACAACACTTTAATTTCCCACACTGACCTGCCAATTTTAAAGGGTTGAGTGATAATTGTTGATAACGCGCTGCAGCCGTTTTGACAGTTCTGAAATCCGTCAGCCATGTAGAGCAGCAGAGCTCTCTCCCACATGAACCGATACCACCAAGTCTTGCCGCTTCTTGTCTGAAGCCAATTTGCTTCATTTCAACGCGCGTCTTAAACTCGTATGCAAACTCTTTGATCAATTGCCTGAAGTCAACTCTATCCTCAGCGGTGTAATAAAATATTGCTTTTGAGGCATCACCTTGAAACTCAACATCACTGATTTTCATTCTCAGATTGAGTCTGATGGCGATCTCTCTTGCTCTTACCTTGATAGGTTCTTCGCGTTCTCTAGCCTTTTGCCAAATGTCAATATCTCTTTGGCTGGCTTTGCGGTAGACTTTTGCAAGATCAGGTTTATAAGGATCTTCCTTTTTTTTACGCATCTGAACTTTGACAAGTTCACCTGTTAGTGTGACAATTCCGATATCGTGCCCTGGTGAGGTTTCTGTTGCCACAATATCACCGATTGAAAGGGTTAATTTATCTATATTTCTAAAGAATGCTTTACGACCATTCTTAAAACGCACCTCAACAGCATCAAAACGTTCTGTTCCTACAGGAAGCTCCACGTCTGATAGCCAGTCGAAAACTGTCAATTTATTGCAAGAATCTGTACCACAACTTCCATTGTTCTTGCATCCTTTGGGCGATCCATCACTTTTGCTAGCACAACTGCTACATCCCATAAATTATATATTTAGAGCTTTTTGGCATTGCGCCTCAGCTTTTTGTTAGTATGATAATAATAATCGGTAAAGATATTAAAATATTGTCAGGGCAAATTTTTTTGGCTTTGTTATCGGTAAAAAAATCTAAGCAAGCCCGTATTTTTAACTTTACTTTTGCTTACAAAGTTGATTGATTGTGTCATAAATCAATGTGTATTCATAACCGCGATAGGCTAAATATTGATATATTTTCTGACGACTCCGGCGTGAACAATCCATGTTTAGTTGATCAAATTTTTTCTCTGCTAACTTTTCAATAGTATCAATATAAGCGGCATCATCAATTTCTTTTAGAGCTGTTTTGATATTGAATTGTGAGATGTGTCGTTGTTTTAATTCACGTACAATTCTAATTCTTCCCCATTTTTTTATTCTAAATTTTCCCCTTGCAAAACTTTTTGAGAAGCGTTCTTCATTCAAAAAATCATCCTTGATAAGTGCTGCCATAATATGTGCTTTTGCAGTCTCAAACATGGCTAATTGGTCGAGTTTTTTTTCGACTTCTTGATGGCAGCGGTCTTGATAAACGCAGTACTGCATCATTTTGGCGAGTGCTTCATCAACGGTTAAAGAGTGACTTTTATTCATACGGAAGACAAAGGTAAGTTTTTCTTTTTTGGGTATAAAAAAAGCCCATCGCTTGATAGCAAATGGGCTTGATTTTTTTATATGTTAATTGGATTGCCTTCCTGGTCAATAAAGTGATACTCAAGATATTGATGAGCGTCACGCGGTTGTATCTTGACCCATTTTTTGAAGTCAAGGAACCATTTGGTACGCATAGATGGCGTGCCTTTAACGAGATAGGCGGCTACAAATGGGTGCGCGGTAAGCGTCACTTTTTTATAACCTTTAGTAATGATTTTTTGTAAATCTGTATTTAACTTATTGATAATGACAATAGGCGCTTCAATTTCTCCGTTTCTATTCGGATTTTGTTCTCGCGTTTTGATGGCGAGTTCTGGTCTTACACGTTGTCTTGTAATTTGGATCAAACCAAATTTACTCGGTGGTAAGATTTTATGTTTTGCTCTATCGTCGTTCATTTCAGATCTTAAATGATCGTAAAGTTTTTTACGATGATCTGAATTGACCATGTCAATAAAATCGACAACAATAATACCTCCCATATCGCGAAGCCTAAGTTGGCGCGCAATTTCGGTTGCACTAATGAGGTTAACTTCTAAAGCTGTATCTGCTTGATTTTTTGCCTTGTTGCTTCTATTACCACTATTCACATCAATGACATGCATTGCTTCTGTGTGTTCGATAACGAGATAAGCGCCTTTTTTCATCGTGACAGTTTCACCAAAAGATGTTTTGATCTGTCGCTCGACGTTATACTTTTCGTACATCGGAACTTTTGAGTTGTAATAAGAAACGATTGATTCTTTTTCGGGTGATATTTCACCGACATAATCCTTAATTTGTGAAAACAAATTTTCGTCATCAACAATGATTGAAGTAAATGAGTCGTTAAACAGATCTCTTAGCATTGATGATGCTTTGTTGAGTTCGCCAAGAACTTTATTTGGAGGTTGTACACGTTGTATTTTCTTGCACATGGTTTGCCAACGGCTGAGTAGATTTTGTAAATCTCTATCAATATCAGCCACTTTTTTACCTTCAGCTACTGTCCGTATAATGACGCTAAAGCCTTTTGGTTTAATACTTTTGACAAGACGTTTAAGTCTATTTTTTTCTTCTTTGTCCTCAATTTTTTGAGAGACAGAAACTCGATTTGAGAAAGGCACCAGTACAATGTAGCGCCCAGCAAGTGAAAGTTCGCTACTCAATCGAGGTCCTTTGCTTGAGATCGGTTCTTTGACGACCTGTACAAGTATGGACTGATTGGGATTCAGCACATTTGTGATGCTTCCATCTTTGTCAATATCTTCTTCAAAATCAAAATTTTTGAAGGTATAATCTTTAAATTTTGGCGAGCCTGCTTTCTTTACAAACTTAAGAGATGTTTTAATCTGTGGACCTAAATCATGGTAATGTAAAAATCCATCTTTTTCATAGCCAACATTTACAAATGCGGCATTGAGGCCAGAAAGTGCTTTTCTGACTTTGGCGAGATAAATATCACCAACTGCAATATTATTGTCACTAGACTCTTTATGCAGTTCGATCAATTTCCCCTCTTTAAGCAAGGCAAAATCTACAGCGTTGGAACTTGATCTAATAATTAATTCCTTATTCACGCTTTTAAATTTTGGATCTGAGCATAATAATGCTCAGAAAAATTAAACAATAATTATAAAAATGTAGAAATTTGATCTCCAAATTTCGATGTCAAAGAACGTGTTCTAAAAAGTAGAAAAAGTAGTTTTTAAAACTACTTTTTCTTGTGACGGTTAGCTCTGTTTCTCTTTTTTCTTTTGTGAGTCGCTACCTTATGTCTCTTTCTTTTTTTACCACTTGGCATAAGCTGTATTTTTTATTGATTAATATTTATTTTACTTCAACTTTTGTTTTAACACCTTCTATGAAAACCTTTGCAGGTTTAAAAGCAGGGATGTTGTGTGCAGGTATTTTAATCGTTGTGTTCTTAGAAATGTTACGACCAGTTTTCTCCGCTCTTTTCTTTACAACAAAACTTCCGAAACCTCTCAAGTATACATTGTCTCCGTTCTCTAAAGAATCCTTTACTTCAGCCATAAAAGTTTCAACAGTAGCCTGTACTTCAGCTTTCTCTAAGCCTAACTTATCTGAAATATTAGCTACAATATCTGCTTTTGTCATAGTTCAAATATTTAAAAGTGTGTATTAAATTTAAGTTTGCAAATATACAGAATAAAATAACAATAAATAAATACAAAACGCTAAATAGTAGCTGTATAAGCCATATTTTTGTTCTAAAAAAAAATCGTGCACTTTTCTGAAGCTCTCATCAACTGGTATTTCACGCATAAACGGGACCTCCCATGGCGTCAAACAAATTCTGCTTACCACATCTGGTTGTCTGAAATTATGCTCCAGCAAACACAGGTTATTAAGGTCTTAGATTATTACAGTATTTTTCTTGATAAATATCCGTCAATACATGATTTGGCGCAAGCAGATGAAGATGAAGTCCTAAAGCTATGGCAGGGTTTGGGCTATTATTCAAGAGCGCGAAACTTGCATGCCTCTGCAAAGGTGATCAGTGATAATCAAGGCGTTTTTCCGCAGAATTATGAGGCTCTAAAAAAACTCAAAGGCGTTGGCGATTATACAGCAGCTGCAATTGCTTCTTTTGCTTTTGGGGAAGCTAAAGCTGTTGTCGATGGAAATGTTTACCGTGTTTTATCTCGCTTTTTAGGAATAGATCTCCCTATAAATTCCACAGAAGGCGCGAAACTTTTCAAGGAAAAAGCAGAAGAACTGCTCGATAAAAGTCGACCAGCCGATCACAACCAAGCGATAATGGAGTTCGGGGCACTACTTTGTCGACCGAAAAACCCTGATTGTACACAGTGTCCTTTACAAAAAGATTGCGTGGCTTTTCAGCAAAATAAAATCAGCCAATTGCCTGTCAAGCTGAAAAAAGTAAAAGTTAGAAAACGCTATCTCAATTATTTGATTTTGGAAGATGCTAGTGAGCGCTTGCTTATCCAAAAAAGAACGCAAAAAGATATTTGGCAGAATATGTTTGAATTTCCACTTTCTGAAACTCAAAATAACACAAATGAAATGACAACTGATGCTTTTGGATTATCTTTGCCTACACAAAATTTAACGCGCTTAACTGAAAAGCCAATCAAGCATCAATTGACACACCAAAGCTTGTATACAGATTTTTGGAAGCTGAACTTGACTCAGAATTTTGAAAGCTATCCAGAACTTGTGGAAGGCTATACAGTTGTGACACAAAATGAACTTCTGAATTATGCTGTTCCCGTTTTGATCGCAAATTTTATTCAAACACACTTTTTTAAGAGATAAATCTTTTTTCTTACATTTACATTTAAAACTAAACTTATGGCTGGTACACTTAATAAAGTCATGCTAATTGGGCATACAGGAGACGACGTGAAGATGCATTATTTTGAAGGTGGCAATTCTATTGGGCGTTTTCCAGTAGCCACCAATGAAGAATATGTCAACAAAGCAACAAATGAGCGTGTCAGCAATACGGAATGGCATAATGTTGTTGTGCGTAATAAAGCTGCTGAAATATGTGAGAAATACCTTAAAAAGGGCGATAAGGTTTATATTGAAGGTCGTATCAAGACTAGAAAATGGCAAGATGATAAAGGGATGGATCGCTATTTAACAGAGGTGCATTGTTCTGAATTTACATTTTTAACACCTAAAGGCGAAAGTGGTTCTGGCCCTCAGCCTGAATCAAATCCGAGTGCAAAACAAGCGCCAAAATCAACAGATCAGAAGTCGACATCTCAACCTGAAAAAGAGGCAGAGGTTGAAGATAATGATGATCTGCCCTTTTAATTAAACTAAAACCACAAAAGATTTGGAACCTGACCCCTCGCGTTTATTCTTAACTTTAGCCCTCGATACAGGTGATATCTTTCAGCTTGTCCTTTTTTTTGTACTCTTAATTTGTTCAGCTCTGGTTTCGGGATCAGAAGTGGCTTTGTTTTCCTTAAAGCCAACTGATTTTGACTATGAAGATATCACGCCCAAAGATCAAATATTGATCAACTTGATTGATCGACCCAAAAAACTACTGGCGACAATCCTTATTGCAAACAACTTTATCAATATCGCGACTGTTTTGCTTTACAGCTCTTTCAGTGGGAAATTATTGCAAAGCACTAATATCTATTGGCTTGGTATCAGTCTAAAGTTGATTATTGATATTGGTATTGTCACGTTTTTTATTTTGCTTTTTGGAGAGATATTACCCAAAGTTTACGCCAATCGAAACAGTGTTGAGTTTGCTCAATTTATGGCGTATCCACTGGCTGTTTTAGATAAAATATTCACTCCGCTGAGTATGCCAATGCGAGCCGTTACTGTGAGTATTCATCGGCGTTTTGGTAAGCAAAAATCAAATTTAAGTGTGGATCAACTCTCGCAAGCTTTAGAGTTGACAAATGAGGAGGAAACAACTTTGGATGAAAAAAAGATCTTGCAAGGCATCGTTTCTTTCGGAAATACAGATGCCAAACAAGTGATGAAACCGCGTTTAGATGTTTTTGCATTGAGTACAGACACAAGTTTTCTAACTGTGCTGGATCAAGTTGTAGAACATGGCTATTCTCGAATTCCTATTTATAAGGATGATGTTGATAATATTATTGGCATTCTATACGTCAAAGATTTATTGCCTTATCGTGACGAAAAGGATTTTGAATGGCAAAGCATCATTCGCGAGCCTTATTTTGTTCCAGAAAATAAAAAACTGGATGATTTACTCAATGATTTTAAATCGCAAAAGAATCACTTAGCTATCGTTGTCGATGAGTATGGAGGAACCAGCGGTTTGATTTCTCTTGAGGATATTATTGAAGAGATTGTGGGGGATATTAGTGATGAATTTGATGATGATGATTTGATTTTTTCTAAAATTGACAATGATACATTCGTATTTGAAGGGAAAACTTCATTGAAGGATTTCTACCGTATCTTTGATTTCGATGACAATACACAAGCTGAATTTGAATCAGAAAAAGGCGAATCAGAAACTTTAGCAGGCTTTGTACTTGAGATTTCTAAAAGTTTACCAAAGAAAAATCAAACAATTCACTTCTTACATTTTACCTTTACAATTGAAGTTGTTGATAACCGACGTATTAAGCAAATAAAAGTAACGCGAAATGAATCTTAAAGACGCATCCCTGATCTTTGTACTGATCGCTCTCATCTCTTTATCGAGTTGTCAATCCGATGTACAGCCAAAGGCCAAGGCATTTCTTGATTTGAATTATCCTGAACATCGTTATAAACAGCTCAATACGAATTGCGCTTTTAAGTTTGATGTCAATGAATTGGTCAATATTGATCAGTCTAAGAATTATGAGCAATGTTCTTTTAATATTGTTTATCCACAAATGCACGCCACTATTTTCTTCTCTTATAAAAAAGTGAATAACAACTTGGAGGCGCTGCTGACTGATGCACAAAAATTACCACTTAAGCATACAATTAAGGCAGATGCGATTGAAGTTGATGTCTATACAAACGACGAGAACCGAACTTATGGGAATTTCTATGAAGTTGAAGGTGATGCCGCTTCTCAAGCTCAGTTTTACTTGACAGATAGTGTCAATCATTTTGTAACCGCTTCGATTTATTTTAAAACACAACCGAATTACGATTCCATTTTACCAGCTGCTGCCTATATCAAGAAGGATTTAAGGAAAATGGTTGAGAGCTTGAGATGGACTAAATAGTGAGCTTAATTTCATTTGTATTTCCTAAGGTTAATCGAATAATAAAACTGATTTTTGCGCCAAAAATTTAGCGTGCCAAATCAGTATTTTAAATGGATTTCACTTATCAGCTTGGCCCTATTATGGGGAAGCTCATTTATTTTAATCAAAAAATCTCTTATCGGGTTGACCCCTGTTCAGTTGGGCGCTGTTCGCGTGCTGATCACAGGTATAGTCTTAGGCGCTGTTGGCTTTAAAAAAGTAAAGCATCTCAATCGTAAGCAGTGGTTTTGGGTGGCTTTGTCCGGATTTATAGGGACTTTCTTTCCGAGTATATTGTTTGCATATGCCGAAACTGAGATTGATAGTGCAATTGCCTCTATTCTTAACTCTACGGTTCCTTTATTAGCCCTTATTGTTGGGCTTGTGTTTTTTGGAACTGCTTTTATTCGCCAGCAATTTGTAGGTGTTTTTATCGGTTTAATCGGATCAGTCTTATTGATTTTTGCTGGTGCTTCTCTCAATCCTGATCAAAATTATTGGTACGCCATCTTTCCGCTTATTGCCACTTTGATGTATGCTTTTAATGCCAACATCATCAAAGCCTATTTACAGCAAGTTCCTGCATTAGGGATCGCAACGGGGTCTTTCTTGGCTCTGATTCCTGTGTCTCTTGTTGTCTTATTTTCAACCGACTTCTTTACAGTATCAAATTTGAGTTCACCAGAAACGCATACAGCACTCTTCTACGTGACAATCCTCGCTGTTTTAGGAACAGCTTTAGCCAAGATAATTTTTAACCGTTTGATACAAGTTTCAGATCCTGTTTCTTCAGCATCTGTGACTTATTTAATTCCCATAGTCGCTTTGTTCTGGGGTTTTGTGGATGGTGAGCAATTTAATGTAATGCAATTTGGTGCTGGTTTAATTATTCTTTTAGGTGTTTATTTAGCGAACAAAAAGAAAGGTTTTAAAAAATAATTGTAAAATTTATTTTCTCTCCATAAAAAAAGCCGTTTCGGATGAAACGGCTTTTTGACTACGATGAATATAGCATTGAAAAGATTTATTCGAAATCTTTATCACTCACATTTTCATTAATTTTAATATCAGTCAAGTTAACTTCAATTGTTGTCGGTCCGATTTTCTGGATAAGTTTATGCGGAATTTTAACACCTTTCACTTCCTTGTAATCATTGTACTCAACAGTTGTTGTCATTGTTTGTCCTTGTTGTTCCATTGTTGTTTCTGTTTGAAGTTTCAAGCCAGACGCAACACTGTAGAATTCCTTTGTTGTTTCATTGATTCTAACAGCATAAGCATCCTCACCATCTAGGTCTTCAATGCCCATAAGTTCTACATCTTTAGGAACAGTTAATTCAGGAATAGCCGCTGCTGTTTTTTGAGCTGTTGCATTCTGCTCATCATTATATTCATTACGTTGACCACGTGCTTCTTGATATCCTTTTTCACCATCAAAAACCATCTTTTGGAAAGGGTTTCCTCCCATTAAGATTTCTGTACTCGATTTGCCAGTGTTGGTTTTCTTTTCGATGAATTTTAACTCCATTCCATTTACAGAAGCATCACCTGCTGTGTAAAGCGTCTTAATGTTCTCAGCCTTTGATTGTCCACCAATTGCCTTCAGGTAGTCTGTATAAACACTTCCAACATCAACACCTTCAGGAATAGGTTTGCTGAATTGTGGTTTCTCTACTTTATTAGCTTTTTTGTCATAATATAAAACAGGCACGCGTTTTCCTTCATAAGTGACTTTTTCTAAGTTTTCAGCAACTTCAGACCCTTTTCCGACGATGACGATTCTTAGATTATTCACTTTAAAGTAAGTATTTGCAACACGTTTAATGTCAGCAATACTCACAGCATTAATTTTTTCTAAATATGTTTTGTAAAAATCTTCAGGAAGATCTTTCATTTTGATATTTAGGGCATAGTTAGCAACTGTAGAAGGATCTTCTAATTGCGTCACAAAATTACCTGCAAATTTCTTCTTGATGTCCTCAAGTTTATCTTTATCAACATCTTCTGTTCTGATGCGCTTGATTTCTTTTAAAAACTCAACAACAGCACTATCAGTCACAGCGTTTCTAACTCCTGCTGAAGCGACGAAACGCGAAGCATATCTGCTTGCTCCAACACCAGAGCGGGCGCCGTAAGTGTAGCCTTTATCCTCTCTTAAATTCATGTTGAGGTAACTCCCGAAGCTTCCACCCAAAATTTGGTTTGCAACAATTAATGGGAAGTAATCTTCATCACTCATTTTTAAGTCCACATTGTTTTCAACGATAATTTGGCTCTGAACCGCATTTTTCATGTCCACAAAGTTCATTTGTGTGTACTGTGCATCCTTAGTTTTAGGGATGCTTTGGTTTGGTGGTACTGATTCTTTCCAGTTGTTAAAGTACTTTTTAACTAGTTTCTTAGCTTCCTTTTTAGAAATATCACCCACGATAACCATGTATGCATTTTTAGGTGCAAAATAATTGCTATACATATGTTTGACATCTTGTAAAGTGATATTCTCTACACTTTCAGGAGTCGTGAATTGTCCGTAAGGATGATTTTTGCCATAAACTAAAGCAGAACCAACACGGCTTGCTATAGACTGAACGCTTTTCTCATTACTTTTAAGCCCTTCAATTAACTTTGCTTTTTCAGCGTCAAATTCTTCCTGAGTAAAAACAGGGTTTAAGGCACCATCTGCCATTAATTCCATCACACGTGGAAAGAATTTAGATAAAGAACTTGCATAAGCACTTTCTGAGCCAAAGCTCAAGCGTGCGCCTAAAAAGTCAATTTCTTCATTGAATTCATCTTTAGAGATGTTTTTAGTTCCTGATCCTAATAGGCTAGAAACAAGGCTTGCTGTTCCAGGTTTGTCAGCTGTAAAAGGTTTGTTGTCAATAACTAAACGCGCTGAAACACGAGGGAGTTTGTGGTTTTCTACAACTAATACTTCAAGCCCATTACTCAAAGAAAAGCGATCTGGCTCTCCGATGTTAATTTCTGGTGCTGGACCAGGCTTAGGCATCGTTGATCTATCGATCTGTGCTGTCGCATTCGTTGCGATCAGGCACAATATAAATAGGTTTAAAATTTTAAATTTCATGTCTTTTTATTTTTGTTCTTTATCTGATTCAGGTAAATAATCTAAGTCCAAGCGCATATTGTTTTGCAAGTACTTTTTAGCAACTTTTTGGATCTCTTCACGTGTAATACTGTTGTAGATTTCAATTTCTTCATTGATTAAATCTGTGTTACCGTAAAGAACGTTGTAAGTGGCTAATGAAGCTGTAATGTTTTGAATACTTGAGTTTGAATTGACAAAATTATTTTCAAACTTGTTTTGCAATTTTTCATATTCTCTTTCTGAGATTAATTCAGTTTGCAGTTTGTTCACTTCTTCGTCCATAATATCTGAAAGTTTTTCAAGTGATGTGTCACCCATTGGCATAGCGCCCATGATGTACGTGCCGTAGTCTTCCATTGTTCTTGGGAATGCCAAAACTTGCAGAGCTACTTTTTCATCATCAACCATTCTCTTGTATAGACGTGAGCTTTTTCCATCTGTCAAAATTGAAGAAATCATGCTCATGACATAAGAGTCGCGCTCACTCATTCCTGGGATTCTGTAAACGTGTGCTTTTAAAGGAATTTGGATATTGCTATCGTATTCTGTTCTGACGATTGGTTCAGTGATTTTATCCTCTTCAATATGGACTCTTTTGACTTCAGCTCTTTTTTTGACTGGACCAAAATAATCTTTAATCATTTTTTTGGTTTTATCAGTTTCAAAATTTCCTGCAACAACTAAAGTTGCATTATTAGGGCCGTAGAACTTATCAAAAAATGCTTTAAACTCTTCGAGTTGTGCAGCATCTAAGTCTTCCATTGATCCAATCACTGAGTTCTTATAAGGATGTTTGTCAAACAGGTGTTTATTGATTCCTGTTGAATACATGACTTTTCCATAAGGTGCATTGTCAATACGCGAACGCTTCTCTTCCTTCACAACTTCATTCTGTGTATCAACACCAATTTGGTTGATAATCGGTTGAAGCATACGTTCAGATTCCATCCAAAGTCCAATTTCTAGTGCATTAGAAGGAAATGTTTCGTAGTAATATGTTCTATCTTGTGTTGTGTTTGCATTATTGCTTCCACCATTTGCAGCAACGATGTTGAACCACTCACCGCGTTCAATATTGTCTGTTCCTTCAAAAAGGAGGTGTTCGAAAAAGTGTGCAAAACCTGTACGTCCTTTTGATTCATCTTTAGAACCAACATGGTACATCACCCCAACTGTAGCCACAGGAACGGTGTTATCTTGATGTAAAATGACATGTAAGCCATTGTCTAAGTCATACTCTGTAAACTCGACTTGCTGAGCCACGATAGGGAGACTCATGCAAAAAAGCAACAGAAAATTGAATGTTCTTTTCATTTTTAATTAATTTTAGAAGTAAATTATTAGTTGAATTTTTTTGATTTGTTACAAATATCTGGGTTTAATTTCAATCTTCCTTTAAAATTGGGTTTTTATTCATAAAACCTGCTCTTAACAATAAATTAAATAGTGTTTTAGTATAAAATTTGTAAATTAACACAAAAATTATATTATGTCTAAATTTGCGCTCCCTCTTCGTTACGGATTTGCCTTAGCGGCATCTTTGATTGCATTTTTTTTGATTCTCAGTCTTTTTGATATCCATACAAACCCTATCTATAGTATGTTTAATATGGTCATTACGGCTTTTGCTGTTTATGATGCAATTCGGTCGCGCAAACATGAATTAAAAGATCAGTTTAAATACCACAACGGCGTTGCAGCTGGTTTAGCAACAGGTTTTGTTGGGACAATTTTTTTTACAATTTTTATGAGTGTTTATACCTCAGATCTCAACCCTGATTTTCTAAATGATCTGACAACTCACTTCCTACACCACTCAGAGCTCAATCCAATGATGTTCAGTTTTGTTGTTGCCATTATGGGTTTTGCAACAACCGTTGTGATGACACTTACATTTATGCAACTTTTTAAAAAATCTGTCCATAGGAAGTAAAAGTGTTTTTGTATTTATTTTAAAAGACCTATATTTGCAAACATTTTAAAAATTAAACATAAACACTATGTATGCAATCGTAGAGATAGCAGGGCAGCAGTTTAAAGTTGCAAAAGACCAAAAGGTGTTTGTACATCGATTAAAAGAAGAAGAAGGAGCTTCAATCAGTTTCGATAAAGTTCTTTTATACAACGATGGCAGCACAACTACTCTTGGCGCCCCAGCTATAGATGGTGCAAAAGTTGACGCGAAAGTCCTTAAGCACTTGAAAGGAGACAAAGTTATTGTCTTCAAAAAGAAAAGAAGAAAAGGTTACAAAAAGAAAAACGGGCATAGACAACACTTGACCGAAATTCAGATTGAAGGCCTTGTCACAAGCGGAGCTAAAGCATCTTCAAAAAAAGCTGAACCAAAAAAGGAAGAAGTTAAAAAAGATGACGCAACGCAAGACTTGAGTAAGCATACCGTTGCTGAATTAAAAGAAATGGCAAAAGCTCAAGGTTTAGAAGGCTATTCTGCATTGAAGAAAGCAGAATTAATTGAAGCTTTAAGCAAATAATTTAAAAAACTTTTAGAGATGGCACATAAGAAAGGTGTTGGTAGTTCAAAAAACGGAAGAGAATCAGAATCGAAACGATTAGGCGTGAAGATTTTTGGTGGTCAAGCTGCAATTGCAGGAAATATTATCGTTAGACAAAGGGGAACGAAACACAGACCTGGAACTAATGTATACTTAGGTAAAGATCACACATTACACGCAAGAATTGACGGAACAGTTCAATTTAAGAAAACAAAGAACGATAAGTCTTATGTTTCTGTTGAACCATTTGATGCTTAAGACGCATTAAAATAATTTTTAAAAAAGCCTGTTGAATTTTCAACAGGCTTTTTTTATGGTGTGTCATTGGTTTATCTCGTCCTTGACATCAAAATAAGATCTTTCTTGGGCATTTTAATGTAATGTACGTTGGAATATTGAGTCTGGCATAAGAGGTGTTCAAGTCGTACAGCACAGAGATGCGTAGAATTTGTTTTTTAATTCTCTGTAGAGCCGATAAATCAGAGTGAATTAGGTTGCTATAACAACAAAAAAAGGCCTCTCCTTAGAAAGACCATTTTTGTATGTGTATAAAATAATTTTTAAGTGTTTAAAACCAAGCACTCCATGGGATTCTTGATAACACAAGAATAAGTGCCAAAGCATAGAAAATAGCGATTGTTCTAAATTTCTTTGTTGACGATAATTTTTTCTTGTGCTTGCTATATCCCATCGTGATGAGTACAATAGCGATAATCATGACGAGTGGATGTTCAACAAGATAAAGTCTTAAGCTTGAATTCTTCATCACTTCGCCCATGCCTTGCTCGGAAAAAGCAGAAAAATAAGGGGATACGAAATATAAAACAATGCCGATGAGCAATTGTATATGGGATACGATCAATGTAAATAGCGAAATTCTAAAATCTTTCGGACCATAGGGTTTTTTTGAAAGCGTTTTAATAATTGCATTAAAAGTTGCTAAGATTAGAACAAGTAGCACCAAATAGGCCCAATATGAATGGAGTACTTTAATGACTTCTGACATTTTAATAGTTTTTAGTGATTATTGGAATATTGCTTTTAGTTCTGTCGCATCTTTAGGGTCTAGTTTCCCTGCCAATACAAGACTTAATTGTTTACGTCTTAACGCGGCTTCGTAGCGTTCTTTTTCTAGGTCAGTCTGCGGTTCTATTTTAGGAACAGGAACTGGATTTCCTAAATCATCGACAGCAACAAATGTATAAATGGCATCATTCGCTTTTGTGCGACGGCCACTTTCTCTATCCTCAATCCACACATCAATAACAATTTCTAATGATGTTTTAAAAGCACGCGAGACTTTTGCTTCAACAGTGACAACACTTCCTAAAGGGATGGCTTTATTAAAAGCAACGTGGTTGACAGATGCCGTCACAACAATACGCCTTGAATGTCTTCGTGCAGCAATACTGGCTGCGCGATCCATACGTGCTAAAAGTTCACCGCCAAAAAGATTATTTAAGGGGTTTGTTTCGCTAGGAAGGACTAAGTCAGTATGAATAGCTTTAGAATCTTCAGGATATCTCATTTGATTTTCATTTTTGACAAAGATAGGCCTTGTTTTATTGTGGTCATATTAAATTTTTTATTCGACGAGCAACCATGCCGCTGGATTTTCAGCTCTAATTTGTCTTAAAAAAACAATAGCATCGGCTTTTTGATCAAAACTTGCATAAGCGATTTGATGTAGATGATATCTGTTTTCACCCACGTAAGTTGCTTGATAATCTTGTTTATTAAGTTGTTTGATTTTTTTGTAAGCATTAGCTTTCACACGAAAAGCACCGGCGATGATGTGATATTGGTGTATTGCATTATTTTCTGACGCTGCATTTTCTTCAGCGGTAGCATCGGCTGATGATTCATTGACAACAATAGGTTGAAAAGCACTTTTTAAACTAAAACTCGCGGCTTGTATTTCTTCTTGTAAAGCCTTTTCTGCTTTTTGTTGCTCAGCGACATTATAAGTTTCAACCTGATTTTCGTAGTAGCCTAAACCTAAAGCGGCTGTAATTCCGAGGCCAATAAAGCCAACAGCTGCATATTTCAAGTACTGAGAAGTTCTAGAGGTTTGGGTCGGTTGGATTGACTTGACTTTGGGTGTTGAGTCAGGTGTTTCGCTCGGCTCTTGTTGAAAAGTATCTAAAGTGATTTTTTCTAATCCGAAAGATTCGAGAAGGAAATTTTGATTTTTTTCAGGCTGAAAAGAAATTTGTTCATCGTATAGAAAAGTTCCAATGCCTTGGAGGTGTACATTTTTGCCTTCATGTAATGCTGTTCGCAAATCCTCGACAAAGAATTTTATTTTAGCTTCAGCTTTTTGAAAAGTGACTTGCTGTTTAAAAGCAATATGTTTTGCTAATAAACCATCGTGATTTTTAATTTGGGCACTGAATTGAAGACTGCGTTTAGGCGGTTCAATTTGGTGTAAATCGGTATCGATAAATGCGGATTCTCTTTTGGTCAGAAAAGCACCAAAATCAGGTATAATCACACAATCATGTGTGTATAAAAGCTCTATGATGTAAACCTCAATTCTCATAAGAACAAAAATAAGCTATTTTAAACCTTATAAAAATTTATGGGTAAAAATTTATTTAAAATCTAAATTTCACCCCTGAGAAAACACCAAAATAATACGGCTGAGCGCCCGTTGAATTTGTGCTAAATGTGTTGACTTGGTATTTGAAATTTGGTTCTACGTTTAAGGACCATTGTTCAGAAAAGTTATAGTCGACACCGAAACCTATGTTTGCGGAAAAACTAGTCTTGTTGAGGTTTGCTGTTTCTCCGACGTAAGTTGCTGATTTGTCAGTGTGAAAGCTGACTTGATTTTCATTGAGGAATAAAGTACTTGCGCCAGCTGCCACGTGAAAGCCGATTTTTTTGTCAATAACTTGATATTCAATTTCGAGAGGAACTTCAAGAAAGCCCATATTTTGATTCAGATAACCAACCGAATAATTGAAAGGTATATTGCTGTCCGAATTTGCTTTCTGAGCATAATCCACAGGCACAAATTTATGTTTTGCTGTTGAAGAAACACTTTTGATATTTGAAGTCGCATAAGTCGGTGTGTAAAGCGTTTGTACTATATCATCGGTCATATAGTTCATATTCACCTGGTTCACACCTGTTCTGACACTTAATTTAGGTGTCACTTGATAGGCGATTTTGAGACCATAGGCCATGTCAATTTCACTTTTGTGAGACGCATAGCCTTCATTTAAGGTATTTGAGCTGTTAAGTGAACTGGCGTAAATTGGTGCGATTTGCGGATTGATCATCCACGAATTAAAGCTTTCTGGCTTGCTTTTGATCGTTGACTTTTTGCGAAGTTGTTCTTGATTAAACAAGAGCATTTGTGTTTCAAAATCGATATCACTCTGTACGATTGAGTGTGAGTTAAAGGCTAAGTTATTAGCTTTGATTATTCTTTGTTTTTCAGTTTGTGTTATTTGGCTTTTTCTTTTTTCTGTTTTGGTCACTTCAGAATTAATGGTAATAAAAAGTAGGTTTAAATCTTGAGATAGGATAGAAGACGCTTCTGAATGAGATGTTATAAGTTTTTGATTTTTATTTATCTCAAAAGAGCTATTTCTGAAATCCTTACTTTCTGAACTATAGAATTCTTTTTGGGTGTCAGAGATTGATTTTGAATCTTGATACAAAGCTCCTAATCCAAAAATTAAAAGGCCAGCAGTGATAATTGCCGCATATTTGAGAAAGATAAGCAGGGGTGCAAATCTTCTCTTGGGTTGCGAGAGGTGTGATTCAATATGTTCCCATGATGATTGTGGAGGCTGGACTTCAAATTCCTTAAAGGCTTCCTGAAAAATACGATCGATATGTTTGTTTGACTTACTCATCAAGCGTGTTTATCAGAATTAATATTTTGAAGTAATTCAACTTCCTTTCTTAAAATTTGGCGAGCTCTGGAAAGGTTAGATTTAGAGGTGCCAAGGCTGATGTCCAGTTTATCAGCAACTTCTTGATGTGAATAACCATCTAAAATATAGAGGTTAAATACCATGCGATAACGAGTGGGTAGGTTTTGGATGCAATTCAACAGTTCATCTAAAGAAAGGTCTTGATCAATGACAACATTCTCTGGCTCATCAGGGATATTGGTGTGGATCAGTTCATAAACTTTTTGTTTTTTGTACTTCTGTAAGGCAGTATTGATCAAGATGCGTTTCATCCAACCCTCAAAGGAGCCTTGATATTTGTATTGATCAATTTTTTCAAAAATCTTGATAAAAGCATCCTGCAAATTATCCTGAGCTTCAGGATAATTGCTGGAGTACTTTAAGACGATACCAAAAAACTTTTGTGCATAGAGATTGTAAAGCTCTTTTTGAGCTTCGATATTATTCTTTTGACACTGTTTTATAAGTTTTTTGAGTAGCATTTTAAATTATTCATCTTCGTCTATCACAGGGATCACTTTCTTAACAGTGCTGTAAGTGCCGTCATCATTTCTTTCAGAAACAAAACGGAATTCAATCTCTTCGTGCTTATCAATTGTGTATTCTATACTCTTATCGATAAGCTCTTCCTGTTCATCCAAATCACAATCCATGTATTCTTCTGTCAGAATCGCTTTGATGAGAATGTATTTATCGGTTGATTTATCAATCTCAAAAAATGAAAACTCCAAGCACTCATAAGGTCTCTGGATTTTGACATCAAAGGTATAGGTCTCACCATATACAACTTCTTCAGGCGCTGTTACCTCAGTGATAATTCCCAATTGTGTAATTCCTAAATCCTCTGTATCGTCACTCAAACAACTTGTTAGAGTGAAAATGATACTGAGTAAAACTAATTTTCTTAACATTGACTTTGTTTAAAGGATTATAAATAAACCAAAAGGTTGCGTGCCTTTTTCTTAAGATTCTTCTTTTGAGATCTTTATGGCCTCAAGAATTTTGGTTTCAAGCTCATCCATCAATTCAGGATTATCTTTTAAAAGTGTTTTAACAGCATCACGACCTTGCCCTAGTTTTGTATCACCGTAGCTAAACCATGATCCAGCTTTCTTAATGATTTCGTAGTCAACACCAATATCGATGATTTCACCAACTTTTGAAATACCTTGACCATACATGATATCAAATTCAGCCAATTTAAATGGCGGTGCAATTTTGTTTTTAACGACTTTAACGCGCGTCTTGTTCCCCAGGACATCGCTATTGCTATTCTTGATTTGAGTTGAACGACGAATGTCTAAACGCACTGATGAGTAGAATTTCAGCGCATTACCACCCGTTGTTGTTTCTGGGTTACCGAACATCACGCCAATTTTTTCTCGCAATTGGTTGATGAAAATCACTGTACATTTTGTCTTGCTAATAGAAGCCGTCAGTTTTCGCAATGCTTGTGACATCAATCGCGCGTGTAAGCCCATTTTTGAGTCACCCATTTCACCTTCAATTTCACTTTTTGGTGTCAGTGCAGCGACTGAATCGACCACGACAATATCAATAGCACCGGAGCGGATCAGGTTGTCAGCAATTTCTAAGGCTTGCTCTCCGTGATCTGGTTGAGACATAATTAAATCATCTATATCGACTCCTAATTTCCCCGCATATGTGCGGTCAAAAGCATGTTCTGCATCAATAAAGGCAGCAATACCTCCAGCCTTTTGAGCTTCAGCAATAGCGTGCAATGTCAAGGTTGTTTTACCTGATGATTCAGGTCCGAAGATCTCAATAACACGTCCACGCGGATAGCCGCCTACACCTAAGGCCAAATCTAAACCTAATGATCCTGATGAGATAGCATCAACATCTTCTACAGCTTGGTCACTCATTTTCATGACAGTTCCCTTGCCGTAAGTCTTATCTAATTTATCTAAGGTTAACTTTAGAGCCTTTAATTTAGCCTCTTTTTCGTTGTTCTCTTTTGCCATAATTCTTTCTTTTGATGTAAAAATACTATTTATATCAATAATAGATTATTTTAACGCAACCATTTTGGAGTTATGGCATCTTAAGGGCGAGTAAAGTTGTGACCTCTAAAGCTAAGCTCCATCAGAGAACCAAGTAGGGCTTGGTAGACGCCAGGCTAGTTTTTGAAATACAAAAAACTATGCAAGATTATGTTATTTTTCAATAACGAATTAGCCACTAGAAAAAGTCCTGGCAATCAGGACTTTTTTCATTTCTACACTTTATGCTTATATTTGCAACCAATTAATAAGCTTCTTTTTAACTTTTAAAATTAGTATAGCATGCAACTGTACAATAAACTAAGTGCCAAAGAAAGGGAATCACTTCTTGATGAAGCAGGCGAAGAACGCTTGACGCTTTCCTTTTACAATTATGCGAAGATTGGCAATCCGCAGCTTTTTAGAAATCACCTTTTTGTCGCTTGGGACGCTCTCGATGTGTTGGGTAGGATTTACGTTGCTCATGAAGGCATCAATGCTCAACTCTCTGTTCCTGCAAAAAAGTTTGAAAAATTTAAAAGCTTCCTAGATAACATTTATTTCCTAGAAAATGTCAGACTCAATATCGCTATTGAGCAAGATGACAAATCCTTCCTGAAACTCAAGGTGAAAGTCCGTCTGAAAATCGTGGCTGATGGCCTAAATGACGCTACTTTTGATGTCAGGGATAAAGGCGTACATGTCGATGCTGATCGCTTTAATGAATTGATCGAAGATCCAAACACGGTTTTGGTGGATATGCGAAATCACTATGAAAGTGAAATTGGTCATTTTAAAAATGCTGTCACGCCAGATGTAGATACCTTTAGAGATTCATTAGATATCATCGAAGCAAACCTTAGTGAGCATAAAGAAGACAAAAAATTAGTAATGTATTGCACCGGTGGGATACGTTGTGAAAAGGCGAGTGCATATTATAAACACAAAGGTTTTAAAAATGTTTACCAACTTGAAGGTGGCATTATCGAATATGCGCGACAAATTGAAAATAAAGGTTTAGAGAATAAGTTTTTGGGTAAAAATTTTGTTTTTGACCACCGCCGTAGTGAGCTCATTTCAAATGAAGTTATCGCCCATTGTCATCAATGTGGTGAACCTTGTGATACGCATACAAATTGTGCAAATGATGCCTGTCATTTACTTTTCATTCAGTGTAAAAACTGTCAGGAAAAAATGGAAAACTGTTGCTCTGAAACTTGTCAGGAGGTTATTCAGTTGCCTTATGAGGAACAAAAACGACTGCGTGCAGGTCAGGGAAATAGCAATAAAATTTTCAAGAAAGGGCGTTCATCTGTTCTTAAGTACAAGACGATGTCTTCTGTGTAGTGGAAAAGTCAATTCCCAAATAAAGATTTTAATTTTAGCCAATTTTAGCCAATTTCAGCAATGAGGTTGGCTAAACTCTTTTCCCAACTTTTGACTTCATAGTTGAAATGCATTGTTAATTTTGACTTATCTAATGTTGAGTTTTCAGGTCTTTTTGCTTTTGTTTCAAAATGAGCAACGGCTTTAACTTCAAGTGCTGATTTGTATAGCGCCTTGATTTTTAAGGTAAAATCATACCACGTTAAGCTGCCTTTATTGCTGAAGTGATAAATGCCGTAATCTTTCGATTTTTGTGAGATGAGCCACAAGATAAACGCTGCTAAATCATTTGCATTTGTTGGTGTCCCTTTTTGCTCAGTTGTGATGGAAACCTCTTTTGCATTTTGATCAATTTGCCCTTTGATAAATGTGAAAAAATTCTTTCCAAATTCAGAATACAACCACGATGTTCGCAAAATAAAGTGTGTTGTTAAATGTTTTTGAATGTGGCGTTCGCCTTCTAATTTAGAAGCGCCATAAACGTTGATCGGATGCGTCTGATCGTTTTCAGAGTAAGCTGATTTTTTCTGTCCATCAAAAACATAATCAGTTGAAGGATGTATCAAGACGACCTGGTGTTTTTGACAAAGCTTGGCAAGATGCTCCACCGCTGTTGCATTGACTAAAAAAGCTTTCTCCTTATCTGATTCAGCACCTTCTACATCAGTGTAAGCGGCACAATTGACACAATAATCAAAATTATTTTTCTGGAAGTACTTCTCAAGGGTATCAAAGTCAGTGATGTCCAGTGCTTTTGAATCTTGAAATATAAATTCAGCCTTGATTTGTTTTTCTTTCTTTTGAAAAACTTGTCCTAATTGGCCTTTTGCACCTGTCACGAGAATCTTCATACCTGTTCTAAAAATTCAATTAAACTCGGATTTGCAGTATCTTTTTCAGAAACTATCTGTTCGTTATCTGGAATTTGCCAGTCGATATCAAGATCTTTATCAGCAAAGTAAATACCACGCTCAGCTTCTTGATTGTAATAAGCATCACATTTATAAGCGAAGATGACTTCTTTTGAAAGACATGAAAAACCATGTGCAAAGCCTTTAGGAACAAAGAGTTGATGGTTGTTTTGGTCGCTTAAACGATAGCTGAAAGTTTGTTTAAAAGTGGGAGAATCAGGACGCAGGTCAACCACCACATCTAAAACTTCGCCTTTGACAACTCTGACAAGCTTGGCTTGGGATTTATCACCAATTTGAAAGTGTAGGCCGCGAATAGAGCCGTACTGTGAAGTCGATTGATTGTCTTGCACAAAATCGACTTTATGGCCTATCACTTCTTCAATAATATTTTGTCTAAATGTTTCCATAAAACTGCCACGTTCATCTTTAAAAACACGGGGTTTTATGATAAAGCAATCGATAAGATCTGTTTTTTCAATTCGCATTAAACATTGTATTTTTTGAGATACCACTCAATTGTTTTCCTGATACCAGATTCAAAATTTTCATCAGCTGTCCAGCCTAATTCTTGTTCAATTTTGGTGGCGTCAATCGCATATCTGAAATCATGACCTGGGCGGTCACTGACAAATTTGATTTGATCCTTGTATGACTTTTCATCATCGCGTGGTGACAATTCGTCTAAAAGTGTACAAATTGCGTCGGCGATATAAAGGTTGTTTCTTTCATTTCTACCACCAATATTATAGGTCTCTCCAAAGCTCCCTTTTTCAATAGCAAGCTGAATGCCTTGGCAGTGATCATATACATACAACCAATCTCTGATATTTTGACCATCTCCATAAATTGGAATTTGTTCCTTTTGTATGGCCTTGCGGATAATGGTCGGTATTAATTTCTCATCGTGTTGATGTGGGCCGTAATTATTAGAGCAATTGGTTGTGATAACTGGCATGGCATAGGTGTGGAAATAACTTCTCACTAGAAAATCAGAGGATGCCTTAGAGGCGCTGTATGGGCTGTTAGGAGCGTAGGCTGTCGTTTCTTTAAATAAACCTGTGCTGCCCAATGTGCCGTAAACTTCATCCGTAGAGACGTGCAGAAATTTGACATCTTTAAACTCTTTTTTAAGTTGATGCGGACCCTCCATCCACATTTGATAAGCCTCGTGTAATAAATTGAAAGTTCCAGTGATGTTGGTATCAATAAAGGCAGCAGGATTTGTAATCGAATTATCGACATGTGATTCTGCAGCAAAATGAATCACTTGTATGAATTCATATTTTTGAAAAAGCTGTTTTAGCAATTCTTTATCGCAAATATCTCCTTCTACAAAGGTATAATTTTGAGCATTTGCAACTTCAATATTGTCAAGATCACCAGCGTAAGTGAGTTTATCGAGATTAATGAAATTGTATTTATTCTCTGGGACAAAGGTGTTGATGTAATTACTACCAATAAATCCTGCGCCACCAGTGACAAGGATATTACTTCTCTTTTGCATATTGATTTGCTTTTTTGTTGAGGTAAATAACAAATTTGATTCCAAAAAATAGAACTAGAAATATAAAAGGTAGCGTGATGATTTCATTTGTAAAAGTCGATTCTTCAATCTTTGACGTTTTAGCTTTATCAACAGGCATAATAAAGTTTTTTTGAAGGCTCAACTCATTTTCCAACTCATTGATCGACTTTCTTAATTCTATTTTTTGTAGGCTAATATTGGCGATGTTAAGATTGTTTTCAGAGTTGTAGAAAGAGACTTGATCACCTACTTTTTCATTCAACTTTGATGCATATGCATTTAAAATAACATCGACCTGCTCAATACTTTTTTTGTATAAATCAATTGATTCGCGAATATTCTTGATCTCGGTTTTATGAATTTCGGTATAAGAGCTATTATCAAGAAGTTTCTTTTCAATTTTATTAAAAAAGCTAATAGCATCTGAATCCTTAGGATGTTTGATTTTGAGTTTATGTAGCTCAGAGTTTCGCAGGATGATTTCCATTAAACCCTCTTGCGTATATGCGCCTTCTTCCTTGAGAAGTGTGATGTATTCTTTCTCCTCTTTTGTCATATCAGTGACGCGCTCAAGAGGCTTGATACTCAAACTGTATAGCTTCAAAGAGTCTGGATGCATATTCATTTCATCGGCGAGCGCTTCAGTTTTGTTTTTAATTTCCCAATTGATCTCATTGATCGATTCGTAGAGGTAATCCTGACTGTCGTAAAAACTGTGTAAAGTGACTGATGATTCGGTGTGAACTTTTGTGTTTCTGTCAATAAAAAAGCCTATTGCAGCACCAAGAACAATCAGAACAACAATTGTAATTGCATACCTTTTTAGAAAAAGGAAAAGCATTAGAAACAGTTGTCCGATTTTTAAAAATCCTCTTTTAATAAGCTTGAAAAGATCACCTAGATCAATTTCTTCATTATTATTTTCTTGCATCTTCAAATATTTGGTTAAGTATTTTCTCTGTAATTAAGTAAGTGGGCTTAACACCAGTTGTTCCTAATCCGCCAGAAGCTAGGGTCGATCCAGTCTCTAAAGGATTATCACTTGCATAGTAAGCATACCTGACTTTGACATCTGGATGAATGTTGCCACGGAGTTTTGAGGCTGCCTGAATTGCTTTTTGGTAATGTGCACCTTCCATTTCTAGGCCAATAACACGCCATGTTGAGTCATGGAAGAATTTTAATAAATCTTTATTTTGTAATGATGTTCCTAAAACGGTAATCATTGCGCCGTCAAAAACTTGTAAGCCTTGACCTTCAAAATCTGACTTTAGGAGTTCATTTTTAAAAGGATAATTATCTGCTGTCCCTTCAAACAAATGTGCGTTTGGGATCATTAAATCACCTTTTCCGCCTTCTAATATGCCAGCTTTTCCCATAAGAGAAACCGAGTCAACATTCATGTGATGAACTTGTCCATTTTCAGCTGTGTAAGGTTTGAGGAGTTCATCCATCGTTTCATAAGCTTGCTCACCAAAAGCGTAATCCATCACGATAATAACGGGTGCGTTTTTAGAAGATTTTAATTGAAATTTCTCTTCGGGATGTTCAATTTTTGCGGTGTCAAAAATTTGTACATTGATATTTGTGCCGCTTGCATCTTTAAGATAAAATGTACCTTTAGAGAAAGCTTCTTCTTGGACAGCATTTCTGATCTCTTGGTTTTCATCATTGCTCAAAGCTTCATAAACTTCAAAACGCGTTTTGTCTTTGCACATCTCCTTTAGTGCAATTGGTGCAAAAAGCGTGTTCATGACGCTGTGCATATTTGCACTAATGATATGGATTGGACGATCGTATAAATCCTGTTCCCAAAGCGTATATTTAATTTTTTGAGCCCAAACTTCGCCGTGAATATGATGTCCTAATCGCTCTCTTAAAACAGGACTAAAAGTAATTGTTCTTTTTTCTTCCTGAACAATTTCACGCATAGCCAATCTGCCGAGGTTATAGATCAGGTGTAAAAATTTATCTGGGTTTTGCGGTGTTGCAAATTTATCATAAACGCTAACCAGTTCTTCAAAGGTGCGCCCCAAAATGTTGGCAGTATGTGTGATGGCAACTTCACGATCAATTTGATTGAGTTGATCTCCTTTCTTTATGAAATTTTCAAGCTTCAGCCAATCACGAGACACATTGAGTTCTTTATCAATGATAATGTACTTGATGATTTTATGCGACTCGATAAACAAGAAAGTCAGGTGCGTTAAAATATCGTAGATCTCAGAACGTCCACGTGTGATCTCGATATTCATTTGCTCATCGTCTATGCGATAGCAATTACGGCGTCTTTTGGCTGGAATAATAGGTTTAAAGTGTGAGTCTGTGTAGCCTTCATCACTTGTCAGGTTTATAAAACGACATTCTTCAATGCCTTTGGGTAAGCGTTCTATGACGTAAAGAAGGCCATTAAGTTCAATTTTGTCTTCTGCAATTGTCCCGTAAATCTCGGGTCTTAAAGTCAAAAGTGCTTCGCGAAGTGTTTCTCCAGAAACGCCCATGGGTTTATAAAAGCCACGTATAAAAAGGTGACGCATTGTGATGTACAAGCGCTCTATTGCATTTGTGCTTTCTTGCGCTCTATTTCTGCCTATATGTTTGATAACTCTCATGTTTTTAATTAGATCGGTAAATGTAAATAATTATATGCTAATTTTTTCTAACTCTTCAGCAATCTTTCTATCGTTAGACAAGCGGGGGACTTTATTCTGACCGCCTAATTTACCTAAACTTTTCATATATCTCGCAAAGCTATCTTTTGGCAGAGATGTGATTTTTAAGCAAGCCAACATTTGTCCGTCTCTCAAATCTTTGTAATAAGAGTTTTGGTTTTGTAAATTTTGATCAATTGCCTGTGTGAATTTTTCTATATCAGCAGGTTTTTTTTCAAATTCAATGAGCCATTCATGGTGTGCAAGGCCTTCTTGAGGATGGAGTTGAGGTGCTACAGTAAATTCTGTGATTTGTGGCTGAAACTCTTCTTGCGCTTTTTCTAAAGCACGTTCAATTTCTTTGGCAATCACATGTTCCCCAAAAGCAGATGTAAAATGTTTGATGCGTCCAGAAACAGTAATTCGGTATGGTTTTGTGCTTGTGAAAATGACAGTATCACCAAGGTTGTAACGCCATAAACCTGCAGTGGTTGAAATGATCATGACATAATTGACATTAATTTCAACATTTTTGATTGTATAGATCTCAGGAGCTGTATCAAAAAATTTTTCAACTTTAATGAATTCATAAAAAATGCCAGAATTGAGCAGCAGCAGCATATCATCTCTTTCTTGGACATCTTGAAAAGCAAAAAAACCTTCAGAAGCAGGATAAAGCTCAATACTTGGCATTTTGCGACCAATGAGGGCTTCGAATTTTGAGCGATAAGGTTCGTAATTGACACCTCCGTAAATAAAAAGTTCTAAGTTTTTATAGAGATCTCCAATCTTTTGATCAGATTGTTCGTAGAGTTTTTCAAAATAGCTCTGCACCCAAGATGGAATACCACCGATGACAGTCATATCTTGGTCAATGGTTTCATCAATCACTTTCTGAAGCTTTGTTTCCCAATCTTCAATACAATTGGTTTCCCAGCTCGGCAAACGATTACGCTGTAAATAATTAGGAATGAAATGTGCTGAAATACCTGATAATCTACCCAATTTAATGCCGTTTTGCTCTTCGAGGATGGGACTGCCTTGTAGGAAAATCATTTTCCCATCTATAAACTTTGAGCGCCCAGTTTCTGCGATATAATATAAAATCGCATTTCGAGCTGCATCAATATGTGTTGGCATAGATTCTTTAGTGAGCGGAATATATTTTGCACCACTTGTTGTGCCAGATGTTTTGGCAAAGTAAAGTGGTTTTCCAGGCCAAAGAACAGATGTTTCGCCAGCAACAACACGGTCAACATAAGGTTTTAAACCTTCGTAATCACGGATAGGAACTTGCTGCTGGAAATCTGTAAAGTTTTGAATCTGTTCAAAATTATGGTCTTTCCCAAAGGCCGTGTTCTTCGCCTTTTGTATTAGATTTTCAAAAACATCTTGTTGTGTTTTGACCGGTTGATCAATCCATTTTTGCATTTTCTTTTTAATACGTGCGGCAAAAATTTTAGCAGCAAAAGTTTTTATTGACATACTTTTTTTTAATCTTCAAATGTTATGTAATCACGTGGATCAACAGGGTATCCGTCAAGCCAAAGTTCAAAATGTAAATGTGGACCTGTTGTGATTTCGCCTGTGTTTCCTGTAATGGCAACAACTTCTCCAGTTTTGACCAAATCACCTTGGTCTTTTAAAAGTTCAGCGTTGTGTTTATAAGCTGAAATTAATCCAAAACTGTGCTCAATAATGAGAACATAACCAGTACTTGGCGTCCATTCCGAAAAGATGACTGTGCCATCAGCAGTTGCTTTGATGGGCGTGTCTTTTTCAGTGACAATATCAACAGCGTAATGTTTGATCTCTACATCATAGTCTGCTGTAATCCGGCCATTGACAGGCGGGAATAGATTTAATTCTGTTTTGCGAACAGCACTTTCAAGCAAGTTAAATTTATCTTTTTTCTCAACCTCTTCTCTGAGTTCTTGTTCTTCAGATGATGCTGAAAAATCAATATTTTTTGGTGAAACATTACTCGTGTTAAGGACGGTATCGGTTTGCTGGTCGATGGAACTGAGTTCTCCCGTTAAAACTTTTTTAATCGAACTGTAATACGCGTTGTTGCGTTGGACCACACCTTCAAGAGAATCTACTTGCAATGTCAGCCGAGTGGCTTTTTCTTTTAAAGCAATTGACGAGTAGCCTGGTATGTATTCTTTGAGCGGTGTAAATGCAATTAAAAGAATGGTAAAGGTCACAAGCAAAATGCTAAATAAAGTGGTAAAGCTGATGACATTGAGTCGCGTCAGCTTAAAGGAAAGTTTTTCTTCAAAAGTATCCTCGTTCAAAATCACAAGGCGATACTTGTGAATGAGCTTTTGTGATAGCTTTCTCTCTGTCTTTTTCTTTTTTGCCATAATTTGGTTTCACTTCCACAAAGATAGGTTGAGCAAATTTATGATAGTTTTCATTGTCTAAACCCTTGTTTTATATTTTTATTAGTAATTTTGCATTAGAATTTTAACCAATGCATATGCTACATGTTATTTTAGGAATGGTCGGACCTTGGCAATGGGTGATTATTGGCGTCGCGATTTTATTACTTTTTGGCGGTAAAAAGATCCCTGAGTTGATGAGAGGTCTGGGAAGCGGAATTAAAGAATTTAAAGATGCTTCTAAAGAAGATGAGGATGGATCAGATAAGGATGGTTCAAACACTTTGAAATAAAAGAGAAACTTCCAAAACGGAGAAATATGTAAACCTGAGTCTGAATGGCTTGGGTTTTTTTAGTCCCACTTTTTGAGTTCAAATTTGTCGCCATCAAATACGCCATAGGTATAATGCACAATCCAGTCACCGAGATTGTGATAAGTTGACTTAGGCCCAACTTTTATCTCCATGGGTAAATGTCGATGTCCAAAAATGAAATGATCCCAATGTTTTTCTTCTAATTTTTTCTTGGCGTAAAGCGCCAGCCACTCTTGGTCTTCCCCCAGAAATTTCGCATCCTCATCACCCGATATCAATTTGTTTTTAACAGAAAGATGTTTGGCCAGTCGCACACCAATATCTGGATGAAGCCAGCGGTAAAGCCATTTTGAAAAAGGATTTGTAAAAACTTTTTTCATGCGTTTATAGCCCAAATCACCAGGGCCTAAACCATCGCCATGACCTATTAAAAAGTGTTTATCATTGTAGACAAATTTTTGTGGTTTATGAAAAACTTCAATCCCGAGTTCTTTTTGAAAGTAGTCATCCATCCATAAATCGTGGTTGCCCACAAAAAAGAAAATGGGAATGCCGCTGTCTGAGATTTCAGCGAGTTTACCCAAAGTTCTGACAAAACCTTTCGGAACAACTTCTTTGTACTCAAACCAAAAGTCAAAAAGATCACCCAGTAGAAAAATTGCTGCCGCATCTTCTTTAGCTTTATCTAAAAAAGCGACAAATTTCTTTTCGCGAATTAAGCTTTCATCTTGATTCGGAGCGCCTAAATGGTTGTCGGACGCAAAGTATATCTTTTTACCTTCGGGAATTTGCATAGTTCAAAATCAATTGTCAAATATACTGAAAGCAAAACTTTTGATATGTGCTTTTTTATCAGAAATAACAAGACTCGTTTTCCAATAAAAAAAAGATGATATGGCTTTACGCTAAAAAAATCTAAAATGTCGTTTCTTACTTTATGACTCTTATATCTTTGTTTTAAAAAAAACCATGAAATCCAGTTTTCTTTACATCTGTCTTTTTACCATCAGCCTGCTATCTGCTCAGGATCGTCAGGAATCTATCGGTGATAATTTTAATAAAATTAAAATCTCAAATTCTTTAGATGTTGACCTTATTCCGCATGCCAGTGAAAATAAAATCGAAATCACAGGGCATGATGCCGATAAAGTCAAAATCAAAATAAACCAAGGTCAATTGAAAATTAGTTTACCAATTGATGAGGTTTTTTCAGACTCAAATACGAAGGTGAAGCTTTACGTTAAGGATTTTTCAAGTCTCAATCTCAACAATGGGGCAGCGGTTGAAATTACATCTGTTTTAAAACAAAAAGATATTGATATGAATGTTTCTGAGGGGAGTTTTTTATCTGCTGAACTAGAGGTTGAATCGGCGCAGTTAAAGGTCGTCACTGGCGCAGAAATGCATTTATATGGCACCGCTGAAAATCAATATTTAACCATAAAAACAGGTGGGGTTTTTATAGGGAAGTCATTTAAAACTGAACAAACTGAGGTTAAAGTTAGTTATGGCGGAACAGCAAAAGTTTATGCGAGTGAGTCATGTCGTGCACAAACAACTGCTGGCGGAACGATTGCTATTTACGGTCAACCCAGAAGTGTTGATCAAAAAACGAAGCTCGGCGGCACGATTGAAGAGGTTGAGGATTAATGACTAAATAAAATAAAAGGCAATAGCCACTGCAATAAGTGCCCACAGAAAGAGTTCCTTCCACAATAATTTAAGCTGATTGAGTTGTAAGAAGTTTCCAGACACAATAGCTAAAGGTGTGATTAAAAAGAGCATTTGAGAAAAATCATCATTGACATTAAAGATCAGAGCAAAAGCATACAGCGTATAAATGATTAAAAATAGAGATAAACTTCTCTGCATATTCAGTTTTAAACCCTGATAGATTTTAGGGAGATAAATTAAAAGGAATAGACTAATTGCGATTAAAAAATACAATTTCAATTGGTCAGGAAGCGTGTAATTTAGATCGGGATTCCAAGTAAAAACAGGCAGTTTGTCAAGATAATTGATTGGCTTAGACCTCAGAACAGAATAAGTGTAATGTAAGATGAGAGCTGAAGTAAAACCGAGAAAAGGTAAGATGTAAAACCTGAAATTATCAGATGCATAAAACAAAACAGCCACAATTGCTATCACTAAAAGAAGCAAGCTTGGTGGCCAATATAAAGTGGCAAAAAAGCACCAAAAACCAACATCAAAAATTTTCTTTTTAAGATCAATATTGGAATGCATACTGAGCATTCTGCGAAAAGCAAACAAATTAAAAAGGAGGCCAAGGCTCATATTGATGTTTGTAAGCGTTTCTGGGAAAATTATTAAAAAAATAAAAAAACAAAAAATGCTATAGTTTGTTGTTTTTTGGAAGTTGTTTTTTTGAATAATAAAGCGAATAAATAAAATGATAAACGCAATGAGACCTAGGTTTGACACCAGTTTTAAAGAACTCATTTTACTAAAAGAATCTTGAGAAATGTGGTGAAAAAAATAATACGCAACAAGTAAAATTAGCGTCAAAAAAAGTGGAATCGGTTTAGATTGCTTAAAAAACCTTGTTAGCATAGTTCAAATTGTTATTTTTGCAATATAATTTAATATCATTTGATCATGAAAGATTTTTTCGAGGCTATACAATCTTTATTTGAAGATGTTCTTTTTATACCATTTGATGCTTTAAGAACACTTGAAGCTTCAACATGGTGGGGAGCAAATACGCTGAACTGGCTTTTTATCGCAATTACTTTTGTCGCTTTTATCTATTGGATGTTGCAACTTAAGGGATTTGATGATGAAAAAGAAGAAAGAAAAGATGTGAAATCACATCCTTTCTTAGGCAAGAATCCTGAGTTAGATTAAATCTTTGCCGATATCTTTTCTGTAATACATCTGATCAAAACTGATTTTTTCAGTTGCGCGATAAGATTTTTCAAGGGCTGATTCGAAGTCCTTATCAAAAGCAGTAACAGCGATCACACGACCACCATTGGTTACTGTGGCGCTGTTTTTTTGTTTTGTACCTGCGTGACAGATAAAGACATCTGATTCATTTACCTGATCTAATCCTTTGATTTCCTTTCCTTTTTCGTAGGCTTCTGGATAGCCGCCAGAAACAAGCATTACAGTTGCAGCGCTTTGAGAATCAATTTCTAGATTAACAGTAGATAATTCTTCACGGCTCGTTTTTTCTAAAAGATCAACCAAGTCTGATTTTAGTCGCGGGATGACCACTTCAGTTTCAGGATCGCCCAATCTCACATTGTATTCGATGACATAAGGCTCATCGCCAACTTTCATTAAACCAATAAAGACGAAGCCTTTGTAATCTATTTTTTCTTTAGTCAAGCCGTTGATTGTCGGTTTGATAATGCGTTCCTCAACTTTTCGCATAAAATCATCATTTGCAAAAGGGACAGGGGAAATGGCACCCATTCCGCCAGTATTGAGCCCAGTATCATTCTCGCCAATGCGTTTGTAATCTTTTGCATTCGGTAAAGTCAAATAATTTTTGCCGTCAGTCAGTACAAAAACACTCAATTCTATGCCGTCTAGAAATTCTTCAATCACCACTTTTTCTGAAGCTTTGCCAAATTTATCATGCGTGAGCATTTGTTCGAGCTCATCTTGAGCAGTTTCAAGATCGTCAATAATTAGAACACCTTTCCCGCCAGCAAGTCCATCAGCTTTTAAAACAAAAGGCGATTTTAGGGTTTCCAGAAAATCTTTTCCAGCCGCTAAACTTTCTTTTGAAAAACTTTGGTAAGCAGCTGTTGGAATTTTGTGGCTAAACATAAATTCTTTAGCGCGTTCCTTGCTGCCTTCAAGTAAAGCACCTCTTTTGGAAGGGCCAATAATCATTAAATCTTTAAAGTCACTTTTGGCGTCAAAGAAATCTTTAATGCCCTTGACAAGTGGCGCTTCAGGACCAACAATTAACATATTGATTTGATGTTCCTTGATATGCTCAGCAATGGCTTCAAAATCATTAACATCGCATTCAATATTTGTAGCAATTTGAGTTGTGCCGGCATTACCTGGCGCAACGAACAATGCGTTGCAACGCGGACTTTCATAAAGTTTTTGAGCAATTGTATGCTCTCGGCCACCGCTTCCTAAAAGTAGAATATTCATGATTTTTTTATTGACTAAGATTACAGCTTCAAAAATAATTGTTTGTAAATTGCCAAGCTAATCAATTGATGAGAAAATTCACTGTTATTTATGCCTGTCAAGTTTTCTGAAGCCTATGTAGGGCTACTTAACAATATGTTTACCCCATTTCGTCGTTCAGCATACAGGTCTAACTATTGGATTTGAGTCTGTAGTTGTTGTTTCTCCTAAAAATAAGCCGCTGTTGTTGATGTGTTAAACTTGGTAATTGTTGTTTATCAAATCGAAGATCAATCGCTTGAGGAAAAGCTTTGTTTGTTTGTTGAAAATGAAATCCAACATCTCATAAAAAATATTTTCCTAATAAGCTTTTTTATCGCCTTTTATCGAATTGTAGATAGTCAAGAAGACAACTTTCACATCGAGTAATAAGGACCAATTTTCAAGATAATAGATGTCGTATTTCACACGGTTAATGATATCGTGCTCAGTTTCTACTTCGCCCCGGTATCCGCTTACTTGAGCTAAACCTGTGATACCTGGCTTTATAAAATGACGGACCATAAATTTATCTACGCGCTCCGCATACATATTGGTGTGGCTCACCATGTGTGGACGAGGACCAACAACACTCATGTCACCGAGTAGCACATTGTAAAATTGTGGTAGTTCATCAATGCTTGTTTTACGCATAAAACGTCCAACTTTTGTAATGCGTTTATCGTTTTTACGGACTTGATGAATATCCGCTTCAGGATTAGGTTTCATCGAGCGGTACTTGTAGCAATTAAATTCTTTGTAATCGCGACCATTTCTTTTTTGCTTGAAAAAAACGTGTCCTTTTGATTCGATTTTGATCAAAATAGCCAATAAAGGCGTGAGCCATGACAAAATAAAAACCAATACAATAAGGCTTAGCCCAATGTCAAAAATACGTTTTGTAACGCGATTGAATGACTCATCAATTGGTATTTTACGCAAAGAAATAACAGGTAAAACCCCGTAGTAATCATATTGAATTTGCTTGCTATAGACTTCCTTATTATCCGGGATAAATTTTAAAACACGTAAATTATTATCCGCAAAATCAATCAATTCATTGATTTTTTTATCTGATAATTTTGATATTGAAGCATACAATTCATCAATATCATTGTGGATGATGTACTTAAAAATGTCTTCCAGGTCTGTGTCTTCTGTCACTTGAAATACTTTCTGACAATGATAACCGTAGTCAGGGTTGTCTTGAAAGAATTTATACAACTGATGCGTCCTGAAAGTTTGCCCAATAATAATGGTGCGGCGGTGGTTTCCGCCTAAATTTTTCCGGTAGCGTTTTAAAAGGTGGTAAATAGAAAGTTTGGTGATTGCTATCGCGAGCATGGTGAGGCCTGCATAACTAAAAATATGCTGAGGTGTGCTTCCCAATGCACTTTTATAGCCAAAAAAAGCGAAAACAGTGAGCGTGAAAATCAAAGATTGTAGAACTGTTAGTGACAATATTTTTGTCACTTTCGTAAATCGGTAGACTTCATAAAAACCTGTTCTCAAGGAGATAAATAGCCAAGCGATCGTCAAATATATTGATAAAGCAAGGTAATCATTGAATTTTAGCCCAATAAAATAGGAGAAAACAATGATGATACCAATATCAATAGTATATGAAATTGGTCTTAAATAACCTGAATATCTCCCGATACGATTCCGCATTTGCTTAACGTCTTATATGTTCTGAAAAATCCTTATGTTCACTTTTTATGAGGTCTTCCTTTGATAAAGATTTAAAGTAATCATAGGTTTTTTTCAAGCCTTGGGTTCGGTTGACTTGTGGTTCCCAGCCCAATATTTCTTTTGCTTTGCTAATGTCGGGTTGCCGCTGTTTTGGATCATTTTTAGGTAAATCTTTGTACACAATTTTTTGATCGGTTGCCGTGAGTTGAATGATCTCTTTTACAAAATCTAAAATTGTGATTTCATGTGGATTGCCAATGTTTACAGGTTCTATATATTCACTTAATAAAAGCCTGTAAATGCCTTCCACTTGGTCATCGACGTAGCAAAATGAACGCGTTTGAGAGCCATCTCCAAAAACAGTCAGGTCTTCACCCCTTAAAGCTTGACCAATGAATGCAGGAATCACGCGGCCATCATTCAGGCGCATGCGTGGGCCATAGGTGTTGAATATGCGAACAATGCGCGTTTCTAAACCGTGAAAACGGTGGTAAGCCATTGTGATGGATTCTTGAAAGCGCTTGGCCTCATCATAAACACCACGTGGGCCAATGGTATTGACATTGCCGTAGTAATCCTCTGTTTGCGGATGCACTAATGGATCACCGTATACTTCAGATGTGCTGGCAATAAGAATGCGGGCATCTTTTTGTTTGGCAAGCCCCAAAAGGTTGTGTGTTCCTAAAGAGCCAACTTTGAGCGTTTGAATTGGAATTTTCAGGTAATCAATCGGACTTGCAGGAGATGCAAAATGCAAGATATAGTCTAAATCTCCAGCGACATGTACAAATTTTGTCACATCGTGATTGTGGAATTCAAAGTTCTCAAGAGGGAATAAATGCTCAATATTCTTGATGTTTCCTGTGATCAGATTATCCATCGCAATGACGTGATAATCTTCTTTTATAAAGCGATCACAAAGGTGAGAGCCCAAAAAGCCTGCTGCACCTGTGATTAAAATTGTCTTTTTCATCTAAACGTGTTTTCTTCCGATAGAGCTGTATCTAAATCCAGCTTCTGTCATTTCCTCAATTTCATATAAGTTACGCCCATCAAAGATAACTGGCGTCTTCATTTCTGCTTTAAGTTTTTTGAAATCTGGCGTTCTGAAAATACTCCATTCCGTACAAATTAAAAGGGCATCAACATCTTTTGAAGCCGCATACATGCTATCGCAATAAGAGATTTGACCACCAATCTTAGACTTCACATTTGGCATGGCTTCAGGATCAAAGGCTTTGACTTCAGCGCCAGCTTCAGTGAGTTTATCAATCATGTACAAAGAAGGAGCTTCTCTAATATCATCAGTTTCAGGTTTAAATGCCAAGCCCCAGATACCAATTGTCTTTCCTTTAAGATCACCCATAAAGTGATTTTTCATTTCTGGGAAAAGAATTGTTTTTTGAGCTTCATTCACTTGAACAACAGCATCTAAAA